>NZ_ANPE02000099.1 GCF_000328305.2 Arthrobacter crystallopoietes BAB-32 | reverse complement strand
CGCCGAGTTGTTTGGCCATTTCGATCTTGTTGTCGTCGATGTCGACGGCGATGATCGTGGTGGCGCCGGCGAGTTTGGCGCCGGCGATCGCGGCGATGCCGACGCCGCCGCAGCCGATCACGGCGACGGATTCGCCGCGCTGGACGTCGCCGGTGTTGATCGCGGCGCCGATGCCGGCCATCACGCCGCAGCCGAGGAGGCCGACGGCGGCGGGGTCGGCGTCTTCGTCGACCTTGGTGCACTGGCCGGCGGCGACGAGGGTTTTTTCGGCGAAGGCGCCGATGCCCAGGGCCGGGGAGAGTTCGGTGCCGTCTTCGAGGGTCATTTTTTGGGTGGCGTTGTGGGTGTTGAAGCAGTATTTCGGCTGGCCTTTGGCGCAGGCGCGGCATTGGCCGCAGACGGCGCGCCAGTTGAGGATGACGCGGTCGCCGACGCTGATTTCGGTGACGCCTTCGCCGATGGCGGAGACGGTGCCGGTGGCTTCGTGGCCGAGCAGGTAGGGGAAGTCGTCGCCGATGCCGCCTTGCTTGTAGTGCAGGTCGGTGTGGCAGACGCCGCAGGTGAGGATGTCGACGAGGGCTTCGCCGGGTCCGGGTTCGGGCACGAGGATGGTCTCGATGCTGACCGGAGCGTTCTTTTCTTTGGCAACAACGGCCTTGACCTTATGAACCATGCTTCAGGAGGTTCCTTTCTGACTGTAGAGGGGCGGCAGACAACGGCCCGGTCTGCTTGAGACGGTCAGGCAAACCGGGCCACTTGTCCAGCCGGATAAATCTGCTCTTGGCGCGCCGTAGCGCGGCTTAGCGCTCGATGATTTCGGCCCGTTCCTCCAGCGGGGCGGTATCGGGGGTGAGGCCCAGCAGGTCCTCACCGGTGCGCTCCACGTCGCCGACCTTGCCGTGCACCCACTCGTGGAAGGCGCTGATGTGGTGCTCGCTGGGAACCAACACGCCGCCCTTGGAGTAGACCTTGGAAGCCATGGCCGGCTGGCACCGTTCGCACGCATCGAAGTCCTGCATGTTCACCCGGTGGAACAGTTCCACCGAGGCGGTAACGTCCTTGCCGGATTCGACCACGTTGGGCAGGTAGAGCCAATCGCATTCGACGATAGTGTGGTCGGCTGCCAGCGGGAACATCCGATGGATGATCACGTGGTCGGGCACGAGGTTGACGAAGACAGTGGGCTTGATCGTGATGGCATAGTAGCGCCGGTCCTGGTCGTCGCCAACGCCGGGGATGACATCGAGTCCTTCGGAGCCATCGATCGTGAAGCCCTTGATGTCGTCGCCGAATTCAGCGCCGTGGCCGACGAAATACTGCGCGGCAAGCCCGTCGGCGAATTCCGGAAGCACCTCGGTCAGCTCCGGGTGGATAGTGGCGCAGTGGTAGCACTCCATGAAGTTCTCGATGATGAGTTTCCAGTTGGCCTTCACGTCGTACTTGATCCGCCGGCCGACCTTCAGGTTCGCCACATCGTAGCCATCGATGGCTTCCAAGTCGCCCAGGCGCTCCTCGATGGCACCCATGACGTCAGCCTCGAAGGACGGCGGCTCTTCGGCCAGGCAGACCCAGACATAGCCCAGGTACTCGCGGATGTGGACCTTGGCCAACCCGTACTCGTTGCGGTCGATGTCGGGCATCTTGGTCAGGTTGGGCGCGGCGATGAGCTTGCCCTCGAAGTCATAGGTCCAGGCGTGGTACGGACACTGGAAGGAGCGGGCAGCCTCGCCGGACTCCTCCATGCACAGTTTGACCCCGCGGTGGCGGCAGATGTTGTAGAAGGCCCGGATTTCGCCCTTGCGCGTGCGGCTGATCAGTACCGATTCGCGGCCGATCTGGACGGTTTTCCAGGCGCCGGCCTTGTCCAAGTCTGACGAGCGGATGGCACAGAACCACATCTGTTCGAAGATCCGCTCCTGTTCGGCACGGAAGATGGCGGAATCCGTGTAGGTGTGTCCGGGCAGGGTGGCGATCAGGCTTTCAGAAATGATTTCAGTGGTCATGCTGCTTCCTCTGTTGAGACGAGTTGGAGGTCGAGTGGGATAAGGATGTCTGGACGGCGGCTTAGGCCGCGACGGCCGCGGCAGCTGCAGGTGCATTGTTCAGGCTGCGCCGCCACTTGGTGAAAAGCTTGGGCTGGTTCATGCCGAGGACGGCCACGGGCTCCTCGCCGCGGTAGTAGAGGGCGAGCACGTTATGCTGCTGCGGATCGCCCGCCTCAATGCTCAATCGGTCGGCCTGGGCGGCGTTGCCGGCGAACTGCAGTTTCACTCCGTACTGGTCGGACCAGAAGTACGGCACTTTGACCGGCTTGGGCGCAGGCTGGTCCAGCAGCGCCGCCACCGCTACGTCCGGATGCTCCACGGCGGTCGTCCAGTGCTCCACGCGGCGATGTGTCCGGATCCTGCCATCGAACCAGGCAGCGCAGTCGCCGACCGCGACGATTCCGGGAAGATTGGTCCGGCCGGATGAGTCGCAGGCAACGCCATTCGCAGTTTCCACGCCGGAGCCCGCCAGCCAGCCGGTGTTCGGGACAGCACCAATGCCCACGACGACCAGGTCCGCCGGCACATAGCGGCCATCGGTCAGCCGCAGGCCGCTGACGCAGCCTTCACCGCTGTGGAAGAGATCAATGCCGGCACCGCAGATGAGCTCTACGCCGTTGAGCCCATGAAGGCTTCCGACGACGGTACCCATCTCTTCGCCGAGCGGTCCACTCAGTGGCACCTGGCGGGATTCAATCACGGTGACCTCCAGCCCAAGGGCCTTCGCCGTGGACGCCACCTCGGCACCGATAAAGCCCGCCCCGACGACCACCAGCTTGCGCCCCGGCTGCAGTTCCGCAGACAGCGCCTGGGCGTCCGTCAAGGTGCGCAGGCTGAAGACATTAGCCAGCCCGGCGAGTTCGGGCAGGGTCCGGGCCGACGCGCCCGTGGCCAGCACAATGCCGTCCGCGGTCAAGGTTTCGCCGTTGGCCAGAGTGATCGCCCGGGCTGCGCCGTCCAGGGCGACCGCCCGGTTGCCCATCAGCCATTCGGCCTGCAGGTCCTCATCCGCGGTTTCGAGGGCCAGGTCAGCGGCACTGATCCTGCCGGCCAGGAAGTCCTTCGACAGCGGGGGACGGTCATACGGACGGTGCACCTCGTCGCCGATCATGAGGAGCCTGCCCGAGAACCCCTGGGCGCGTGCGGCACGTGCGGCGGAGAGCCCGGCCAGGGACGCTCCGACGACTGCAAGAGTCTGCATAGATTGGCCTTTCGCAGCACTGGAATTGGTGGTGGCATGCCCGGCCGGCACGCCTGGACGGTAATTGCGGTGGACGCAACTCGCATCACTATGTGAAACAGACTGCAGGCTCACCCAGCCTGTGTCAAGAGTCACAATCAGCGAATCAGCAAGACCGGGACAAGATGTGATTCACATAACACTCAACTCTTGACATCCCTGCCGGCCACGCCGCAGTCTGTTGCCTATTGCGAGCAAAGTTGTTCATAACGGAACTCGTTTTACAACGGCCCTATGAAAGAGGTTCTGTTCGATGCACAAGGCTTGTCCACTGAAGGATCTGGCGCCCGGAGATGCCATTCGCTTGGACACTTCACCGCCGATTGCCGTTTTCCATACCGAAGAAGGCGAGCTTTTCGCCATCGACGACACTTGCACGCACCAGGACGCCTCTCTGGCCGACGGCTGGGTTGAGGGTTGCGAGGTCGAATGCCCGCTGCATGCGTCGAAGTTCGACCTGCGCACCGGCAGTGTCGATGCTCCGCCCGCCAAGCTTCCGGTGCGCGTCCACACTGTGTCAGTTGTTGATGGCGAGATCCTGGTTGAGGAATCCACCGAAGCTCCGAACCTTCCACCCGGCCTGACCGTGGATGGCCACGTCTGAGCCGGTCCCGGCCGGCACGAACCCTGCCCCCTAGCAAGCCCAGAGCACGCAGAGGAACCATGGCAACCAATAACGAACTCGCCGTCGACGACGGCACCCCGGAAGAAGAGCTCCAGGAACTGCTCCGCCAGGAGACGGAGCCCGCGGACGATGTTCCCGTCGACACCCAACTGCTGCAGCAACTGCGGGCATCGGAATCGGAAACCGCGGCAACCATCAGGGACCGCGGGCCCCGCGGCCTGGACAAGACGGTGTTCGCAGTGGCCGGCGCACTCGCCGTGGCCTTCGTCGCCTGGGGTTTCCTGGCGACTGACAATCTGTCGACTACCTCCACCAGCGTCCTGAACTGGGTCATGGAGAACACCGGCTGGATGTTCATCCTGCTGGCCTCGCTCTTTGTCGTGTACGTGCTGTGGCTGGCCGTCGGGCGGTTCGGCAACATCCCGCTGGGCAAGGACGGCGAGAAGCCGGAATTCCGCACCGTCTCGTGGATCTCCATGATGTTCGCCGCCGGAATGGGCATCGGGCTGATGTTCTATGGAGTGGCCGAGCCGATGTACCACTACGTCGCTCCGCCGCCGGGGACCGTGGACGGCCAGACCCCGGAAGCCATCCAGACCGCCATGGCGACCTCGCTCTTCCACTGGACCCTGCACCCGTGGGCGATGTACGCCGTCGTTGGTATAGCCATGGCCTACGGAACCTACCGGCTGGGCCGCAAGCAGCTCATCTCGTCCATCTTCACCTCGCTCTTCGGCAGCAAGACCGTTGACGGGCCGGTCGGCAAAGTCATCAATATCCTGGCCATCTTCGCCACCCTCTTCGGCACCGCTGCGTCGCTCGGCCTGGGCGCACTGCAGATCGGCAGCGGGCTGGCGTTCAATGGCTGGGTGGGCGACCTGGCCACCCCGGTCATGGTTGCCATCGTGGCCGTACTGACCGCCTGCTTCATCGCCTCCGCCGTCTCGGGCATCCGCCGGGGCATCCAATGGCTGGCCAATATCAACATGGTGCTTGCCGTAGTGCTCGCGGTCATCGTATTCATTGCCGGGCCGACCCTGTTCATCCTGAACCTCGTGCCGGCCGCCGTCGGCGACTACGCCCGGGATCTGGCCGAGATGTCCTCCCGCACCGAGGCCGTCGGCGATGAGGCCCTGCGGACCTGGATGTCCGGCTGGACCGTCTTCTACTGGGCCTGGTGGGTCTCTTGGACACCGTTCGTCGGCATGTTCATCGCCCGGATCAGCCGCGGACGCACCATCCGCCAGTTCGTTACCGGCGTCCTGCTGGTGCCCAGCATCGTCAGCGTCATCTGGTTCGCCATCTTCGGCGGCGCGGCCTTTGGCGTCCAAGCCACGGCAGACGAGACGCCGGATACCTCCGACGGACTAGTGGACATTGTCGACGGCGCACCCTCCGTCTCCTTCGACGGTGCCCTGTTCGACCTGATCCAGAACCTGCCCATGCCCAACCTCATCGTCGGGGCGGTCGCCATCCTGGCGATGGTGCTGGTGGGCATCTTCTTCGTCACCGGTGCCGATTCCGCTTCCCTCGTGATGGGGTCCCTGAGCTCCAATGGTGCCGAAGAGCCCTCCCGGGGCGTCGTCATCTTCTGGGGATCCCTGACCGGTGCTGTCGCTGCGGTGATGATGCTCGCCGGCGGCGACGAACCCGCCGAAGCGCTGAACGGCCTGAAAAACATCACCATCGTGGTGGCGCTGCCCTTTGTCCTGGTCATGCTGCTGATGTGCGTGGCGCTGGTGAAGGACCTCCGGCGCGACCCGCTCTCGCTGCGCCGGAGGCTGGCCGATTCCGTGGTGGAACGCGCCATCCGCTCCGGAGTGGACCAGCACGGCGGCGTGCCGTTCGACCTCGTGACCAAGCACGAATGCGACGACCAGTGCGGCCCCGGCGGCCCTTGCCCGCCCGGCAAGGACACCATCGGCGCCTGACCTTCCCATCCCAACAGCACCACCAGACCTGCACAGGAGACCTATCTATGAGCACTTCCCCGCGCGTCGTCATCATCGGAGCCGGCATCGTCGGCGCCAACCTGGCCGACGAGCTCACCGCCCGCGGCTGGACCAACATCACCGTGCTGGAGCAGGGCCCGCTGCACCTGGCCGGCGGATCCACCTCGCACGCCCCCGGCCTGGTGTTCCAGACCAACGCCTCGAAGACGATGACCGAGTTCGCCAGCTACACGGTGGACAAGCTGCTGTCCCTGCGCAAGGACGGCCAGCCGTGCTTCTGGCAGCTTGGCGGTCTCGAGGTGGCGACCACGCCCGAGCGGCTCGAAGAGCTCAAGCGCAGGCTCGGCTTCATCACCTCCTGGGGCGTCGAGGGCCGGCTGATCGATCCGGACGAATGCGAAAAGCACTACCCGCTGCTGGACCGGGACCGGGTCCTCGGCGGCCTCCATGTTCCCTCGGACGGGCTGGCGCTGGCCGCCCGTGCGGTGCAGCTGCTGATCGAACGCGCTTCCGCCGCCGGCGTCGTCTTCCGCGGGTCCACCACGGTCACCGGGGTCAGGGAGGAAGGCGGGCGGGTTGCCGCAGTGGTGACTGACGACGGCGAGGTGCCGGCCGACGTCGTTGTCTCCTGTGCAGGTTTCTGGGGGCCGAAGGTCGGGGCCATGGTCGGCATGGATATCCCGCTGCTGCCGCTGGCGCACCAGTACGTGAAGACCACGCCGGTGGCCGAACTGGCGGGCCGGAACGAGCTGCCCAACGGTGCCCGCCTGCCCATCCTGCGCCACCAGGACGCGGACCTGTACTACCGCGAGCACGGCGAACGGATCGGCATCGGTTCCTACGCACACCGGCCGATGCCTGTGGACCTGGACGAGCTGCCGTCCTTCACCGCGGAGCAGATGTCCGAGCACCGGATGCCCTCTCGGCTGGACTTCACCCCGGAGGACTTCGAGCCGTCCTGGCAGGAAAGCCAGCGGCTGCTGCCGATGCTTCGCGGTGCCCGGATCGAGGACGGCTTCAACGGGATCTTCTCCTTCACCCCCGACGGCGGGCCGCTGATCGGCGAATCGCCCGATGTAAAGGCTTCTTCGTCGCCGAGGCCGTCTGGGTGACGCACTCGGCCGGCGTGGCCAAGGCCGTCGCCGAGCTGCTGGTCGAGGGCCGGTCTCGCACCGACCTGCACGAGTGCGAGGTCGCCCGGTTCGAGGACGTGCAGCGCTCGGAGGCCTACGTCAGCGAGACCTCGCAGCAGAACTTCGTGGAGATCTACGACATCCTCCATCCGCTGCAGCCGAAGGAATCGCCCCGGAACCTGCGCACCAGCCCGTTCTACCCGCGGCAGCAGGAACTCGGCGCCTTCTTCCTGGAGTCGGGCGGCTGGGAGCGCCCGCACTGGTACGAGGCCAACGCGAACCTGCTGAAGGAGCTCCCGGAGGCCTGGCAGCCGCCGGAGCGGGACAGCTGGTCCGCCCGCTTCCACTCCCCCATCGCCGCCGCCGAAGCGTGGAAGACGCGCACCGCCGTCGCACTTTACGATATGACCCCCCTCAAGCGCGTGGAGGTCTCCGGTCCCGGCGCGCTGGACCTGCTGCAGCGGCTGAGCACCGGCCAGATCAACAAGAAGCCGGGCGCCGTGACGTACTGCCTGCTGCTGGACGAGGCGGGCGGCGTGCGCAGCGACATCACCGTGGCTCGCCTGGCGGCCGAGCGGTTCCAGGCCGGCATCAATAACAACGTCGACTACGAGTACCTGCGCCGCGAAGCCGCCGAGCAGACCGCTGCCGACAGCTCGCGCTGGGTGCAGGTCCGGGACATCACCGCCGGCACCTGCTGCATCGGCCTCTGGGGGCCGCTGGCGCGCGAGGTCATCAGCAAGGTCAGCAGCGACGATTTCAGCAACAACACGCTTAAGTACTTCCGTTCGGCACAGGTCCGGATCGCTGGCTTGAGCGTCACGGCGATGCGGCTCTCCTACGTCGGCGAGCTGGGCTGGGAGCTGTACACCACGTCGGACCAGGGGCTGAAGCTGTGGGACGCGCTGTACGAAGCCGGGCAGGAACACGGCATCATCGCCGCCGGCCGGGCCGCGTTCAACAGCCTCCGGCTGGAGAAGGGCTACCGGCTCTTTGGCCACGAGATGACGTCCGAACACCGGCCGGAGGAAGCTGGGCTGGGCTTTGCGGTCAAGGCAGACAAGGGCGACTTCGTCGGTTCGGCCGCCTTGGCTGAAGCGCCGGAGCCCACCCGGCGGCTGCGCTGCCTGGTGGTCGACGACGGCCGGTCGGTGGTGATGGGCAAGGAACCGGTGTACTTCGACGCCAAGCCCGCCGGCTACGTCACCAGTGCGGCTTTCGGCCACACCATCGGCAAGCCGATCGCCTATGCCTGGCTGCCGGCCGAGGCCGCCGAGGGCGACAAGGTCGAGATCGAATACTTCGGCCGCCGCATTCCCGCAACCGTCAGTGCCGAGCCGCTGGTGGATCCCGGCATGGAGCGGCTGCGCGGCTGACTTACCGGCCTGATTGCAAGGCATGAGGGGCACGGTCCGACGGACCGTGCCCCTCATCGTGTCCCGGGCGGGGATATCCGCCCAAGCTAGCCGGCGACCATCCCGTGGGGATCGATCACGTACTTCCTCGCGGCTCCCTGGTCGAATGCGCGGTAACTCTCGGGCGCCTCGTCCAGGCTGATCCTGGTGGCGTTCACGGCTTTGGAAATGTTGGCCTTACCGGCCAGGATCAGGTCCATCAGCCTGCGGTTGTACCGCTTCACCGGACACTGCCCGGTGGTGAACGAGAGCGACTTCGCCCAGCCGGTGCCCAACTGCACCCCGATCTGGCCAACCTTGGCGTTCTCGTCAATACCGCCCGGATCCCCGGTGACGTAGAGACCGGGAATGCCCAAGGCACCGCCCACTTGGGTCACGGTCATGATGTCGTTGAGCACGGTGGCCGGAGCCTCGGCGGCGTTTGCCCCATGTCCGCGTGCCTCGAAGCCCACCGCGTCCACCGCGGCATCCACCACGGGGACGCCGAGGATCTGCTCGATCTTGTCCGGCAGCGAGCCTTCCTGGCTCAGGTCAATAGTCTCGCACCCGAAGCTTGCGGCCTGCTTCAACCGGTCGGCATTCATGTCGCCCACGACGACAGCCGAGGCACCCAGCACGTGCGCGGAAAAGGCCGCGGCCAATCCCACCGGACCGGCGCCTGCAACGTAGACTGTCGAACCGGTCGTGACGCCGGCGGTGAATGCGCCATGGTAGCCGGTAGGGAAAATATCGGAGAGCATGGCCAGGTCCAGGATCTTCTCCAGTGCCTGGTCCCGATCCGGGAACTTGAGCAGGTTGAAGTCCGCGTAGGGCACCATCACGTACTCGGCCTGGCCGCCGATCCAGCCGCCCATGTCCACATAGCCGTAGGCGGCCCCTGGCCGTGCCGGATTCACATTGAGGCACACACCGGTCTTGCCTTCGTTGCACATCCGGCAGCGGCCGCAGGCAATGTTGAACGGCACCGAGCAGATATCGCCCTCTTTGACGAAAAGCACGTCATCGCCGGTCTCGACCACTTCACCGGTAATCTCATGGCCGAGCGACTGGCCCACCGGCGCCGTCGTACGACCGCGCACCATATGCTGGTCGCTTCCGCAGATGTTGGTCGCGACCAGCTTGAGAATGGCGGCATGCGGCGCCTTCTGCTGGATGCCCATCTTGCTGGCGACCTCGGCGGGCAGTTCGAGTTTGGGATAGTCGATCGATTCGACGGCGACTTCCCCCGGCCCCTTGTAAACTACAACACGGTTTCCCGTCATGGTTCTTCCTCTCGTTGCTGCATCCCAAGCCGCGCGGGAGCCGAAGCGCCCTGCGCCGCTGCATTTTTCGGTCGAACGTGCTGGCTATTCTTTGTCGGCATCAGGCTTGATGTTGGTTTCAGCGGGCATTGAAGCGTCGTCCGCCCGCGGCTCGGGCTCAGGGACTTCGCGCGGCCGCACCACGAGGTCGTAGGCGACGGCGGCGACAATACTGCCGATGAAGGGACCAACGATATACAGGGGGAACTGGGACCACTCGACTTCTCCCCCGAAGATCGCTTGGACGACGTAGGGTCCGAACGTGCGGGCCGGGTTCAGCGAACCGCCGGTCAGCGGGCCGATGACGAGGATGGCGCCGGCTACGGCCAGCCCGATGATCCAGCCTGCCCACCCCTTGGGCGCGCGCCGGTCCACCGCGACCGCCATGACCGCCAGCATGAGCAGGAAGGTTCCCAACGCCTCAGCGATAATGCCCTGCACATAGCCGACGCCTGCTCCCAGCACGGTCGCACCGCCGCCCAGGTCCACCGCCCGCGTTCCAAAGGATGCGACCAGCAGCAGGCTCCCGATCGCCGCCCCGACCAGCTGCGCCGCAAAATACGGAATGAGTTCCACCCAGGGAAAACGCCGGGTCACGGCCAGTGCAATGGTCACCGCAGGGTTGATGTGCGCACCCGAAATGGCGAGGAAGGCGTAAACAGCCACGGCGACGGCAATGGCGAACCCTAGGGCGATGAATCCAACGCCCGGATATGTCACTTCGCCTTGGCCGACGGTCAGCGCGCCCAGCACGGACCCCACACCAAAGACCACCAGGACTGCAGTACCGATCACTTCGGCGGCCAGGCGCCGCATCAAGCTCGGGGTCATTTTGCACCATTCATTCGATCAGGAAGAACCAGTCGCGAAATGGAACATCGCCGGATGCCAGCGAGTCTAGGGGCCTAGTCAGAGGCGGGTCAAGGGGCCTAAGGGCCCGGCGGAGACAGTAAACGGACGACGGCGGGCCCTTGCCCCGGTCTTGGGACGGAACCATTCGCCGTCGTGCTTTGGCCGAAAACAACAAACCCGCCGCTCCGAAATGGGCGGCGGGTTCGCTTGGGTTCAAACAGGTCTAGAGGTTCGAGGGTTCCTCGTGCTCCGGGTAGACCTCGCGCAGCAGGTGCGCGGTCTCGGACGGAGTCTTGCCAACCTTCACGCCTGCGGCCTCGAGGGCTTCCTTCTTGGCCTGCGCGGTGCCCGAGGAGCCGGAGACGATGGCGCCGGCGTGGCCCATGGTCTTGCCCTCCGGGGCGGTGAAGCCGGCCACGTAGCCGACAACCGGCTTGGTGACATTGTTCTTGATGAACTCGGCCGCGCGCTCTTCGGCGTCGCCGCCGATTTCGCCGATCATGACGATGGCCTTGGTCTCCGGGTCCGCCTCGAACGCAGCCAGGGCGTCGATGTGGGTAGTGCCGATGACCGGGTCGCCGCCGATGCCGATCGCGGTGGAGAAGCCCAGGTCGCGCAGTTCGTACATCATCTGGTAGGTCAGGGTGCCGGACTTGGAGACCAGGCCCACGCCGCCCTTGCCGGTGATGTTCGCCGGGGTGATGCCCACCAGGGACTCGCCCGGGGTGATGATGCCGGGGCAGTTCGGGCCGATGATGCGCGTGACCTGCTCGCCGTTGGCGTCCTTCTTGGACTGGGCCAGTGCCCAGAACTCGGCGGAGTCCTGCACGGGCACGCCTTCGGTGATGACCACCACGAGGCCGATTTCGGCTTCGATCGCTTCGACGACGGCGTCCTTGGTGAAGGCCGGCGGCACGAAGACGATGGAGACGTCGGCACCGGTTTCGGCCATGGCTTCCTTGACCGAACCGAAGACCGGCAGCTCAACCTCGGCGCCGTGCTGGTCCTTGTGCTTAACCGTGGTGCCGGCCTTGCGGGCGTTCACGCCGCCAACAATGTTGGTGCCCGCGTGCAGCATACGCGCGGTGTGCTTGGAGCCTTCGCCGCCGGTGATGCCCTGGACGATGACCTTGGAGTCCTTGTTGATGAAGATAGACATATTCTTTTTTCCTCGATCCTTAGGCGTTCGCCAGCTCGGCGGCCTTATCGGCGCCCTCGTCCATGGAGGTGGCCAAAGTAACCAGCGAGTGGTTGGCCTCGCGCAGGATGCGGCGGCCCTCGTCCACGTTGTTGCCGTCGAGGCGGACAACGAGCGGCTTGGTGGCCTTCTCGCCGAGGATCTCCAGGGCCTTCACGATGCCGTTGGCAACGGCGTCACAGGCGGTGATGCCGCCGAAGACGTTGACGAACACGCTTTTGACCTGCTCGTCGTTCAGGATCACGTCCAGGCCGTTGGCCATGACCTCGGCCGACGCGCCGCCGCCGATGTCCAGGAAGTTGGCGGGCTTGACGTTGCCGTGCTTCTCGCCGGCGTAGGCCACAACGTCCAGGGTGGACATGACCAGGCCTGCGCCGTTGCCGATGATGCCGACCTGGCCGTCCAGCTTGACGTAGTTCAGGTCCAGTTCCTTGGCCCGCGCCTCCAGCGGATCCGTGGCTTCCTTGTCCTCGAGCTCGGCGTGGCCGCTCTGGCGGAAGTCGGCGTTGTCGTCCAGGGAGACCTTGCCGTCCAGCGCAATGATGTCGCCGGAACCGGTCTTGACCAGCGGGTTGACCTCGACGAGGGTGGCATCTTCCTTCTTGAAGACGTCCCAGCACTTAATGATCGCCTCGGCCACCTTCGGGCGGAGCTCTTCGGCGAAGCCAGCGGCGGCGACGATCTCGTCAGCCTTGGCCTGGTCGATACCGACAGCCGGGTCGACGGCGATGCGGGCCAGCGCTTCGGGGCGCTCGACGGCGAGCTGCTCGATCTCCATGCCGCCTTCCACCGAGCACATGGCCAGGTAGTTGCGGTTCGCGCGGTCCAGCAGGATCGAGAAGTAGTACTCCTCGGCAATGTCGGCACCTTGGGCGATCATGACCTTCTTGACGGTGTGGCCCTTGATGTCCATGCCAAGGATATTCGAGGCATGCTCGAAGGCTTCATCAGCAGTCTTCGCGACCTTGACGCCGCCGGCTTTTCCGCGGCCGCCAACCTTTACCTGCGCCTTGACGACGACGACGCCGCCAATCTTTTCGGCAGCTTCCTTGGCTTCTTCGGGAGTGTAGGCAACGATTCCGGCCAGCACGGGTACACCGTGTGCCTCAAAGAGATCGCGCGCCTGGTATTCATACAGGTCCACGGGTTGTGTCCTTCTACGTCGAAGTCGTTTCTGACTCGGAGCACGGATACTGCAGCCGGCAACCTGAAACCAGGAAAGCCTGGCCGACCATTTCGCGCTCCATGGGGAACTCTAGTCCCTTGGGGCGAGGAGCCTGCCCTAGACTACCGCTTTTAGTGATCAAGGGCATACTTCTATCATTCGTAGAAAAGTAACGCCTTGCGGTAGGTTTCGCAGTTGCACCTAGCGGCCCCTCAGCAGTGGTTAGCTTTTGGCCCCGGCATTGGCGTCGGCTGCCTCGGAGTGGCTCTCGGATCCGGCGGGGACGACGGTGCTTCCGTCCCGGATCACCGTCTGGTTCAGCAGCGGGATCCGCAGGCCGGCGCGGTCCAGGTCCCGTTTGAGCCGGGCACGCATGGCCCGGGCAACGCCCCACTGCTCCAAGGGCTTGGTGCGGATGGCCAGCCGGATCGTGATGGATTCGCCGGTCAGCGCCTCGACTCCCCAAAGCTCGGGGTCGTCCAGGATGAAGCGGCCGTATTCCTCGTCCTCGCGCAGTTCCTTGGCGGAACGCAGGATCAGGTCGCCCACCTTTTCAACGTCGGCGTCATACGGCACCGGGATGTCCAGCACAGCCCGCGCCCACCCCTGGGAGGAGTTGCCGACCCGGAGGATTTCGCCGTTGCGCACGTGCCAGAGCGTGCCGTCCACCGCCCGAACCTGGGTCACCCGCAGGCCCACGGATTCCACTGTGCCGGAGGCCTCGCCGAGGTCCACGACATCGCCAATGCCGTACTGGTCCTCGGCCACCATGAACAGTCCGGAAAGGTAGTCCTTGACCAGGCTCTGGGCACCAAAACCGATGGCCACGCCGGCGATACCGGCGCTGGCCAGCAGCGGGCCGAGGTTGAAGCCCAGTTCGGTCATCACCATCAGGACGGCGAGAGCCGAGATCACCACAGTGGCCACGGACCGCAGCACCGAGCCGATCGTTTTGGCCCGCTGTGCCCGGCGGACAACAGCGATCGGCGAATCCTGCATCAGCCAGTAGCGCGGGTCCTTCTTGCCGACCTTGGCCGTCTCAAGCTTCTCCAGCTTGGCGGTCTCGCCGTCGGCGATTTTGGTCGTTGTACGGCGGATGATGATCCGGACGGCGAAGTTCAGCAGGAACGCGCCGATGATGATGACGGTTACCCGCAGCGGCTTGTCCAGCCAGAAATCCAAAGAGCCCATGGCCGCTACGTCGGCCGTATCCACGGAGAGAACATCCATGCCCAAAACGCTAGAGCGTTACCCGTCCGTGACCAAATGCGCCGACGGCCCCGGCACACCCCGCTGCCTGCCCGTCGAGCATTTCACGAGCAGTCGGCCGGACGAATGGCCTAGTCCAGCTTGGTCAGCGGGGCGTATCGCAGCAGCAGGCGTTTCTCGCCAACGCCGAATTTGACCTTCGCCACAGTCTTGTCGCCAGCGCCCTCCAAGGACAGCACCGTCCCGTTGCCGAAGCTGCTGTGGCTGACCTGGTCCCCGACGGTCAGCGCAATGACTTCCTTCTGCGGCTGGACGCGGCCCTGCCGGACGGCCGCCGGGGCGGTGGACTGGGAGGCGACGGGCCGGCCGGTGGCGCGGCCGGCGCCCCAGTGGGAACCGCCATAGCGGCTGGCACGGATGTTTTCCTGGCTGGTGAAGGCAGGCCGGCGGGACCCTTCGCGCTTCCAGTCGATCAAATCCGCGGGCACTTCTTCGATGAATTGGCTGGCGGGGTAGTACTGGCTCTGGCCCCAGAGGCTGCGCGATTCCGAGCGGGTCAGGTACAACCGCTGCCGGGCCCGGGTGAGGCCCACATAGGCCAGCCTGCGCTCCTCCGCCAGTTCCTTGGCATCCGCCATTGCCCGCTGGTGCGGGAAGACACCGTGTTCCAGGCCGGTGAGGAACACGACCGGGAACTCCAGGCCCTTAGCGGTGTGCAAGGTCATCAGGGTCACCACACCCTGGTCCTTGGCGAGGCGCGCGCCCTCATCATCCGGCGCGTCCGGTATCTGGTCCGCATCCGCCACTAGGGACACCTGCTCCAGGAAGCCGCCGAGGGATCCTTCCGGGTTGTCCCGTTCGTATTCGCGCACGACGGCGACCAGTTCAGCGAGGTTTTCGACGCGGGACTCATCCTGCGGGTCATTGCTCTGCCGCAACTCGGCCAGGTAGCCGGTTTGCTCCAGCACCGCCTCCAGTGCGGCGGCCGCACCGGAGCCGTTGGCCACCTCGGTCAGGTCATCGATCAGCTTGACGAAGGCGGCCACGCTGTTGACGGATCGCGTGGCCATGCCCGGCGCGTCCTCCGCCCGGCGCAGTGCCTCCATAAAGGAAAGGCGGTCGCGTTCCGCCAGCGCTGCCACGGCGTACTCCGCCCGGTCCCCGATGCCGCGCTTGGGTTCGTTGAGGATACGGCGGAGATTGACCACGTCGTCCGGATTGACCAGCACCCGCAGGTAGGCCAGGGCGTCCTTGATTTCCTTGCGTTCGTAGAACCGCGTGCCGCCGACCACCTTGTAGGGCAGCCCGACGCGGATCAGCAGGTCTTCGATGGAGCGGGACTGGGCGTTGGTCCGGTAGAAGATGGCCACGTCTCCCGGCCGGAGCTGCTCAGTGTCCTGCAGCCGGTCGATCTCATTCGCGATGAACCGGGCTTCGTCATGTTCGTTCTCGCCGACGTAGCCGATGATCTTGGCGCCATGGCCTTCCGCGGTCCACAGCCTCTTTTCGGGGCGGTCCGGGTTCTTCGAGATGACCGCATTCGCCGCCGTCAGGATGGTCTGGGTGGACCGGTAGTTCTGCTCGAGCAGGATGGTGCGGGCATCAGGATAGTCCTTCTCGAACTCGACGATGTTGCGCACGTCCGCTCCGCGGAAGGCATAGATCGACTGGTCCGAGTCCCCCACCACGGTCAGCTCTGCCGGCTCGATGTCCTCCCCCGCACCAGTCAGCTCGCGTACCAGCACATACTGGGCATGGTTCGTGTCCTGGTACTCGTCCACGAGCACGTGCCGGAACCGGCGCCGGTAGGAATCGGCGACTGCGGGGAACGCCTGGAAGAGGTAGACCACCTGGGCGATCAGATCGTCGAAGTCGAAGGCGTTGGCCTGGCGCATCCGCTCGGCATAGCCCTTGTAGACTTCCGCAACGGCCTGCTGGAAAGGATCCGAGTAGTTCGCGGTTGAGGCGTAGGTTTCTTCGTCGATCAGCTCGTTCTTCAGCGCCGAGATCCGGCTGGCAATGGCCTTCGGCGCGAAGCGTTTCGGGTCCAGGTCCAGCCCCTTGGCGACCAAGGTGATCAGCCGCAGGGTGTCCGCCGAGTCGTAGATGGAGAAGTTGGAGTTCAGCCCGACGGTCTTCGCTTCCCGCCGCAGGATGCGTACGCAGGAGGAGTGGAAGGTGGAAATCCACATGTTCCGGGCCCGTTCCCCCACCAGGGCCTCGATCCGTTCACGCATCTCCGCTGCGGCCTTGTTGGTGAAGGTAATGGCCAGGACTTCCCCCGGCCGTGCCCGTTTGGTAGCCAGCAGATGCGCGATCCGGTGGGTCAAAACCCTGGTCTTGCCCGACCCCGCGCCGGCGATGATCAGCAGCGGGGACCCCGCATGCTTGACCGCCTCCTCCTGCTGCGGATTCAGCCCAGCCAGCAGTTCCTGCGCATCAGGCAGGACAGGAACGGGCGGAGCATCGTAGGCCGGGTCTGTAAGGAAATCCATGGTCCTTTAAGTCTATTAGCCCCCACCGACAGCATGGGACAGATCCGCTCGGGGCCGAAGGCGGCAGGACATCCCCGCCGTCTGCGCGGCCATGGGGATAATGGGAGCATGTCGAAAACTCCGGCCCAGCGCGCCCGCAAGCACGGTGCCGCAGCAGGTACGCCCCGCCCCGGCGGGCGGGCAGCCCAAGGCGGGGAACCCGGCGTCGTCAATCCGTCCACGGACCGCACGCCCCGGAAAGCGGCGCTCAATGCCAATGCGATCATTATCGCCGGCGCCGTCTCCTCTGCCTTCCTGTTCGGCTACTCGTTCCTGCTGGTGATGCCACAGCTGCAGCAGCTCAGCGGCGGCCTGGCCATGCCGGACACCCTGGTCACGGGCTACTCGACGGAGTACGCGCAGCAGCTGCGCACCGCGCTCGGCGAGGACGGGACCGGGCAGTACAACTACTGGCACAAGACGGCGGACACGATCTTCCCGCTGCTGTTCGGCTTCACCTGGCTGCTGCTGGTTGGACAGCAGCTCAAGGGCCGGGCGCTGCGCTGGCTCTGCTGGACCCCGGTGCTGCTGTACGTGATCGCGGACCTGGCCGAAAACCAGGCAATCGACACGATGCTGGCGAGCGACCCCGCCGGCGGCGCCGGCTGGGCCATCTTCCTGACCGTCGCCAAGTCGGTGCTGTTCGGCCTGAGCATCGTGGCGGCGCTCGTGGCTGTCTTCGCCAGGCCGCGCCGAAAGCCCCACGCGGCCTAGGCGGACGGGAGGAGAGCCGCCCGCTTAAGCTAAACTCGATCCGTTGCCCCCGTAGCTCAGGGGATAGAGCACGGCTCTCCTAAAGCCGGTGTCGTTGGTTCGAATCCAATCGGGGGCACTCCTTGACCGGTTGGCGCGCGGCTTCGCCGGCTGTGGCGCTTAAGTAAAGCGGCCGCCGTCTGCGCATCCCCCCACGGATGCGCAGCCAGCGGCCGCTTCATGGTGCATTACCAAGTGGGCGACTGCGACGCCCCTGAGCGGGCACTCAAAGTTCCGTTCTTCCCGTTCCACGGAACCTGAGGCCTGCGCAGCCTCCCGCTTGGTTCAACAACCGGCGCCCCTCCCCAGGGCTGCTCCCGCTCTTGGACCGTTCATTCCAAGAGATGGCGCAGTCATACGAACACCTGCTGTTGTTAGATATATAAATCCATTTGATTTACTAAATCAAGTTAACCATGTGAATTCGCGGTGAATTTCGCCGTTTTTGCCGAATATGGCGATTTGTGGCTGTCAGCTGCCGAGCAGCAGCCCGCTCGCTCGCGGGCTAAAGGCATCGTCGAGGATCAGGCAGGCGCCGCCGATGGCGCCGACTTCCGGGCCTTGGGTTGAGCCCACGACCTCCAGCCTGTGGATTTCACGAGCTACAACATGCTGGGGAATCTCGTCGCGCATGAGCGGAAGCGCCAGGTCCGCCAGCGCGTCCCACAGCGGGCCTCCGAAAATCACGGTGTCGACGTCGAGCACGTTGACAACTTGGGCGACCACAAAAGCGAGGTTGCGGGCGCCGCGCCGCAGGATCGCCATGGCCTCGGCCTGTCCGCCCTCCGCCAGCCGGACCAGTTCCAGGATGGCCGCGGTGGTTTCCGGCAGCTGCTGGGCGTCGTGGTCGGCCGGAAAGATGCCCGCGTCGATCGCCTGACGGATCAAGGTGCCGAAATTCAGGCTCATGCCGACGCAGTTGCGCCGTCCGCACCCGCAGACCGGCACCTCATCCGGTACCGGGAAGTGGCCGATCTCGCCAATGTTGCCGGAGGAACCGCGCAGTACTTCGCCGCCCAGCGCCACGCCCGCGCCCAGCCCGGTCCCCAGGTAGATGAAGGCGAAATTGGCAGGGGCCTCGCGCTCACCGGCCCAAAGCTCGGCCACCACGGCCGCCGTCACATCCTTGTCCAGCAGCACCGGCAGCCCGGTCAGGCGTTCCAGCGGTTCGCGCAGCGGCACCCGGTCCCAGCCGGGCAGCATGGGCGGCGAAACCATCATGCCTTCCGGAACATTGATCGGGCCCGGCGCGGCTAGTCCCACGCCGAGGATCCGGCCGCGGTCCAGGCCTGCTTCCGCGATCAGCGCGTCCACGGCGGCGGCCATGGCTTCCACGGTGCCGTCAGGCTCCGCTGCTCCCGGCATGTCGTGACGGGCTCGCGCCACCACCTCGCCATGCAGGTTCAGGGCCACCAAGGTCATGACAGCCGGGTCCAGGTGGATGCCGATCGCGAAGCGGCTGGATACCTCCAGCTCCAGCACGGTGCGCGGCTTGCCCGGGCCGGAGACGGTCTTGCGGTCCTCCCGCACCAGCCCCTGGTCCACCAGCCGCCGGACAACATTGGAGATGGTTTGCGGGGACAGGCCGGTGCGCTCGACCAGTTCAACCCGTGCCACTCCCTCATGGGCGCGGCGGATCGCATCGAGGATGACGGCCTGGTTGTAGCCTCCGAGGCGGCCAAGATTGGTACCACGCTGCATGAATGAGTCCTGCTCCCCAAGACCTGGTCGTGACTTTGGTCAACCTATGACACTGTAGACGAACGGCTAGTCGGAAAACATCCCCTTTTCCGTGCAGCCGCAGCCTGCCAGCTACCGCACCGGCGCCTCTTCGGTCTGGAACTGAGTGCGGTACAGCTCGGCGTACCGGCCGCCCTGGGCGAGCAGTTCGGGATGGGTGCCCTGTTCGATGATCCGGCCCGCTTCGACCACGAGGATCTTGTCCGCGGAGCGGATGGTGGACAGCCGGTGGGCAATAACGACGGCGGTGCGTCCGGCGAGTGCCTCCGTCAGGGCTGCCTGCACCGCGGCTTCGTTGGTTGAGTCCAGCGCGGCCGTTGCCTCGTCCAGGATCACGACCCGCGGCTGGGCGATCAGCAGCCGGGCGATGGTCATCCGCTGGCGTTCGCCGCCCGAGAGCCGGTAGCCGCGTTCCCCCACCATTGTGTCCAATCCGTCCGGGAGGCTGCGGACCAGCTGTTCCAGCCTCGCGCGCCGCAGCACTTCCCACAGCTCCTCATCTGTGGCTTCCGGCCGGGCAAGGGCGAGGTTTGCCCTGATCGTGTCATGGAAGAGGTGGCCGTCCTGGGTGACCATCCCGATCGTCCCGCGCAGCGCGTCGAAGCTGAGGTCCCGGATGTCGCGGCCGGAGAGCTCGACGGCACCGGCATCGACGTCGTAAAGCCGCGCCAGCAGCGAAGCGATGGTGGACTTGCCGGCTCCGGAGGATCCCACCAGCGCCACCGTCTGCCCCGGTTCCACACGGAAATCGATGCCGTGCAGGACGTCCTCGCCGCCGCGGGAGTCCAGGACCGCCACTTCCTCCAGCGAGGCCAGCGACACCTTGTCGGCCGAGGGGTAGGCGAAGGACACGTCCCGGAATTCCACCGTGACCGGGCCCTCGGGGACGGCAACAGCGTCCGGCTTCTCCTTGATCAGCGGGTCCAGGTCCAGCACTTCGAAAACCCGCTCGAAGCTGACCAGGGCGCTGGCGATCTCCACCCGGGCGTTGGCCAGCCCGGTCAGCGGCGCGTACAGCCGGGTCAGCAGGAGCGCCAGGACGACGACGTCGCCGGCATCCAGCTGGCCGACAATGGCATAGAAGCCGCCGAGGCCGTAGACCAGGGCCAACGCCAGAGCCGAGACCAAGGTCAGCGCCGTGACGAAGGTCCACTGCAGCACCGCCGACTTCACGCCGATATTGCGCACCCGCTCGGCGCGCAGCTTGAACTCGCGGGATTCGTCCGCAGGCCGGCCGAAAAGCTTGACCAGGGTGGCGCCCGGAGCGGAGAAGCGCTCGGTCATCTGGGTGCTCATCGCCGAATTGTGGTTAGCGGCCTCGCGCCGCATTTCCGCCAGCCGCGAGCCCATCCGCCGGGCCGGCAGGAGGAAGACCGGCAGCATGATGAGCGCCAGGACCGTAACCTGCCACGAGGTGGTGAGCATGACGATCAGTGTCAGCACCAGGGAGACGAAGTTGCTCACCACTCCGGACAGGGTGCCGGCGAACGCCCGCTGGGCGCCAATCACGTCATTGTTCAGCCGGCTCACCAGCGCGCCGGTCCGGGTCCGGGTGAAGAAAGCGATCGGCATCTTCTGGACATGGTCGAATACGGCCGTACGCAGGTCGAGGATCACGTCCTCGCCGAGGCTGGAGGAAATCCAGCGGGTGACCATGCTCAAGCCGGCGTCCGCAAGCGCCACTGCTGCGATGACCACGGCCAGCCACACCACGGTGCGCACGTCGGAGCCGGCAACAATGGCGTCCACGACCTGCCCGGCGAGCACCGGCGTCGCAACGGCGAGCGCAGCGGTGACGATGGACATGGCCACGAAAAAGACCAGTTTGCCCTTGTACGGCGCCGCGAACGCGAGGGTCCGCTTGACGGTCTCCTTGGAGAAGCCGTGCTTGGACTTATCGGTATGCGAGAGCCGGTAGAGCGAACTCCATGCGGCGCCTTCCATGGACATTTCGGCTCCTTACGATGGTTCTGCTACTCAAGCCTAGAACCATCCGCGGCCTCCTGCTGTTCCGGCTCCGTCCCGCTGTCAGCTACGGGCGGAACCGGAAGGCGCGGCCGGCGCCGCGGTCAGCTCAGCTGCACCTCCTCATGCGGCTCGAAGCGCACGGTCATCGCTTTGAATCCCGGAGTATTGGACTCGCGGGCCACCAGGTCGCGGTGGACCAGCGCGTTGGCCTCCGGGAAGTAGGCTGCGGCACAGCCCCGGGCCGTCGGGTAGGAGACCAGCCGGAACTTCTCCGCGCGGCGTTCCACGCCCTTGAAGGTGCTGACGACGTCGACCAGTTCCCGGTCGGCGAAGCCGAGCTCGCGGAGGTCCTCCGGGTGCACCAGCACCACGCGGCGTCCGTTGGAGATCCCGCGGTAGCGGTCGTCCAGGCCGTAGAAGGTCGTGTTGTACTGGTCATGGCTGCGCAGGGTCTGCAGGATCAGGTGGCCCTGCGGAGCCTCCAGGTATTCCAGCGGGCTGACCGAGAACCGGGCGCGGCCGATGTCCGTCGCGAAGGACCGGGTGTCCCGCGGCGGATTCGGCAGCACGAAGCCGTTCTTGTTGCGGATCCGCGTGTTGAAGTCCTCGAACCCGGGCAGCACGCGGGAAATATGGTCGCGGATGACGTCGTAGTCCTCGGCCATGGCCCGCCAGTCCACCGGGTGGTCGTCCCCGAAGGTCGCCTGCGCCATCCGGGCGATGATCACCGGTTCGGCCAGCAAATGGTCGCTCACCGGTTCCAGCCGGCCCTGGGTTGACCGCACGACGGACATCGAGTCTTCCACGGACAGGAACTGGGCGCCCTTCGGGTGCTTGTCGTCCCGGTCGGTACGGCCCAGCGTCGGCAGGATCAGCGAGGTCTTCCCGTGCACCACGTGCGAGCGGTTCGGCTTAGTGGAGACGTGCACCGTGAGTCCGGCCTTCTTCATCCCGGCTTCCAGCGTCTCGGTCTCCGAGTTGGCGAGTGCGAAGTTCCCGCCCATCGAGACGAAAACGTCCACGTTGCCCTCGGCGAACGCGTCCAAGGCCTCGGTGGAGTCCACGCCGTGCTCGCGCGGGGAGACGATGCCGAATTCCTTGTCCAAGGCTTCCAGCAGCCACTCCTTGGGCTTCTCCCAAATCCCCATGGTCCGGTCACCTTGGACGTTGGAGTGTCCGCGGACGGGGCAGGCGCCGGCGCCGGGCTTGCCGAAGTTGCCCTGCAGCAGCAGCAGGTTGATGATCTCGCGCAGCGTATCCACCGAGTGCGGCTGCTGGGTCAGGCCGAGGGCCCAGCAGATGATGGTGGCCTTGGATTTGGCGAGCATGCCGGCGACCGTCGCGATCTCCAGCCGGGAGAGCCCGGTCGCGCGCTCCGTCTCCTCCCAGTCGATGTGCTTGCGGGCCTCGACGTACTCCTCGAAGCCGTCCGTCTGGGCGTCGATGAAGGCCTTGTCGATGACCGACCCCGGGACACGCTCCTCCTCTTCGAGCAGCAAGTGGCCCAGCGCCTGGAACAGTGCCAAGTCCCCGCCGACCTTGATCTGCAGGAACTCGTCGGCGATCGGGGTGCCGCCGCGCAGCAGGCCATCAACGGACTGCGGGTCCTTGAAGCCCATCAGGCCGGTTTCCGGCAATGGGTTCACAGCAACAATCTTTCCGCCGTTGTCCTTGCACTCCTTCAGCGCGGAGAGCATTCGCGGATGGTTCGTGCCCGGGTTCTGGCCGACCACGAAGATCAGTTCGGCGTGGTGGATGTCCTCCAGCGACACCGTGCCTTTGCCGATGCCGATGGTCGGGTTCAGCGCCGAACCTGAGGACTCATGGCACATGTTGGAGCAGTCGGGCAGGTTGTTGGTGCCCAGCGAGCGGGCAAACAACTGGTACATGAATGCGGTTTCATTGGCCGTCCGCCCGGACGTGTAGAACACGCAGCGGTCCGGCGTCGAGGCGCGGATATGCTCGCCGATGAGGTTGAAGGCGTCAGTCCAGGAGATGGGCGAATAGTGCGTCTCGCCCTCGCGGATGACCACCGGTTCGGTGATCCGGCCCTGGTTGCCGAGCCAGTATTCCGTCTTGGTTTCCAGCTCCGCAATGGAATGCCGGGCCCAGAATTCCGGGGTCACCGTGCGCAGGGTGTTCTCTTCGGCGACGGCCTTGGCGCCGTTCTCGCAGAACTCCGCCGGCTTGCGTGCTCCGGTAATGGATTCCGGCCAGGCACAGCCCGGGCAGTCGAAGCCTCCGCGCTGGTTGATCCGCAGCATCGACCGTGCCGTGCGGGCTACGCCGCCTTGCGCAATCCCCCGGTCCAGGGCCACCATGACGGCCTCGACGCCGGCCGCGGCCGACTTGGGACCATGGACTTCGAGCTTGTTCTCATTGATGTCTTCTACGGGTGCAGGGCGAACCATGCACCTAATGTAGCCCGCCTCACACGGAAAGTTCGACTCCGGCTGCAAGCCGCTCCGGATGGGCGTAAACATTGACGGTTTCGCCGCGGCTGAAGCCCGCCAGCGTCAGGCCCGCTTCCTCGGCCAGTTCCACCGCCAGGGACGAGGGCGCGCTGACCGCGGCCAGCACCGGGATGCCTGCCAGATAGGCCTTCTGCACCAGCTCGAACGAGGCGCGGCCGGACACCTGCAGCACGGTGGAGCGCAGCGGCAGCTTCCCCTCGCGCAGGGCCCAGCCAATGACCTTGTCCACGGCGTTGTGCCGCCCGACGTCCTCGCGCAGGCACAGCAGTTCGCCGTCGAAAGTAAACAGTCCGGCTGCGTGCACGCCCCCGGTCCGCTCGAACACCTGCTGGCGGCGGCGCAGCTTGTCCGGCAAGGCCAGCAGCGTCTCCAGGGCCAGCGCGCCGGTTTCCGGCGGCGCCTCCAAGTCGAAATGTGAACTCTTTGTGACGGCGTCGATGGAGGCGGTGCCGCAGATGCCGCAGGAGCTGGATGTATAGACGTGCCGCTCCAGTGAAGTGTCGGGCAGCGGCACGCCGGGGGCCAACTGCGCCTCCACGACGTTGTAGGTCTGGCGGCCATGTTCGTCCTCGCCGGCGCAGAATCGCATGGCGCCGAGCTGCTCCGGTGCCCACACCACGCCCTCGGACACCAGGAAGCCCGCGACCAGGTCGAAATCGTCCCCGGGGGTGCGCATCGTGACGCTGAACGGCCTGCCGCCGAGCCGTATCTCCAGCGGCTCCTCCGCCGCCATGATGTCTTCCCGCCTGCGCGGCGGTCCGGCCAAACTGAGTTTGAGCACCTTCCGGCGCTGTGTCACGCGTCCCATATATTCCTCCGCATCCAGCCTAAGTCACCACGGCAGGGGCAAGGTAGCCACCAGTTCTCCCGGCCGGGCGCCTTGAGGGGGAATGACGACGACGCCGGAGGCCGCTGCCAGCCCGCGCATCATCGCCGAGCCGACATGCTCGGCGGGAACCGCGCCGTGCCCGTCCAGGGCGTATGGAACCAGCCGGTGCCTGCCTTCGAGCGGAGCGAACCGGCTTCCCGCCGCGACGCCGCCCAGCTCGGGCATGGCCCTGCCGGTCAGTCCGGCCAGCAGCGGTGCGCCCAAGGTCAGCAGCGCCATCATGGCAGCCAGCGGATTGCCGGGAAGCCCGATGACCAGCCGGCCGCCGGGCAGCTGCGCCAGCAGTGCCGGATGGCCCGGACGCATCCGGATGGACGGCACCAGGATCCGAGCACCGGCGGCCTGGAGCGCCGAGCGCAGGTGGTCGGCCCTCGAGTGGCCGGTGCCGCCGGTGGTCACGATGACGGAAGCTTTGCTGCCTTCGATCGCCTCGCGGGTTGCCTCGAAATCGTCCGGCAGCCGGTGCGGGGGCGAAGGCTGGCCGCCCAGGGCTGCGACGATGGCCGGCAGCGTGGGGCCGAAGGTGTCGCGGACCTGGCCGGGAGCGGGCAGGCCGCCGGTCACCACCTCGTCGCCGGTCAGCAGGAGGCCGACCGCCGGGGCACGGTAGACCGGCAGGCTGTCGTAGCCGCACACTGCCGCCACGGCCACGTGCGCCGGGGTCAGGCGGGTACCTGCGGGCACGACCGTATCGCCGGCGGCCGCTTCCTCCCCCGCAGGCCGGATATGGCGGCCCGCCGGTGGTTCCTCGGCCGGCACGCCAGGCGCGCGGCGCAGCTGCTGCTGTCCGTCAGCCTGCTCGACGACGCCGTATTCGCTGCGGAGCACGGCGACGGTGCCCTCGGGGATCAGTCCGCCCGTGACCACCGGCGCTGCTTCGCTGGCTGCCAGAGCGCTCCCCGGCGGTTTCAGCTGCCACGGCTCGGTGCCGGCCAGGACCCACCCGTCCATGGCGGACGAGGCGTAGTGCGGCACCGGGAGCTGCGCGGTGATGGGTTCGGCCAGTACCAGGCCGAGGCACTGCTCCAACGGCGCGGACGAGGCGGTCCAACCCGCGGTGCCGGCTGCAAGGGCCTCGCGGCCGGCGGACCACGCCGTTTCCCTGGCGTCTGTCCAGGCGAAGGAGTCCGGTTCGAGGCTCACGCCGGTGCGGATTCGGCCGGATTGCCCGAGGCGCCGTACCGCCGGGCCACTGTGTCTGCCACCCGGCTCGCCAACCGCATGGCGGTTTCCGCCGAAGCTTGTCCGGACGCCACCGCAAGCCCGGCAGCGTAGCCCACGATGAAAGTCGTCACCGGAGCGGCCGGACGCACTACGCTGTGGGCCGCGACGCCGGCCAAGCCGAGCACCGAGCCGAGGTCCACCGGGGTGTCCTCGATCTCCAGGGCAGCCAGCAGTTCTGCGACAAACGGTTCAAGCTGTTCTTCGGCGCCGGGCATCCGATCCTCCGATGTTCTCCCCGGACCTCGGGGCTGGGCAATATCTAGATCAGGCTACGGCGCAGGACGCGGGATACCAAAGTGGTCCGCGTCCGCCCACGTATCCACGTCATCCGTGGCGCCCGCCTGCAGTTCGAACCGGGCGGTGGCCAGTCCTGCGAGAAGCTTCCGAACCGGCAGGCCCTCCAGCTCTGCCGCAGTGAAACCGGCCAGCGCCCGTTCCAGGGCGGCGCTGTCCGCGCAGCTGGCCAGCGGCTGGGCCCGCCCGCCGGAGTCGACCGGGAGCCACAGCTCGGCAGTCTCTTCAGCCGCCACGGCTGACAGCAGCTGCTGCGGCAGTTGCGCGGCTCGCGGCATATCGCACGCCAGTATTAAGGTGAGATCCGCACGGCCAGGCAGCGCACCGCCGTCGTCCACGGCTCCGCTTACCGCGCCCAGGGCCCGGAAGCCTGCGGCGATGCCCGCTGCAGGCCCGGCGAACGGCGGCTCTTCGCGGGTCAGCAGGATCTCCGGGACGCCTCCGGAACGGTCATTGAAGTGCCGGATTTCGTCCGCTAACTCGGCGGGGCCGACCACGGCGATGCGGTGTGCCAGCCGGACGGCTTCGAGCGTGCGCCGCAACAGGGACTGCCCCTCCAGCCGCAGCAGCGCTTTGGGAGAACCGGCCAGGCGCGAGGACCTGCCGCCGGCGAGGACGACGGCGTCGAATTCCCTGCGCATCAGGCCGCCGGATTGCGGTCCAGGAACTCGCTCCAGGCCGGTGCCGGCCGGTCGAGTTCACGGATGCGCCAGTGTGTTCCGTGCGGGGCGCGCGGGACAATCCGCAGGTGCCAGCCCAGCTGGCCCAGAGTCCGGTCCCCCTTCGCATTGTTGCAGCGCAGGCAGCAGGCCACGAGGTTCTCCCAACTGTCCTCGCCGCCGCGGGATCGGGGTTTCACATGGTCCACGGTGTTGGCGGTCTTGCCGCAGTAGGCGCACAAATAGCCGTCGCGCCGCAGCACGCCGCGCCGTGTCACAGCGGTGTCCTGGCGGTAGGGGATCTTGATGTAGCGGTTGAGCAGGATCACGGACGGGCGCCCCAGGATGTCATTGGGGCCAACCACAGGATCGCCGTCCTCAGCGATGACGCTTGCTTTGCCAGTGAGCACAAGGAGCAGCGCCCGGCGGAAGGTCACTACCGCCAGCGGCTCGTATCCAGCGTTCAGAACGAGTGTGCGCATTGCACATTCCTGTTCGTTCGACCACGTCCGGTCGGCGGGACCGCTTGCTTCTCCCGGCCATGGTGATTCGTCACTGACAAGAGTTAGAGTATGCGCAACCCACAGCACTGCGCTAATTCTTTTACCTGCTTGTTTGTCGCGTGGCCGGGCGGGCAGCAGGTTAAACCTTGCGGCAGTGTTAACGCCGACGGGCGCCGCACTAATGGAGTGCGGCGCCCGAAGGAAGTCCGGGACGTGCTCCGCGAAGGAGAGCAGCCCGTTCCTGAAGTTGTGCGCTTAGGCGCTGGGGCGGATGAAGACCGGGCCCGAGCCGATGTAGGCATCGGCGAGGGCGGTGGTGTATCCGGTCCAGCCGCCGTGGATGGCTTGGCCGTTGCCCACGTAGATTGCGATGTGGGGAACGCCGGCTCCGGCGTTGTCGTAGTAGATCATGTCGCCGGGCTGCGGGGTGGATACCTGGGTGCCGTAGGCGAAGAACTGAGCCGGGGCAAGGTCGCCCACGGAGATGCCGGCGGCACGCAGGGCGTTCTCAACCAGGGCGGTGCAGTCCTGGGAGACGCCGATCTGGCTGTAGGCGGAGGCGACCAGCGCCGCGCCGATGCCGCTGGCGGCGACGTCGGCCTTGGCTTCTGCCTTCGGCTTGGGGGCCTCGGCGGCTTCCTTGGCCGGAGCAGCGGGGGCCTCTTCGACGGGTGCTACCTCTTCGGAGACAGCCTCGACGACGGGCTCCGGCTCTTCAACCGGGGCGGCGGTGGAGCTGATGCTCGGGCGGTCGAACTCGAGGTCAGCCGCATCGGAAGCCTGCACGGCTTCGACCTGGATGCGGGACGGGGCTGCTGCGGCAGCCTGGACGGAAGCGTCGCGCTGGACCATGGTGGCCTGTGCCGGGACACCAACCGTCAGCACAAGACCGGATGCGGCGGCGATGACGGCAGCCTGGCGGCCTACCGATCCGGCGTTCGAAGAAACAGCCTTGGAGATCGTCTCCAGGGGGCTGGTACGCACGGGAACGGCACGATGGCGGCCCGTGACAGCAGTGTTCTTAGACACGATCTATACCTCTCCCATGCCTGCGAGGTGAGCTGTCGGGTTCGGATGGGAGTCATCCGGCCATGGGAATTCCGGCGAATACCGGGAATTCCCAAAACTTAACCCCAAGGATTTCGATTGAAACCCGTAAGTGGTTCCCCCGCCCCTGCCATGCGAAGTTGTGCGAACGGACCCCGGACAGCGGCAGAGCTCGGCAATCCATCCGGAGGAGCCAAATCATCTCTGCGATTTGGCACGGGTTCGACGATATACGATTCATCGCCGTAAGTCACATTCAGATCACGGCGTGGCGACGGAATGATCACGACGGATCTTCTTCCAGCCCGGAACGATTCACCAATGGCGCGGAATTTCATTCACTGCACCATGAATTGTGATTCTCGCCACAGTGGAACCGGGCGGTAAGTGCTCACCCCAAATAGTCCCCAGGGACATGCCGGAGGGTGCGGCAAATGCCATTCAAAACGCCCGGAATGCAGCGGTCAAACCAACCAAGCTGCTCGAAAAAGCAAAACGAAAAGGCCTAGAGCCAGCCCTTCGGGTCAACCATGTCGCCATTCACGACAACTTCGAAATGGAGGTGGCAGCCGGTCGAATTTCCGGTCGTGCCACTCTGGGCCAACAGATCACCGCGGAGAACCTTGTCGCCGACCTTGGCGCTGATGCTGGTGAGGTGGTTGTAGGTGGTCTCCAGGCCGTTGCCGTGGTCCACCACAACCCGATTGCCGTAGCCGCCGGCCCAACCGGCTTCTTTCACGGTGCCGCCGGCCGAGGAGTAGACCGGAGTGCCGCAGGCCGCTCCATAGTCCTGCCCGGTGTGCATTTCGCGGGCATAGCCGGTCACCGGGTTAACGCGGAACCCAAAGGGAGAAGTCATTTTCATGTCTTCCATCGGCGAGGACAGCGTTCCTTCACTGCCTATCGGCTTGGCGTCTTCCCCCGCCGCGACCATGACTTGTTCAAGCTTGGTGTCAGGATCGAAACTGCTGCTCAGACCGGTGCGCTGGAACTGCATTTCGACCTCGGCCGCGGCAGTAACCGGCTGTGCTGGATTCACCGCAGCACCGGCTCCGGCAGCGACCGGACCGGGGTCGATTTGTTCGGCATTCCCTGCCGTCGTGGGCAGCAGGACTGTCAGCGCCATTCCCGAAACGGCGGCGGCGATCGCTGCCTTGTGGCCTGCGCCGCGTACGAACGCGGAAACCGGCGATGGGGCAACCTCCGCACGGCGGCGGCCGGTCGTTGCGGTGCGCGGCCGCCGGGCTGCGGCGGGAGCAGCTGAACGGCGCCGTCCCGTTGGTCTGTTTTCTGACAACGATCTTCCCTCTCCTGGAAGCCTGCGAAGTTAGCTGTCGGGTTCGAGTAGAAGAAAACTCGGCCACGCACATGGCATGCGGCATCACCGTGGCAAGACAGTTGATGCCGAATCCAAGCGAGGCTTCACCCCAAAGGCAGCTGAACGGTGCTGCCGGTTGGTGGGTCCTCCGCCCCTGTCGGGTCCAAACGCCGATCCGCCGACAGGGTTCGGCTGCGGACCAGGTAACGCCAATGCATCGGCGCCAAGCACCAACTATAGGGCCAAAGGGCCTAAAGTGATAAATCCGTTATCCACGCCTGTGGATAACGGATTTAATCGTTTTCGTCGGTGCGTTCAGCTCATGGACACGAAGATGTGCGCGGCGACTTCGGGCGGCAGCTCGAGGGCTCCTTCGATGCCGGGCACCCGCACGGAAATATAGTCCCCCACGGTGGCGAGCTGGAGCTGGGCCCCCGGTTTGAGGCCGCCTTCCTCCAACTGCAGCAGCAGTTCCGGATCGACTTGGATCGGCTCGGCCAGCCGCACGATGGCGACCTGCTTGTCCGGCGCATACCCGCGCATCGCCTCGGTGAGGTTCACCACGCCGCTGGCGAATTCCCCGGCCGGCTCGCCGCCCAGCGCTTCAAGTCCCGGGATCGGATTGCCGTAGGGCGATTCCTTTGGCTTGCCGAGCAGCTCGTAGAGGCGCTGCTCCACACGTTCGCTCATCACGTGTTCCCAGCGGCAGGCTTCATCGTGGACGTACGGCCAATCGAGCCCGATCACGTCCGACAACAACCGTTCCGCCAACCGGTGCTTGCGCATGACCTCCACCGCGCGCCGGCGGCCGTGCTCGGTCAGCTCCAAATGGCGGTCTTCCGAAACCACAACCAGCCCGTCGCGTTCCATCCGGCCGATGGTCTGCGAAACGGTCGGACCGGAATGGCGGAGCCGTTCGGCGATGCGCGCGCGCAGCGCAACGATGTTCTCCTCCTCCAGCTCGAGAATCGTCCGCAGATACATCTCGGTGGTATCGATGAGGTCAGTCACTTAGTTTCTTGCTCCTCGGCGCAGGTGGCGGGAATCCGCTGCTCAAGCCGACGCACCGGCGTCGTTGTCCCACGTCAAGGTTAGCCTGTTTGACCGAATGCGGATAAATGGCGTCCGGCCCCCTCCGCGCGTCCGCTGACGTTCCGAAATGCGGAATCCGCGCCCGCCAGCTAACGGGGCTGCAGGAGCGTACGGCAGAATGTAGGAGGTTCGAATGGCGAACTGCACAGAACTCCATAGCCTGCCAGGAAGAGTCCAGATGAGCGACAACCAGTCCATAAGCATCCCCGCAGAACTGCTGCCCCGGGACGGGCGCTTCGGTGCCGGTCCGTCGAAGGTCAGGTCCGAGCAGATCGATGCCGTGGTGCAGGCGGGCCGGTCGCTGCTGGGGACCTCCCATCGCCAGGCCCCGGTCAAGAACCTCGTCGGCAACGTGCGCAACGGGCTGCGGGAATTCTTCCAGGCGCCCGACGGCTATGAAGTAGTCCTCGGCGTCGGCGGCGCGACCGCGTTCTGGGACGTGGCGACCTTCGGCCTGGTCGAGAACAAGGCGCAGCATCTGTCGTTCGGCGAATTCAGCTCGAAGTTCGCCGCCGCCACCAACAAGGCGCCGTTCCTCGCCGAGTCCTCCATCATCAAGTCCGAGCCCGGTTCGCGCCCGGATCCGAAGGCCGAAGCCGGCGTCGATGTCTATGCCTGGGCGCAGAACGAAACCTCCACCGGCGTTGCGGCCCCGGTGAAGCGGGTGGCCGGTGCGGACGAGGGCGCCCTCGTCCTGATCGACGCCACCTCAGCTGCCGGCGGTCTGGACGTGGACGTGGCAGAAAGCGACGTCTACTACTTCTCGCCGCAGAAGAACTTCGCCTCGGACGGCGGCATCTGGCTGGGGCTGTTCTCCCCCGCCGCCCTTGAGCGCGCCGCCCGTATCGGCGCTTCGGACCGGTGGGTGCCGGACTTCCTGAGCCTGACTACGGCGATCGACAATTCGCTGAAGAACCAGACCTACAACACGCCGGCGCTGACCACGCTGGTCACGCTGAACAGCCAAATCGAATGGCTCAACAGCAACGGCGGCCTCAAGTTCGCCGCCGCCCGCACCGCGGATTCCGCTGGCCGGGTCTACGATTGGGCCGAGGCCTCGAAGCTGGCCACCCCCTACGTCGCCAACCCCGACCACCGCTCCAACGTGATCGCCACCGTCGACTTCGATGATTCCGTTGATGCTGCCGCCGTGGCCAAGGTACTGCGCACCAACGGCGTGGTGGACGTGGAGCCCTACCGCAAGCTCGGCCGCAACCAGCTGCGCATCGCCACCTTCGTCGCCATCGAGCCCGAAGATGTCAGCGCGCTGCTCAAGTGCATCGACTATGTGGTGGAGCAGCTCAACGGCTGAACCACCGAATCCTGATGGCTGGGGCGTTCCGGAAACGGGCGCCCCAGCCCCTTTAACGGCAGCTGGAGCTGGGCGCGCGATGCCTTCGCGCCCAGCTGGAAATGTCAGTGGCGCTCGGACAGGTAGACGATCCGCAGCCTCCGCTTGGGCATCCGGTCGAACTGGAAGCGCAACTGCTTGGCCCGCCAGGCCCAAGCCAGCCCGACCACGGCAGCCACCACCCCGGAAATCGCGGCAACCCCCAGCCCCCACCGTGCACCGAAAGCGTTGGACACCAGCCCGACGAACGGCGCACCCAGCGGCGTGCCGCCCATGAAGATCGCCATGTAGAGGGCCATCACCCGGCCGCGCATCACTGGGTCCGTAGTGGTCTGGACGTAGGCGTTCGCGCTGGTCATGATGGTCAGCGACGACACCCCTACCGGCACCAGGAACAGGCCGAACAGCCAGGCATTGGGCGCGAGCGCCGCCGCAGTGCAGGCTACGGCGAAAGCCGCCGAGGCGCCGAAAATGAAACGCAGCCGCGGCCGCTCCCGCCGGGCCGCGAGGAGCGCCCCCAGCACCGAGCCCACGGCCATCACCGAGGAAAGCAGGCCGAAATCGCCGGCATGCCCGCCGAATTCCTCCCGCGCCATGCCGGCAATATAGATCGCGAAGTTAAGCCCGAAGGTGCCGATGATGAAGATCGCCGCCATGACCACGACCAGGTCCGGCCGGAACCGCACATAGCGGAAGCCTTCGCGGATCATGCCCTTGCCCTTCGCCGCCCGCGGCAGGTCGCGCAGTTCGCTGGAGCGGATGGCCAGCAACGCCGCGATCGTGGCGGCGAAGGTCGCAGCGTTGATCAGGAAGACCCAACCGGGCCCAACCGCCACGGTCAGCACGCCGGCCACGGCCGGACCGACCATCCGCGCGAGATTGAAGGACGTGCTGTTCAGCGCCACCGCGTTCGGGAGGAAATCGTCACGCACCAGCTCCGAAACGAAGGTCTGCCGGGCCGGCGCATCCACCGAGGAGACCACCCCGAGCGCCAGCGCGAAGGCGTAGACATGCCACAGCGCCACGACGTCCGTAATGACCATGAGGCCCAGGCCAAGGCCCAGCAGCGCCATCGACAGCTGCGTGACCATCAGCACTTTCCGCCGGTCGAAGCGGTCCGCGATCAGCCCGGCCCACGGGGCCATCACCAGCTGGGGCCCGAGCTGCAGCGCCATCACGATGCCCATCGCAGCGGCGTCCTGCTCGGTCAGGATGTCGAAGACCAGCCAGTCCTGCGCCGTCCGCTGCATCCAGGTCCCGATGTTGGACACCACGGCGCCCAGGAACCAGATCCGGTAATTGAAGAACCGCAGGGAGCGGAACATCGCGCTCACTTTCCCTACCTTCCTGCGGGTCTCAACGGAAACGGCAGGGTGTCAGCCCTGTGCCTCCGTGTCCTCGCCAATAACGACGGCGGAGCTTGCCTCCGCATTCTCGCCGTCCTCGGGTTCTGTCTCGGCAGGGCCTGTTAATCCGGCAGCACCAGGCACGTCCTCGGCCGGCGCTTCATCCTCGGTCGGCCCAGCCTCGGCATCAGCGCCCGACTGCGCAGCTTCGCCGGACCCGGCGGATTCGGTTGCTTCGGCCTCGTCACGCCCGGCCTCGGAGCCTTCCGTTGCTTCGGGCCCGGCGGACTCTGCCGCTTCCGCCTCGGCAGCGGCGGCTTCCTCCGGCCGGACGCGTTCGGCCCACGGCACCCAGTCCGGCGCCAGCAAAGAGGTCTCCGAAGGCAGCAAGCCCACTTCGCACACAGTCACGTGCTTGCTGCGCGGGACTCGGGCCAGCGAGGCGAACCACTGCCAGCCGCCGTAGCCGGGGACGTTGGCTTCGAAGCGGTGGATGACCATGCGTTCAGCTTCGGCCACCGCGCTGATGTGCGCGCCGACCTGTTCGGCTGGGGCGATTTCCAGCACGCCTTGGCGGGCACGCTCCACGGCCTCGGCCAGCACCGCGTCCAGCTTCGGCGCACGCTTGTAGACGCGCCGCTTGGCCGCAGGCGCGCCGCTCGTTTCCGCTTCCGGACTGGTCAAGACCTCTCCCGTCCGGCCTAGGCGTCCAGGTCGTCGGCAACCCGCCGCAGCACGGCAGCGACCTTGGTCGCGTGCGCCTTGTCGGGATACCGGCCCTTACGCAGCCCGTTGGAAATGCCGTCCAGCAGCTTGATCAGGTCCTCGGTGATGATGGCCATGTCCTCGGCGGGCTTGCGCGTGGCCTTGGCTACCGACGGCTTGGCATCGATAATCCGCACCGAGAGCGCCTGCGCGCCGCGGCGGCCTTCGGCAATGCCGAACTCCATCCGGGTTCCGGCCTTGACCTCTTTGACCCCGGTGGGCAGTGCCGAAGCATGCAGGAAAACTTCCTGGCCTTCATCCGTGGCCAGGAAGCCGAATCCCTTCTCAGTGTCGAACCACTTCACCTTGCCGATAGGCACTTCTGCTACCTCGTTCTACGATTTCGTGCACCGGTTTCCAGCCCGGCGCTGCCTGCGTGTTCCATCCGGTCCGGCCGCCGGCGCAAGCTGGCGCCGGCCCGCGGACAGACGGGAAGTCTGTATCTAGATTAGCCTGTCCGGCCATCCCCTTCGGCGACTTTTGCCGGCATCTTGTCCGCTGTTAGCGTTATCGTCATGTCCGGCCATGTTCCTGCCCCGCTGCCTGAGGGCAATTCCGAGGCCAGCAAGCTGCTGGTCACCGTGGTCCTGCTGGCCGCAGTGGTTTCCGCCGCAGGCCTGATCAGCCTGGCGGTCATCCTGGTCGGAGCTCTCTTCGGTGCCGAAATGTGGCCTGGGTTCGTCGGCATCGCCTGGGTCGGCTTCCCGATCGCCTTCCTGCTGATGGGCGCCATGATCGTGCGCAACATCCGCCGGCGCCGCCGCCTCTGATCCTCGCCTCGGCGCCGCAAGCCTCTGCCCCCGCCGCCGCGGCGCAGTGACGGTGCGGGTACCGTTAATACGGTGTCCTCCATCCGCGCGCTGGCCGATGATCTGGCTGCCCGCAGCGACGACGAGCTGCGGGCTCTCTTCGCTGCCCGGCCGGACCTTTGCCTGCCGCCGGTCCCGGACTTCTCCGCCCTCGCCGCACGCGCCTGCACGCGCGTGAGCCTCCAGCGGGCGCTGGAAAAACTCTCCCGGCCAGAGCTGGAACTGATGGAAACAGTGGTCCTGGCCTCCGACGTCGACCGCGGTACAGCCGTGGACGCGCAGGGCCTGGCGCCCCTGCTGGTGCCAGTGGCCCGCAGTCCCCGGTCACCCGCGCCTCTCCTGCAGCGGCTGCATGCGCTGGGCCTGCTGGTGCGCCGGGACGGCCAGCCACCTGCCGCTGAACCCGCGGAGAACAACGACGGCGGTACCCGCCTTCCTGCCTATCTTCCGCTCGCGGGTCTGGTCGAGGTCCTGGGCCCCTATCCGGCCGGAATGGGCCGCACCCACCGGACGCTGGCGGGACTGAACCCGCAGACTGGCAGCCGGCTCGCCGCCGTGGCCGACTCGCTGCGGCGCGCAGGCCATGCCCTGCCGGCCCCGACTGGTAATGAACCGGACGCTGACATGCCCTCGGCGGCTGCACCTGCGGAGGATGGCAAAGCCATTGCTGCCCGGGCAGCGGCTGGCCAGGCCGCGGCGTCTGCGGAGCATGGGCAGGCCGCCGCTGCCGCGATCGAACACTGGCTCGGCCAGCCAGGCGTCTGGTCGACGTTGCTCGCCGCGGCTCCGGCGAAGACGCCCGAACTGCTGGAACGGTTCCGGTCTTCTCCGGTCGGGGCCGTGCCGCAAGCGATGCGGACGGTGGACGCCGCCGCACCGGACCTGCAGCCGGTGCCGTGGCTGCTGGCGCACGGCCTGCTCGTGCCGCTCGACGAAACCCATGTGGAACTGCCGCGTGCTGTCGGGCTGCTGCTGCGCGGCGGCGCCGTCGCAAACCCTTGGCACACCCACCCGCCGGAGGCTGCAGGCCCCGCCGATATGCGCCCTGTGCGGCCCGCTATCCGGGACAACGCGGCTTTCGCGGCGGTGGCGGAAACGCTGCGCCTGGTCGCCGAGCTGCTCGCTGTGGCCGCGGACGCACCGGTGGCCACGCTGCGGGCCGGCGGCGTCGGCGTTCGGGAAGTGAAACGCGTTGCCGACGCGCTGCACGTCGATGCCGCGGACGCCGGATGGCTGCTGGAGCTCACGGCCGCCGCCGGGCTGCTGGTGCTGGATGTGGACACCTCGCGCTGGACCGTGCACGGGGCCGAGGCCTATGCCGCACTGGACCGCCCGTTGCAGTGGCAGCTCCTGGCAACAGCGTGGCTGGAGCTGGGCCGGGCGCCCGCGCTGGTTGCCAGCGGACCGGGCAGCACCCCGGGCTCCGCTTCGGCCGGCGCGGCCGGACCGCCTCCTGGTGCCGGACGAGCCGCCAGCAGCAACACACCGATCAACGTGCTGGCAGCCGAAGCTTCCCGTCCCGACGCTCCCGCTGTCCGTCGGCGGCTGCTGGCCGCCCTGGCCGAGCTGGCGGCGCCGCCTTCCGCGCCCGAACCGGCCGCCGGGACCGTTCCGGCGCCCTCCGCCGGGTTCGTCATCGCCTACCTTAGCTGGCAGTCGCCCCGGCTGCAGCGCCGGTTCGAACGGCTGGTACCGGGCATGCTGGAGGAGGCCGCCAGGCTCGGCCTGCTTGGTTCCGGGGCACTGACCGAGCTCGGCCTGCTGCTCGCCGAGGATCCGGCGGCGGCCGCAGCGGTCCTCGACGAGAAGCTTCCGGCCCCGCTGTCCCACTTCATGCTGCAGGCCGACCTGACGGCGGTGGCGCCCGGGTACCTGGAGCCCTCGGTGGCCCGGGAACTGCAGCTGCTCTCGAACGCGGAGGGCCGGGGCCCGGCGGCGGTCCACCGGTTCTCCGCCGACTCCATCCGCACAGCCCTGGACGCCGGCCGGGATGCCGCCGCCATCCTTGACTTCCTCACCCGCCACTCGGCCACCGGCGTCCCGCAGCCGCTGCGCTACCTGGTGGAGGACACCGCCGCCCGGCACGGAACCGTCCGGGTCGGCTCAGCCGTGTCCTACCTGCGCAGCGAGGACGCCGAACTGCTCGACGATCTGCTGGCCGACCCGCGTGCCGCCGGCCTGGGACTGCGGCGCCTGGCGCCCACGGTG
>NZ_ANPE02000100.1 GCF_000328305.2 Arthrobacter crystallopoietes BAB-32 | reverse complement strand
CTGAGCCCGCGGGAGGAGCCGGCGCCGCGTGCCCGGCCAGCCGGCTCCTCCGCTGCGGTTTTCAGCCGCCCGTTGTCAGTCGCTCGGGGTGGTGTCCGTGGTCAGCCCGCGGTCATCCCGCGTCTGCCGGTCCTTCTCTTCGGCGGGGCCGGCCGCTTCATCCGGCTCCGGAGCCTCGGGACCCGTTCCGGCTCCGGCATGTTCGGGAGCCGCCTCGGGTGTCTCTTCCGGTTCAAAGGTGCTGTCGGCAGCGCCCGCGCCGAGCCCGACCCCGTCCTCGGTGTTGGGGATGCTGCCTTCCGGCTCCGTCTTCGCGTCGGCGTGGGAGCGGGGACCGTTGGCTTCTGTGCTCATGACCATCTCCTTGAGTCTGCGGCTGGAGGCGGCCCGGAGGCCGGTAGACTCCACGCTAACAGCGGAACCATACGTTGGTCAGCAGGCTTACCTGATCCGGTGGACAGAAGGGAAACCGTCCCATGGCAGAGCGAACTCCAGCCAACCGCCCCTCCGACCGCAAGGGCACTGCGCCCGCCGGGACCGCCGGGACACCCGCTCCGGCCGGGGCCAGCCGCACCGCGATGATCTGGGTCTTCACCATCGCGGCCCTGCTCCTGCTGGTCCTGCTGATCATCTTCATCCTGCAGAACCAGGATGCCGTGCAGGTGCGCTACTTTGGCCTGGCCGGCTCCTTGCCACTCGGCGTCGCCCTGCTCATCGCGGCCGTGGCCGGCGGCCTGCTGGTGGCTGTCGCCGGCGTCGCCCGGGTCACGCAATTGCGGCTCAAGGCCCGCCGGGACGCGAAACGGCTCAACGGCACTCAGCCCGGCACCGCCGTCGAACCTCCCGTTGCCGGGCGCCGCGGCCTGGACCAGCGCACGGACGAATCGCCTGCGGATAAAGGCCGACCGGCCCGGCCTACGCCCAGCCAGCAGGACCCGGCCCCGGAGCGCAAGCCGGACGTATAGCCCGCGGGCCCTACTCGCTTGAGGACGTCTCCGTCGTCAGGCCGCGGTCATCCGGGGATTCCCGGTCCAGCTCCTCGGCCGGCCCCGGAGTCACGCCCGGTTCCGGGAAGTCGAACTCCTCCGGAGCGGCCGCGGGGTCCTCGGCCGACGCGACTTCGGGTTCGCCCAGATCCGGCGACAGTTCCTCGTGGGCCTCCGGCTCGGGACCCGGGTAGGACGGCTGGCCGGCATCTGCGTCCTGCCGGCTGTCCGGCCGCTGGTCCGGAGCCTGTTCGTCCCGGGCCTGTTCGTCCCGGGCCTGTTCGTCTTGTGCCTGGTCCGGTTCCGCCGACTCTTCGCTCATCGCCTGCCCCTATCTGTCGTCCTTGCATCGGGGTGCGGCACACCTGCCGCCCACGGCCCACGCTAACCGCACGGCCACCGCGGGTAAAGCAACCGGCAGCCCAAGCCACTGTTCCCGCTAGGCTTGAAGGATGAAGCGCCCGAGCATCCTTGCCATCATCCTGGCCGGAGGCGCCGGCAGCAGGCTCGGCATGCTGACGGACCAGCGGTCGAAACCGGCACTGGCCTTCGGCGGGCACTACCGGCTGATCGACATCCCGCTCTCCAACCTGAAGCACAGCCACATTCCGGATGTTTGGATCGTCGAGCAGTACCTGCCCTACTCGCTCAACGACCACATCTCCAACGGCCGCCCCTGGGACCTGGACCGGACCACCGGCGGCCTGCGGATCCTGCCGCCCTACCAGGGTGCTGACGGCGAAGGCTTCGCCGAGGGGAACGCCGACGCACTGCACCGCCAGGCCGTGCTGATCCGCGAGTTCGACCCGGCCCTGGTGCTGGTGCTGAGCGCGGACCATCTCTACCGGCTGGATTTCCGCGACGTCGTCGAGACCCATCTGGGCGCGGAGGCCGCCCTGACCATGGTCACCACCATTATCGACGGCGATGCCTCCCGTTACGGTGTGGTGCAGGCCGAGGGTGGCCGGGTCACCGGCTTCGACTACAAGCCCGAACAACCCGCCGGCAACCTGGTGGCCGCCGAGATCTTCCTCTACGACGCCGACGCCCTGCTGGAGGCGATGGACCGGCTCGCCGAGGACCGGGACGGCCTGGAGGACTACGGGGACAGCCTGATTCCGCACTTCGTGGAGCAACGCACCGTGGCCGAGCACCGGCTGGACGGCTACTGGCGGGACGTCGGCACGATCGACAGCTACTGGGAAGCGCACATGGAACTGCTGTCCGGGGACGGCTTCGACCTGCACGATCCGCAGTGGCCCATTCTCACGGCCGGCCCGCAGCTCATGCCCGCCTTCGTCGCCTCCGGTGCACGCGTCGAGGACAGCCTGGTGGCCGCCGGTGCCACTGTCCGCGGCACCGTGGTGCGCAGCGTCGTCGGCCCCGGGGCGGTCGTGGAAGCCGGGGCTTCTGTTGCCGATTCGGTCCTGCTGCATGGCGCCCAGGTGGACGCGGGAGCCAGACTGGCCCGGGTGATCGCCGATGCCCAATCCCAGGTCGGCGCGCAGGCCACGGTGGGGTCTGCCGGCGGCGCTATCACCGTGCTGGGCAGCGGCAGCAGCGTCGAGGGCGGCCGGCAGGTCCCGGCGGGTACCGAGCTGGAACCCGGCAGCAAATAACCGCGCTTTCCAGCACTGCCAGTGAGCGGCAGGAACAGGCCGCCTTGAAACGGCCAGGGCGGCCCCGTCCCACCGCTGGCGTGCAGCACCCGGCGCCGGACGGCCCTATCGGCCGGCACGTGAAAGGATGGAGGGATGCCTGAGTTTTCTTTCCCCCAGGTCGACGCCGGCGAAATCATCCGCCATGTCGGCGGCGCCGCGTTCGCCCGAGGAAAGACGTACTCCACTGCTCGCTCGGTGCAGGACCTGGCGTGGGACGCGGACACCGGCGTGCTCACGAGCCGGGTCCAAGGCACCGCAGCGGTCCCCTACCGCTGCCGGATCCAGCTCAAGAATTCCGACGCCGGCTACCGCCTGGTGGAGAACACCTGCAGTTGCCCGGTGGGCTGGGACTGCAAACACGTTGCTGCGACGCTGCTGTTCGCCAATCTCAGCAATCTGCAGGCCCGGGAGGACTTCAAGCTGCCCGAACGCCCCGCCGGCCCCCACTGGCAGCAGGCCCTTGGCCCGCTGCTTGATCCGGCTCCCGCCGCCACCGCCCGCTCGCCCCGGCTCGCCGGCAAACGGCCCTCGGGCCGCCCCATGCTGCTGGGCCTGCAGTTCGAGGTGCGGGACCAGACCCTGCAGGCACACCAGCAGTGGCGTCCCGGCTCCGGCGTCAGCCACAGCGGGCGGGTGCCCACCAGCCGGCTCCAGCTCGGCGTCCGGCCGGTGGTCCGCAACGACAGCGGCCGCTGGGTCCGCAGCAACCTGCGCTGGAACTCGATCAGCTTCAAGACCTACGGGCTCAACCTGGACCCGGAGCAGCACCGCTGGTTCTCCCAGTTCGTTCCGCTGCACCGGGCCAGCGGCCAGCTGCACTTCGGCGAGGACAACGACTGGCTCTACCTGGACGAGTTCAGCAGCCCCCTGCTCTGGCAGCTCCTCGACGAGGCCCGGGACCTGGGCATCGAACTCATGGGCGCCAAGGCGGATACCAGCGTAATCATCGGCCGGCACGCCGAACTGCGGCTGGACGCACGCTCGCCGGAAGCCGGCGCGGACCTCAGCCTGGACCCGGTACTGTTCATCGACGGCGCCGCGCACCCGCTGGAAAGCGCCGGAGCCATCGGCAACCACGGTGCCTATAGTTACCAGGCTGAACTGCGGCAGGTCACGCTGGCGCCGACGGACAAGAAGCTGACGCCCGCCGAGCAGCAACTGCTGCAGCGGCCCGCCACGGTCAGCATCCCGGTCCAGGACATTCCCGAGTTCCTGGAACGCGTCTACCCGAGGCTGCAGCGCACCATCAGCCTGACCAGCACCGACGCGTCGGTCGAGCTGCCCGAAATCATCCCGCCCGTCCTGGTCCTCACCGCCGCCTATGGCAAGGCCAACACGCTCAAGCTCAGCTGGCAGTTCGAATACACCGCCGGTGAAACCGCAGTGCGCAAGCCGCTCGAGCCCGCCGGAGGGGAAACCGGCTACCGGGACACCGAGGCCGAAACCGCGCTGCTGGCCGCGGTCCGCCGCATCCTCCCCGGCCAGGACCTCCAGGCCGAATCCACGCTCAAGGACATGGCCGCCGTCGAGTTCACCCAGGAGGTGCTGCCGCGCCTGGAAAGGCTCGACGGCGTCCGGGTGGACGTTGTCGGCGAGCGCCCGGACTATCGGGAACTGACCGCCACGCCGGAGCTGACCATCAGCACCGTGGAGTCGGAGCAGACGGACTGGTTCGACCTTGGCGTCATGGTGAAGATCGAAGGCCGCGAGATTCCCTTCGGCAACATCTTCCGCGCGCTCTCCCGAGGGCAGAAGAAGCTGCTACTGGTGGACAAGACCTACCTCTCCCTCGAGCAGCCGGTCTTCGACAAGCTCCGCGCCCTGGTGGACGAGGCCATGGCGCTGCAGGACCGCAACACCGGGGAATTGAAGATCAGCCGCTACCAGGCCGGGCTCTGGGAGGACTTGGAGGAGCTCGCCGCCGAAACCGAGCAGGCCCGGGCCTGGCAGGAATCCGTCAGCGGCCTGCTGCGGCTCTCGTCCGTCGAGCCGACTCCGCTGCCCGGCGGCCTGCACGCCGAGCTGCGGCCCTACCAGCGCGAAGGCTTCAACTGGCTGGCGTTCCTGTGGCGCTTCCGGCTGGGCGGGGTGCTCGCCGACGACATGGGACTCGGCAAGACCCTGCAGGCGCTGGCGCTGATCGCCCACGCCAAGGAAAGCGCGGACCGTCCCGCCGGACCGTTCCTCGTGGTCGCGCCCACCTCGGTGGTGCCCAACTGGGCGCACGAAGCCGCCCGCTTCACCCCGGGCCTCAAGGTCGCCGCGATCACCGACACCCAGGCGCGCAGCCGCCGCCCGCTGGCGGACCTCGCGGCGGAGGCGGACGTCGTCGTTACTTCCTACGCGCTTTTCCGCATCAACGCGCAGGACTACCAGGCACAGGAATGGGCCGGCCTCATCCTGGACGAGGCCCAGTTCGTCAAGAACCGCACCACCAAGGCGCACCAGGCCGCGCGCGACCTCAAGACCGGATTCAAGCTGGCCATCACGGGCACCCCGCTGGAGAACAACCTGATGGAACTGTGGTCCATCCTGGCGATCGCCGCGCCGGGCCTCTTCCCCTCCGCACTGAAATTCGCGGACCACTACCAGCGGCCCATCGAACGCTCCGGCAGTGCGGAACTCCTGGCCAAATTACGACGGCGGATCCGCCCCTTAATGCTTCGGCGCACCAAGGAGGCGGTCGCCACGGACCTTCCGCCCAAGCAGGAGCAGGTGCTCGAGGTGGAGCTAAGCGCCAAGCACCGGAAGATCTACGACACCCACCTGCAGCGGGAGCGCCAGAAAATCCTGCGGCTGGTGGAGGACATGGACCGCCACCGCTTCACGATTTTCCAGTCGCTGACGCTGCTGCGCATGCTCAGCCTGGATGCCTCGCTGGTCCACGACGATTACTCAGCCGTGCCGTCGAGCAAGCTCGATGTGCTGTTCGAGCAGCTCGAGGATGTCCTGGGCGAAGGCCACCGCGCGCTGATCTTCAGCCAGTTCACCAGCTTCCTGAAGAAGGCAGCCGCACGGCTTGATGTCGAGGGCGTCGAGTACGCCTACCTGGACGGCACCACCCGCCGGCGGGCCGAAGTCATCAACCGCTTCAAGGAGGGCAAGGCACCGGTCTTCCTGATCAGCCTCAAAGCCGGCGGGTTCGGCCTGAACCTGACCGAGGCGGACTACTGCTTCCTGCTCGATCCGTGGTGGAACCCGGCGAGCGAAGCCCAGGCCGTGGACCGCACGCATCGGATCGGGCAGACCAAGAACGTCATGGTCTACCGCATGGTGTCCAAGGGCACGATCGAGGAGAAGGTCATGGCGCTGAAGGAAACCAAGGCCAAGCTCTTCTCCTCCGTCATGGACGACGACGCGATGTTCTCGTCTACGCTCAGCGCCGACGACATCCGTGGGCTGCTCGAAAGCTGAGGCTGCGGCGGCGCGGCCAGGATGCCGCCGGCACCCTCAGCGCAGCGACAGCGCCTCGCGGTAGACCCAGCGGCCGTCCTCCCGCACGAATGTGCTGACTTCCTGCTGCTGGTGCTCGATTCCGCCAGTCCGGAAGCGGGCGCGGAACTCCACCGTTCCAACCCGATCTTCCGCGCCGCCCTTCGCCACCCGCAGGATCTCCAGCCCGGTCCATTCCTGCCCGGGATCCAGCTCCAGCCCACGCGGACGGGTCTCCGAGGACCAGGTCTTCAACAAATACGTGCGGTCCCCGACGGCGAAGGCGGAGTAGCGCGAGCGCATCAGCTCCTCCGCCGTGGCCGCCTCGGCTTTTCCGCGGTGCAGCCGGCCGCAGCAGGCATCGTAGCCGGCGCCGCTTTGGCAGGGGCACGGAGCGGAAGACTGGGTCGGCGTGGGCATGGGTTACACCCTATCCCCGCTGTGCAGGCGGCTGTGCCGACAGGAACGGCGCAAGTTCGGCCAGGACCTCGCCGGCCGGGAAGAGTGTCGAGGCGTGCGTCCGCCCCGGCAGTTCGACGAAGCGCGCGTCCGGCATCAGAGCTGCCGCGCGCTGCGAATCCGCCAAACGCACGCTGTCATTGGTCCCGGCCATGAGCAGCGCCGGCAGGCCGAGGCCGCTCAGTTCCTCCTCGGGCAGGCCGGGTTCCCGTTCGGTCTGCTCGAAGTACGCCACCAGGGCTTGCGGATCATTCGCCCGGAAAGCTGCCTTGGTTGACGGATCGAGCGTCCGGCCGGCGGCTTCCAGGCCATCGATGAACGCCTCCATGCCGCCGCTCCGCAGCGCCTCAAGATAGCCGTCGAAAAACACCTTGGCGACCTGCCCGCCCTGCCCCCGGTACGTTGCGCCCAAGGCGGCGAACCGCTCCACGCGTTCCGGAGCAGCCGAGGCCAAGGCAAAGCCCACCCGCGAGCCAAAGGAGTACCCCACCACTGCGGCCCTGCCGATCCCTTCCTGGTCCAGCACGGCCAGGACGTCCCCGACGATTTTCGGCATGGCGTAAGCCTCGGCCTGGTGGGGCTTCCCGCTGCGGCCGTGCCCGCGCAGGTCGATCCGCACCACCGTCCGGTCGCCGGCCAGCGCCTTCACATAGCCGAGGCCGCGCCAGATGGCACGCGAGAGGGCGGATCCGTGCAGCATGACGACGGCGGGACCGCTGCCCGCCACGTCATAGCCGATCGGGGTTGCGTCGTCCGGATTCACAGCATGGGGCATGATCCCCAGTCTATTGACTACGAAGGACGGCACCCGGCAGGCTAGCGCCGCCTCCGCCGCTTCAGCCAGCCACGGATCCCGCCGGACCTGCTGCCGCCCAGGCGCTGGTGGCCCTGCTGTTCGAAGGGGTCGGAAACGTCATCCGGGTGGACGCCGCCCTCCCCCGCGATGATGTGGGCGGTGCCTGGACCTGGGATCTGGGCTGCGGCCAGGTTCGGCATGACGGGATCCCCTGCCGAACCATGCAGCGGCATCGGCCCGATGCCTTCGGCCCGTACCGCTCCGAACGTGCCGCCGGTTCTTCTTGGTTTGCGTGCCATCGCTGTCTCCTCCAACGCGCCCCTGCCTCCATTCTCGCGCACCGGCGGCAAGTCGGTAAGGCCTGAAGGGCCTACGCGCGGTCCTCGGCGAACTGGCCGACCTGCCACGGATCGATGGCGGGGACCGCCAGCTTCCGGTAGCCGTCGACATTCCGCGACACGATCGTCAGGCAGTGCTGGACAGCCGTTGCGGCGACCAGGGAATCAACCGCTGAGACCTGCACATGGCCGGCCATCGGAGCCCACGCGAGCGCCACCCTGAGGTCCACGGGCAGGATGAACCCGGCGAAACGGGACGTCAGCTCGCCAAGCCAGGCACCGCCGTCGTCCGCTCCCCCGTTGTCCCGGTTGCCGAGCACATGCAGTTCCGCAACGGACAACGCGGAAATATAGATCCCCAGGTGCCGCCGCCGCTGCAGGAAGTCCACCACGGCCGGGTGCGGCCGCGGCTGGCGGACTTCGGCCAGCACATCGGTGTCCAGCAGCAGTCCCGAAGGCTCGTTCACCAGGCCGTGGCCTTCGCTCTGGGAGTTGCTTCGGCCGCACCGCTATGGGTTCCGGACCCGAGCAGGAAGTCCACGAACTCCTGGCGTGCGGCAGCGACTTGTTCGTATTCGGCCAGGCTCATGACGCGCAGACCGGCGCGTGCGGCAATAACTGTACTCATGGAAGCGGTGCCGGGCACCGGTCCTTTCGCGTGCTCTTGCCCGCACCATTTGCCCGAGGGCGAATGCAGGCCGCTTCGTCATCCGAACCACCCAGAGAGCGTGGGGTTGGTACGCGGCCAAGTCGGAGCTTGGCGGCCGCAATTCCTGAAGCTGGACCGAGTATAACCGGAGCCTGCACCAGCCGTCACCAGTCAGCGGTTCACTGGAAGTAACACGCCCATCACGGGCGGTCACAGACAGTAACGGGCCTACAACAAACTGTTTACTTCGCCGCAACTGTTTGGCTATGTCGGTGCCGGACCATATAGTGGGAACTGCTTCACGAGATGTGACCCGCAACACACCGGCAGCCTGTCGGTGTACAGCACGGCTCCGACCGGTCACGCACCAACCCCATGTTCGCTGGGTGGTTCGGATGACGAAGCGGCCTGCATTTTCGCAGAACAACGAGGTTCTGAAAGGGGACTCGGTGCGGGCAAGAACAACTGAGAGAACAAGAATGATGAGTGCATACCCAACAGAAAAAGACAGCCGCAGCAACCACGACGACCGCACCCTTGACGTCCGCGACGACAGTGTCCTGGACGAATGGATCGAAGTTTCCGTCCATATCGAAGCTGAGCTGAGCCTGGTCCAGCTGTGCCTGGACGGCGAGCAGAAAATGCTCTATTCCGAGGACATCCGCGCCATCGTGGAGGCCTCCAAGGACTCGGACGGGACCGCGCTCTGGTGCGAAAAGTACTCCAAACTGCTTATTCCCAGCATCAGGCCGGGGTCCGGCAACCGGTTCTTCTCGCTGCAGCGGATGCTTGACGACGACGGCGGAGCCCGGGACTGCAACTAAGGCACCGGCGCGCTGCGGCACAGTCTGTGTCCTCCCTTGGCGGTCGGCAGGCCCGTGGCACCGGCAGGGCCGCCTGCCTCGAACTGCAAAAAATGTCGCAGCCGGCTGATAGAAGTTGAGCATCACAAGCCGCCCGCCGGCCCGGGTCCCCCAACGGGGTTTCGGAGCCGGCGGGACCAACTTCTGCATCAGGAGGCACCGTGTTCCTGCTTGATCCGCTGCAGCCGGGAGCGCCCCGGGAACTCATCTTCACAGCCAGCGACCTGGTCGTCGCGGCGCAGTGCGAGTACCAGCTGCTGCGGAAGCTGGATGAGAAGCTCGGACGCAGCCCCAAGGCCGAGTTCGAACCGGACGAGATGCTCGCACGGACGGCCGCCCTGGGGGATGTGCACGAACACAGCGTGCTGCAGGATTTCCGGGACAGGTTCGGACCGGGCGTCGTGGAAATCAGCGAAATCACCGGCTACACCCGGCCCCTGCTGGAGGATAAGCACGCGGAGTCGATGGAGGCGCTGCGCTCCGGCGCGGACGTGGTGTTCCAGGCCTCCTTTTTCGACGGCAGTTTCCACGGGCGCTCGGATTTCCTGGTCAAGGAACAGGACGGCGGCACCGCCCGATACGCGGTGTACGACACCAAACTCGCCCGGCATGCCAAGGTCACTGCGCTGCTTCAGCTCGCGGCCTATGGCGACCAGTTGCTGAAGGCCGGCATCGCGCCGTCGCCCACGGTCACGCTGGTGCTGGGCAACCGCTCCCGCAGTGACCACAGCCTGCAGGATCTGCTGCCGGTGTTCCGCGAGCGCCGCGACCGCTTCCTCGAACTGACGGCGGACCATCGGGCCCAGCCGGATCCGGTGGCCTGGGGGGACGAGCGGTACACGGCGTGCGGCCGCTGCGACTACTGTGCCGAGCAGGTGGCCCTGCACCGGGACCTGCGGCTCGTGTCCCGCATGGGCAGCACGCGGCGGCGCAAGCTGCATGCCCTCGGGATCACCACGATCGACCTGCTCGCCGCCATGGAGCTGCCGGCGGGCGAGTCCCCGGACGGCGCGCTCGCCCGGCTACGGGACCAGGCCAGAATGCAGACCGGCCTGGCCGAGCCGGACGGCGCGGTGGAATACACCGACGGTGACGGAACGGCCCACCGCCTGGCCTACCGGCTGCTGGAGGCGAACGCGCTGGGCACGCTGCCGCGGTCCAGTGAAGGCGATATCTTCTTCGACTTCGAAGGCGATCCGCTCTGGCAGGACCAGACAGGTGAGTGGGGCCTGGAGTACCTGTTCGGGGTGATGGAAAACCCCGCGGATCCCGGCGCCGTCCCGCCCTTCCGGCCGTTCTGGGCGCACAGCCGCGCTGAGGAGGGCAAGGCGCTGGCCGACTTCCTCGACTACGTGGCGCGCCGCCGGCAGCAGTTCCCGGACCTGCATATCTACCACTACGCCAACTATGAAAAGGCCGCCCTGCGCAGGCTGTCCCTGCAGCACGTCATCGGTGAAGATGCCGTAGACACCCTGCTGCGCGAGGGAGTGCTGGTGGACCTCTACGATGTGGTGCGCAACAGCCTGCGGATCTCGGAGAAGTCCTACAGCATCAAGAAGCTTGAGCCGCTGTACATGGGCGACAATCTGCGCGCCGGGGAGGTCAAGGACGCAGGCGCCTCCGTGATTGCGTATGCACTGTACTGCGAAGCGCGGGACAGCGGCCGCGCGGCGGAGGCCGAACGCATCCTCGCCAGCATCCGGGACTACAACGAGTACGACTGCCTCTCGACGCTCCGGCTCCGCAACTGGCTGCTGGAGCTTGCCGACAAACGCGGGATCCCCCGCGCCCAGCCTCCGGCCGCCGCAGCGGAGCGTGCCCCGGATGATCCGTCGCCGGAAGAGGCACGGCTGCTGGAGCACGTCGCCGCCGCGACCGAAAGAGCGCTGCACGCGGGCAGGGAAATCTCGGCGGCCGACCAGGCCGTCGCCATGGTCGCTGCCTCCGTCGGCTACCACCGCCGGGAAGACAAACAGTTCTGGTGGGGCCACTTCGACCGGCTGAATGCGCCCCTGTCCGACTGGTGGGAAACCCGCGACGTCTTCACGGTCGAGTCGGGCGAAGTGCTGCAGGATTGGGCCAAGCCGTCCCCGCGGAAAAACCCGGTCCGGCGGCTCCGGCTGACGGGGACGCTCGCCCCGGGGTCAACGATCAAGGAAGGCACCAAGCTGTGCCGTGTCTATGATCCGCCGCTCCCCCGGCACCTGTACGACCAGGACACCGGGGTCAACTACCGCGGCTTTTGCTTTGGCAGCGAAGTCGTCGGACTGGATGCCGTCGGGGACAAGGACGTTGTGCTGCTGGACGAACGGCTGCCCCGGACGGCCGAGGAGTACCATGAGCTGCCCATGGCGCTCACTCCGGACCAGCCGCCAAGCAGCAAGCCGCTCCGGGAGGCGTTGTCCGCGCTGGCCGCCGAAGTGGGCCGGAACCTGCCGCGCCTGCCGCAGCAGCCGGCACTGGATCTGTTGCAGCGGTTGCGGCCCCGGCTGGCCACGCTGCCTGCCCTGCCGCAGGTCGGCGAGGGGGCGGATGCCTACATCGATGCCATTGCGGCAGCCGTCGCGGACCTCGACCATTCCTATCTCGCCGTCCAGGGCCCGCCGGGTTCCGGCAAGACGCACGTCGGCGCCCATGTGATCGGCCGCCTCGTCGAACGCGGCTGGAAGATCGGCGTCGTCGCCCAGTCACATGCCGTCGTCGAACACATGATGACCGCTGCCATCGAGAAGGGCGGTGTCCCGCTGGACCGCGTCGCGAAGAAGTCGAACGGAAACCCGGTTCCGTGGCACCAGACCACGGATGCGGACGTGGCCCGGCTCCTGGGTGCCGCCGGCGGCGCGTTGGTGGGCGGAACTGCCTGGACCATGACCGGCAGCAATGTGCCCGCCGGTTCCTTGGACCTGCTCGTGATCGACGAGGCCGGGCAATTCTCGCTGGCCAACACGCTGGCGGTCTCCCAAGCCGCCCGGCGGCTGCTGCTTCTCGGGGATCCGCAGCAACTGCCCCAGGTCACGCAGGGCACGCATCCGGAGCCGGTGGACCAGTCGGCGCTTGGATGGCTCTCCGCCGGCCACGCCACCCTGCCGGAAGAGCTTGGCTATTTCCTCGCACTGAGCTGGCGGATGCACCCCGACCTGTGCCAGGCAGTCTCGGAACTCTCCTATGAAGGCCGCCTCTCCAGTGCCTCCGCCGCCAGCGGACGCCTCCTGGAGGGAGCAGCGCCAGGCGTCGAGTGCGTGCTCCTGGAACATTCCGGCAACTCCACCTCCTCACCCGAGGAAGCCGGCGAAGTGGTCCGCCAAGTCCGCCGGCACCTTGGCCTGCCGTGGACGGATCCACAGGCAGGCCCCTCCGCCCGCCCCTTGGCCCAGGCCGACATCCTCGTAGTGGCGCCCTACAACGCCCAGGTCCAGCTGATTCGGCACTGCCTGGAAGCGGACGGACTCCCCGATGTCCGGGTAGGAACCGTGGACAAGTTCCAGGGCCGCGAAGCCCCCGTGGTGATCATCTCGACGGCCGTGTCGGACGCAACCCGGGCGCTGCGCGGAATGGACTTCGTCCTGAACCGCAACCGCATGAACGTGGCGGTTTCCCGCGGCCAATGGCGTGCCGTCATTGTCCGTTCGCAGGCCCTGACCGGCTACTTGCCGGCCAGGCCGGAAGGGCTCGAGGAACTGGGCGCGTTTATCGGACTTTGCATGCCGGACCCTTCACAATCTTCTACCGGTCGTAGAAGATTGGAGCATGATGTTTGAACATGACGACCCGGTCCTCGAACTCACCGACGAACAGTGCTGGAAGCTGCTCACCAATACCCGACACGGCAGGATCGTCCTCACTGCTGCGGGCGAGACGGATATCTTCCCGATCAACTACCTGGCGCACAACAACCTGCTCATGATGCGCAGCGCGCCGGGCACCAAGCTGGCTGAGATCGCCATCAACGAGAACGTCCTCTTCGAAACGGACGGAATCAGCAGCGATGAAGCCTGGAGCGTCGTCATCAAAGGCACGGCCCGGATCCTGCAGTCCGGCGAGGAGATCGCCGCCGCCGAGAGCCTGGGACTGAAGACCTGGATTCCGACGCTCAAGGACTTCTATATCGAGGTCAAGCCGACACGGATCACCGGCCGGCACTTCATCCTCGGCCAGCAGCCCGAACGCTTCTAGGACGCCCCGGCACCGCCTGCTCAGTGGCCGACGTTCGCCAGGATCTCCTCGAAGCTGAGGGATTCCACGCCGCCACGGCCGGTCTCAGGAGCCGAGCTACCTTGGATCAGCGCGACCAGCTCGGCCGCGGCGCGGTCGGAACGGCGCTCAATGCTGCTGCCCGTCCCCTCCCCTGATCCCCAGTCTTCGGGTGCGGCAAAAACGACAGTCTGGGTGGTCCGCGCCCGCAGGTAGCTGAACAGCGGGCGGATGGCGTAATCGAGCGCCAGCGAGTGGCGGGCGGTGCCGCCGGTCGCGCCGACCAGGATCGGCTTCCCGGCCAGTGAGTCCTTGTCGATGACATCGAAGAATGACTTGAACAGGCCGCTGTAGGAGGCACTGAAGACCGGCGTGACCGCGATCAGCGCATCAGCAGAGGTGACCGCTTCAATCATTGCTGCAAGCTTTGGGCCCGCGTAGCCGGTCACCATGTTATTGGCGATATCCACGGCGTACTCCCGCAGCTCGAAGGTCTCAATAACAGCTCTCTCCTCGGTCAAGGCCAAGCGCTTGGCAGCGGACTTGGCGAGCTGGTCCGCCAGCATCCGGCTGGAAGATGGAACGCCCAAGCCCGCGGACAATACGACGATCTTGCGTTCGGACATGCTGTTCTCCTGGTTCCTCAACTGTTCATGCGATTGCATTTACTTCTGGAACCAGCATGCCATGCCGTTTATTCCACCCGCTCCACAGGGTCGTGCAGCACGACATGCGGAAGTCGGCACGGAAGTCCCTTGCGCGGCGACGCACTTACGGGCAAGCCGCCACGCCGCTTAAACGTTGATGTGTCGACAAACACCTATAACGAGTTTGTAACAGCTCGTGACCAGCAGGTAAGTTTGATTGCGTTGCCACGCTCCCGGTGGTAGCAAAACCCGGCTGCCCGCCTAGCCCTGTCAGCAGACCGGATCCGTTCAAGATTTTCCCGACAGGGGCGGAGGAACCACTTTTTGGCGCTTGGGGGCGCCTTGGGGTGAAGTTCGTACGGCCGCAGAGATCGCTGAATCCTGCCCGCCGGCGAACCGAGCACAACTCTCTGGCTCGAATCCGACAGCTAACTTCGCCGGCGCCACGAGAGGATTCCCCTTGAACAACAAGACACCCATGCGCGGCCGCCGTCGCTCCACCGACACCTCCCTGCTAGCCACTGTCCGCGGCAACGGGACCGAAGGCCGCCGCCGCGCCGACGACAACGGCACGGGCCATAGTTTCTTCGCCACCCGGAGCCAGAAGTTCGGTATCGCCCTGGCCACCACGGGCATCCTGGCTCTCGCAGCCGTTCCCACCGCCCAGGCCGGCGCAGAGCAGCTCGGCACAACCCAGGCTGCCAGCGTCAGCCCGGCCGCCGTCACCGCTCCGGAAGACGCAGCCGCCGACTTCACCCGGGTCGAGGTCAGCAGCAAACCTGCTCCCGAAAAGACCGGGATGGAGGCCGCAGCAGCGTCCGTGAAGGACGAGGCCAAGTCTGAGGCGGCAGCCAAGAAGGCCGAGGAGGCCAAGGCCAAGAAGGCAGCGGAACAGAAGGCTTCCAACGAAGGCCTGGTATCGCCGGTCCAGGAGATGGTCACCAGCTCCGGCTTCGGCTACCGGATCAACCCGGTTACCGGTGCCGCCGGTGAATTCCATAACGGCCTGGACTTCGCACTGGAATGCGGCACTCCCGTTACTGCTGCAGCAGCAGGCACCGTCGAGGAGACCTCTTCCAGCGCTGGCGGCTACGGCAACCGCGTGGTGATCAAGCATGCCGACGGCATGACCACCACCTACAACCACCTGCAGAGCATTGGCGTCAGCCAGGGCGCGAAGGTTTCCGCCGGAGACAACATCGCGTCGCTGGGTACGACCGGCAACTCGACCGGCTGCCACCTGCACTTCGAGGTCCAGATCGATGGGGACGACGTGGATCCGGCCAAGTACCTCTAATTGCGTACGGGCCTGCGCAGGCAGGCCCGAAGGCTCTGGAACGGGGGCTGTGCGGCATGAAGCCGCATAGCCCCCGTTTTTCGTGCCTAGCCAGCACTGGTCGGCGGGACTACCGTGGATGTGCGTACCGCCGCGTCCACACAGGGCGCAAAGACGCGCCTTGCCGGCGGTTCCTTGGAGGAATCCGATGAACACAGTGAATCTGGCTGAGGCCCGCGCCATCATTTCCGCTGCGGAGGCCAAAGCCGCCGAAATCGGCCAGCCCATGAACATCGCCGTCGTCGACTCCGGTGGCAACCTCGTTTCGCATGTACGGATGGATGGGGCCTGGCTGGGCAGTATCGACATCTCCATCAATAAGGCGTTCACGTCGCGCGCTTTCGACATCCAGACCAAGGACCTGGGCGACAACGCCCAGCCAAACCAGCAGTTCTACGGCATCCACGCCAGCAACCACGGCCGCATCATGATATTCGCCGGCGGCATCCCCCTCAGCCGGGACGGCCAGGTGGTCGGCGCCATTGGCGTCAGCGGCGGCAGCGGCGAACAGGACCAGACCGTCGCCGAGGACGGCGCGGCGGCCCTCTGAGCGCCGCACGAAAATACCTATAGCGATAGTGGGTCATGTCAGCTAGCGTGAGTCCTGTCACTTCGCGGCCAACCGATCCAAGGAGCAATTCCCCAAGTCAGGAAACAGAGCCGCAGCCTACGTCCTGGATATCCACGGCTAGGTCAAGATCTAGGAGGACCCGAAACACATGAGTGCCAAGAACCTGCAAGAAGTCCTGGACCAGTCCGGCAACACCGTCGAGATGCTGCGCAACTCGCAGCTCGGCGCCTACATCTACCCCGTGGTCGCTCCCGAGTTCACCAACTGGCGCAGCGAGCAGCGGGCCTGGCGCGAGACCGCGGTGCTGTATGACCAGTCGCACCACATGGACAACTTGTTCATCAAGGGTCCTGATGCCCTGAAGCTGATCTCCGACACGGCCATCAACTCCGTCGCGAACTTCCCGGTCAACAAGGCCAAGCAGTACGTGCCGACGACGCCGGCCGGCCATGTGATCGGCGACGGCATCCTGTTCCACGAGGCGGAGGACGAATACATTTACGTGGGCCGGGCGCCGGCCGCGAACTGGCTGCTTTACCACGGCGAAACCGGCGGCTATAACGCCGACATCGTGGTGGACCGGCGCTCCCCGTCCCGTCCGATGGGGCAGCCGGTCAAACGCAAGTACTGGCGCTTCCAGATCCAGGGCCCGAATGCGTGGCAGATCATCGAGAAGGTCAACGGCGGACCGGTCGAGCAGCTGAAGTTCTTCAACATGGATCACATGAACGTCGCCGGAGCCCAGGTCCGTACCCTGCGGCACGGCATGGCCGGCGCCCCGGGCCTGGAAATCTGGGGTCCGTACGAGAGCTACGACAAGGCGCGCGAGACCATCCTTGAGGCCGGCAAGGAGTTCGGCATGCTCGCCGTTGGCGCCCGCGCGTACCCGTCCAACACGCTCGAGTCCGGCTGGATCCCCTCGCCCCTGCCGGCCATCTACACCGGGGAGGAACTGCGCCCGTACCGGGAGTGGCTCGGCGCGGACAGCTACGAGGCGACCAACGCGGTGGCCGGCAGCTTCGTCTCCGGCAACATCGAGGACTACTACCTCACCCCATGGGAGCTCGGCTACGGATCCTTCGTGAAGTTCGACCACGACTTCATCGGCCGCGAGGCGCTGGAGAAGATCGACCCGGCCACGCAGCGCAAGAAGGTCACTCTGGCCTGGAACGGCGATGACGTGGCGAAGATCTTCGCTTCGCTCTTCGACACTAGCGGCACCCCGTACAAGTACTTCGACCTGCCGCTGGCCAACTACGGCTCCTCCAATTACGACGCCGTCGTGGACGCGGACGGCACCACCGTGGGGTTGTCGATGTTCACCGGCTACAGCGCGAACGAAAAGCGTGCGCTGTCGCTGGCCACGGTGGACCCGGACGTCCCCGAGGGCACCGAACTGAAGGTCATCTGGGGCGAGCCCGACGGAGGCACCCGCAAGACCACGGTTGAGCCGCACCAACAGCTCGAGGTCCGGGCCGTGGTCAGCCCGGTGCCGTATTCCGAGACCGCCCGCAAGGACTACCAGGGCGGCTGGCGGACCGGCGGCAAGAGCTAAGGCCTAGCCAACCAACGCGGCGGCCCCTGCGCCCGTGAGCTCCTTCGTGCAGGGGCCGGCCGGATACTGCCAGCAACAGGGCGATGGCGCTCCCCCGCACCTCCGGGCCCGCACCAATGCTGATGTCTGCATCGGTGGCCACGAGACGGAGTCCTGCCGCTCGTTCCTTGCCACCACTGAACTTCACCGTGGTGGCCAGCTGGTAGCGCAGCGCGGTTCCGACATGGGCCGCCGGGTAATCGCGGCAAATGCCAAGCGGCCGCCGGATGTCCTCCCCGTGCACGAAGACCTCCACCAATCGGGTCGCCAACGGCGCCGGAGCGCTCGTCGTGCGCCCGCTCACTGTTTGGAACTCCGCCAGGGTACGCTCAGGGTTTTCGGCCCGGTGGCGGGCAACCCCTCGGGCTGAAGCACGGTCAAAGTCGAAGCCGGCGGCAACGAAATCCCGGACGAATCCGAGCCGTGTGGTCTTCGCGTCATCAACGAGGTGCGCCAGGACATCGTGGATGTCCCAGCCCCTGCAGAGCGAAGGAACCGCCCAGCTCTCCGGGGGCAGAAGCTTGAGATCCCGGATCAGGGAGTGTCTCTCCGCGTGGACCGCGGGCCAGATGCCGGCCATCAGATACCTCCACTTCCTCCAGGTGTCACTTCGTGCGGAAGTCGCGGACCCATCCGGCCGTCGCCTTCAACCCGCCGAAGGTGTAGAAATGCACCAGCATCCTGCCGTGCACCGACTCCTCGTGGCGGGCAGCGATCTCACGGAGGAACTTGTCGGGCCCGGCGGTGCCCAGCAGGTTGGCCAGCGAGAAGCCGTACTTATGCACGATGCCGGCAGAGGAGGCCACACCGAAGCGCCGGGCATAGTTGAGCAGCCGCTTGACCCCTGCGGGTCCCGGTACGCCCAGCCGCACCGGCGCGTCCACGTCGCGGCGGCGCAATTCCAGCAGCCAGTCGAAGACCGGATCGGCGTCGAAGCCGAACTGCGTGATGATCGCCGCCTCCAGCCCCTGCTCTTTCAGGGCTGCTGCCTTGCCCGTCACCGCCTGCCACAGTTGGCCCTGGCTGATGTCCGGATGGCCCTCGGGATAACCGGCGATGCTGACCCGGCGGATACCGTAGCCGCCCAGCAGGCCGGTGCGGATCAGGGCGAGCGAATCCTCGTACGGCCCCAACGGTTCGGCAGGATCCCCGCCCACGACAAAGACATCTTCGGGAGCAGCCGCTTCCGCGAGCGCCGCGAGGAACTCCTCCAGCTCCGACCGGGAGGCCAGCCGCCGCGCGGAAATATGCGGGACGGGGACGAAACCAAGCCTCTTGACCGCCGCCGCTGCCGCCACGCGCATCGGCAGGTCCTCGTTGGCCAGGAAGGTCACGTTGATCCGGGTTCCGGCCGGAATCAGGGCGGCGGCCTCTTCGAGCGCAGGCACGTCCTTGCCGGTCATCTCGAGCGAAAAATCATCCAACAGACTCATCACTGCCGCGTTGTCGGGAATCTGTCCAGCCATGTCGAAGTGCCCCTTCCTCCGTCTGCTCCCGCCGTCCGCACTCTACGCAGGCCCGGATGTTTCGTCGATGAAGCCGGGCGGGACTGAGACGATCCTACCGCCCAACCCACTATGAATGTAGTGGGTTTAGCCGGCCTACTGCATTCCTGGAACACTAGACTGGAGGCATGGCGGACAAGCTCACTCCCGAGCAGCGCAGCGCCAACATGTCCAGGATCCGCGGCAAGAACACCAAACCCGAACTGCTGGTGCGCCAGCTGCTGCACGCCCGCGGCTACCGCTACCGCTTGCATGGCTCGGCGGCGGGCGGGAAGCTGCCGGGCAAGCCGGACCTCGTATTCGCAGGACGGCGCAAGGTCATCTTCGTGAACGGTTGCTTCTGGCACTCGCATGACTGCCGGGCGGGCCAGCACGCGCCGAAGAACAATGCGGAGTTCTGGTCCGCCAAACGTGAGCGCACCGCAGCCCGTGATGCCGACCAGCGGCAGCAGCTCCAAGCAGAGGGCTGGCAGGTGCTGACCGTCTGGGAGTGCGAGTTCAAAAGAAGCACCGATCTGTCCGAGCTGGAAAACCGGCTGGTCAGCTTCCTCGACTGACAACGGCCGCGAATGGGAAAACTGGCTGCAGCGGCCAGGAAACGCCAGCGGCCTCCTCCCCAATCCAGGGAAGAGGCCGCTGCTGCTTACCGGCGGGAATCGCCGGTTACTGAATTTCTTCGATTACGCAGTCGGCTTGGCCGACGCCCGAGTTGGTGGCCGCGGACTGGCCGTCCATGATGATTTCGCAGCTGACGTTTCCATCGGACACGACGGTCAAGGCGCCAACGGGAACTCCGGTGAAGGTGATTTCCTGCTCCCAGTCGCCTGTGATCTCTTCCTGCACAGGATCGAGCCCGTCAGTGTAGACAACGGTCGCCGGCCCGTCGGCGGTCACCTTGTACTGGACGGTGTGCTCGCCGGTCACCGACGAGATCGCCACTGCCATAACCGCGGTGATGATGCCGGCGATGATCGCGCCGAGCGCGCCAAGCACGATGCCGGTGATGGAAAAGCCCTTCTTCTGCTTCTTCACCAGCGCGATGATGCCGAAGATGACCGCCAGCGGGCCCAGGATGAAGCTGACCATGCCCAGGAACGGGATGAAGGAAGCGCCAATGGCGACGATACCGAGCACCAGCGCGGTGATAGCCAGGCCGCTCTTCTGCTTCGGCGCCTGCTGGTAGCCGTAGCCGGCCTGGTCGGGGTAGCCGGCGTACTGCGAGGCGTGGGCCGTGCCTTGGCCATACGGCCGACCGTAGCTGCCCGGCTGGCCTGCCGGCTGCTGCGTTTGCCCTTCGCTCTGCGGGGTGTTGCCCTGCGGATTGGTGGACGGTGTTTCAGACTGATGTGACACGGATTCCCCCGGGTAAAAGTGCGTGTGATCAGGCGCGATGCGATTGCGGCGCCAGCCAGCAGTCTATCCCAACCCCGTCGGTGCCTCGATGGGGAGGAGTCCCCATCGAGGCCGGCGTCAGGTGGCCAGGTGCGTCGGTGCGAACATCTTCAGCCGGGTCTCAACAACGACGACGTTCGGGCCTTCCGCTGCAAGGCTTTCCGCGAGCGCCTCCCGGACGTCTTCGGGCCGCACCCGGCGGGCCGGCACCCCGAAGGATTCGGCCAGCTTGACGAAATCCGGCCTGGCCAGCTCGGTGGCGGTCGCTTGGCCGAACGCCCCCTCCATGTACTCGCGCAGGATGCCGTACCCGCCGTCGTCGACAATGAGCCAGGTGACCGGCAGGTTGTGCTGGCGCACGGTGGCCAGCTCGCTGATCGAGTACATGGCCGAGCCATCGCCGGAGACGGCAAGCACGCGTGCGGGCAGGCCCGCGGACGCGAGACCGACGGCACCGCCGATCGCGCCGGGGAAGCCGAAGCCGAGGCCGCCGGCGCCTTGGGCCGAGTGGAACTGGCCTTCGCGCGAATCCCAGCAGCTCCAGGCCCAGTAGGCCGAGATGGTCATGTCCCAGAAGGTCTGCATGGTGTCCGGCACCGCCGCGCGGATGTCCGCCATGAACGCCCGTTCTTTCGCCAGGTCCTGGCTGTCAAGGCGCTCCTGCACCTTGGTAAGCGTCTCCTTCACCAGCTGCTCCGGCGTCTTTCCGTGCCAGTCCGGGCTGGTGGCGCCGGCTTCCAACGCAGCATCCAACGCTTCCAGCGCCTGGCCTGCGTCGGCACGGATCCCCAGGGCCGGCCGGTTGGACTCGAGCACCCGCGGTTCCGCGTCCACCTGGATGATGCGGCCGCGCGGCTCCAGCGTGAAGTAGTTGCTGGTCACCTCGCCCAGCGAAGAACCGACCACGAGCAGCACGTCGGCGTCCTCGAGCACCTCGGTCACGTACCGGTCCTCCACCCAGGACTGCAGCGACAGCTCGTGCAGCCAAGGGAAGGCGCCATTGCCGCCGGGCGAGCAAACCACCGGTGCCCGGAGCTTTTCCGCGATCGACTGCAGCCATGGTTCAGCCTTGCCGCGGCGGACACCGCCGCCGGCAATGATCGCCGGGCGCTGCGCTGCAGCGAGCCACTTCACCGCCTCCTTGACCAGCTCGGTCCGCGGCGGGTTGTCGAACGCCTCCGCAAGCGCGTCTTCCACCGGCGGGACCACAATGGGATCGAGCAGTACGTTCTGCGGTATCTCGACCCAGACCGGCCCCTGCGGCGAGGAAATGGCCTCGGTCCAAGCGTCCTGGATGGCCGAGGGGATGCCGGAGGCGTGCTGGATCAGCCGCTGGCTCTTCGTCACGTTGGCGGCCGAGGCCTTCTGGTCGTCGAGCTGGTGCAGCATGCCCTTCCGCCGCGCGCCGAGGCCCTCCAATGGGATCTGGCTGGCGACCACCACCATCGGCACGCCGGTGGCATAGGCCTCCTGCAGTCCCGCCAGCGACGTGAGCGCGCCCGGGCCGGTGGACAGGAACAGCACGCCCACTTCGCCGGTGGCGCGGGAGAACCCGTCCGCGGCGAAGGCCGAGTTGTTCTCCACCCGGGAGGAGATGAACTGCAGCTTCGAGCGCGAGAGCGCGTCGAACAGGCCCAGGGCGTGCTGGCCGGGAATGCCGAAGACCGTGGTCGCGCCCAGCGCGTTCAGGGTTTCGACGACGAGGTCGCCGCCGTTGCGGGTCCCGCCACCGTTCAGCTGCTCCATGCTCAGCGTCCTTCCCGGGCGCCCAGCGCGCTTTCCGCCACCGGGTCCCCGTGCAGCTTGCGCGACCCGGCCGGCACCTGGGGCGAGACGCCCGCACCTACCGGTGCGCCGCCGTCGTACTCTCCGCCGGCTTCCGCCGCGCGCGCACCCTCCGCGGTGTCCGCGGCATTGGCGGCGAGCAGCGTGACGAGGTCGTAGGCCACGTGGCTGGCGGCGACGCCGGTGATTTCCGCGTGGTCATAGGCAGGCGCTACTTCCACGACGTCCGCGCCGATGAGGTTCATGCCGCGGAAGCCCCGGATGATTTCGAGCAGCTCGCGGCTGGTCATGCCGCCGGCTTCCGGCGTGCCGGTGCCGGGCGCGTGGGCCGGGTCGAGCACGTCAATGTCCACCGAGATATAGAGCGGGCGGTTCCCGATCCGGTCCCGCAGCTTCGCCACGATTTCGGCCACGCCCTGATAGTAGACGTCGGAGCTGGTCACGATGCCGAAGCCGAAGCGGCGGTCGTCGTCCAGGTCCTTCTTGCCGTAGAGCGGGCCGCGCGTTCCCACATGGCTGATCGCTTCGGTGTCGAGGATGCCCTCTTCCACTGCGCGGCGGAACGGTGTGCCGTGCGTGTACTCGGCACCGAAGTAGGTGTCCCAAGTGTCCAGGTGCGCGTCGAAATGCAGCATCGCGACCGGTTGGCCGGCCCGCTCGGCGGCGGCACGCAGCAGGGGCAGCGCAATGGTGTGGTCGCCGCCGAGGGTGACCAGGCGGGTGCCATCGGCGGTCAGGTCCAGCGCGTTCTGCTGGATCGTCTCGATGGCCTCGTTGATGTGGAACGGGTTGACCGCCATGTCTCCGGCGTCCGCCACCTGCAGCTCTTCGAACGGGCTGACGTCCCAGGCCGGGTTGTAGGGACGCAGCAGCCGTGAAGCCTCGCGGATGTGGTTGGAGCCGAAGCGGGCGCCCGGACGGTAGGACACACCGGCGTCAAAAGGAACACCGACGACCGCCACGTCGGCCCGGCCCACCTGGTCCAGCCGCGGCAGGCGGGCGAACGTCGCCGCTCCGGAGAAGCGGGGGATGCGCGACGAGTCGATCGGGCCGAGCCTGCCATTGTTTTCGATGCGGATTTCTTCCACCGGGGCCTCCTGGAAAAGTTGCCTAATAGGCATCAAGTGTTTTGAAATACGCTAATTGTGACCGCGCCCTCAGTCAAGGGGCCCGCCCACTCGAGGGGCACCGGGAAGCTGAATCAGCGGGATGCGGCGGGCACCAAAGTCCAGGTCACCACGGCCGGTTCATCATTGTCATTGACCCACGTGTGCGGTTCGCGTCCGGGGAAGGAAATCGTGTCACCAGCCTCCAGTACGTAGCGCTCCGTGGTGAAGATGAGGGTGATCCGGCCGGAGAGCACCTGCAGCACATCGACGTCGCAGTCCACCGAGTACAGTTCGCTTTCGCCGCGCCCGTGCGGTTCGATGACGGCGCGGATAATCTGCAGGCGGTGTTCGTGCCGCGCAGTGAGCAATTCCTCCTTGATGCCCTCGCCCCCCAGGCTGACCCGCGGGCCTTCGCCCTTCCGGGACAGGTGGGTTTCGGGCATGGTGAACAAATCGCCGATGGAGATCCCCAGCACCTGGCATAGCGTCACGAGCGAAGCGACCGACGGCGAGGTCAGGTCCCGCTCCACCCGGCTCAGGAAGCCCTTGGTGAGGCCGGTGGAATCCGCGACCTGCTCGATTGTCATCCGCTGCCCCTGCCTGGCGGCGCGGATGCGCGAACCGATGGCAATGGGAGCATTGCTGGGCTCAACGGGCAGTGCTTTCAAAGTTGTCCTCTTTCGCAACATCAGTTCCCTAGCACTTAACCATCGCGCAGGCTTCGACGCACGCCAGGGAGGCATCTTCACCCCGCAAGAGCCGCCCGCCGGAGTGGGACAGTTGACGGGTGAGGCCCGCCACAATTAGCCTATCAATCAACACTTGTTGCCTGATAGGCAAAAGCACGGGCGGGTTCTACCGCCGCTCCCCTCTCCCGGAGTTCCCTCATGAACAGTCAAGTCATCAACATCGTTATCGTCGTGGCCTATCTGGCCGCCATGCTGCTCTTCGGCTGGTGGGGCAAGTCCCGCACCAAGAACACCAGCGATTTCCTGGTCGCCGGGCGACGGCTTGGCCCAATGCTCTACACCGGAACCATGGCCGCCGTCGTCCTCGGCGGCGCCTCCACGGTCGGCGGCGTCGGCCTCGGCTACCAGTACGGCATTTCTGGCATGTGGCTCGTTGTTGCCATCGGCGCCGGCGTGCTCGTGCTGAGCCTGCTCTTCGCACCGACGCTGCAGAAGCTGAAAATCTACACCGTGGCCCAGATGCTGACACTGCGCTATGGAGTGCATGCCACGAGATTCTCGGGCATCGTCATGCTCGCGTACACCCTCATGCTCTGTGCCACTTCCACCGGGGCCTACGCCACCATCATGGTGGTGCTGTTCGGCTGGGAGCGCTGGCTGGCCATCCTGGTCGGCGGCGCCATTGTCCTCATCTACTCCACCGTGGGCGGCATGTGGTCCATCACCCTCGCCGACATGGCCCAGTTCGTCATCAAGACCATCGGTGTCTTCTTCCTGATGCTGCCGCTGACCTGGTCTTCGGCCGGCGGGCTGGAGGGCATTCGCGGCCGCGTGGACGCCGAGTTCTTCTCCATCACGGGCATCGGCGTCCAGACCATCATCACCTACTTCGTGGTCTACATGCTGGGCCTGCTGATCGGACAGGACATCTGGCAGCGCGTGTTTACCGCCCTCACGCCCGGGGTCGCCCGGTGGGGCGGGGCGACGGCCGGAATCTACTGCATCCTCTACGGTGCCGCCGGCGCACTGATCGGCATGGCTGCCGCCGTCGTTATTCCCGAAATCGAGGTAGCGGACGATGTCTACGCCGACGTCGCCATGAACCTGCTGCCGATCGGCATCGGCGGCGTGGTGCTGGCCGCGGCCGTTGCCGCCATGATGTCCACCGCCTCCGGCACCCTGATCGCTGCGGCCACCGTGGCGAAAGCTGATGTGGTGCCGTTCGTCGCGTCCTGGTTCGGCAAGACCGTCCACTACGACCACGACCATGCCGAGCATGACGTCGCCGGCAACCGCTGGTGGGTCTTCGGGCTCGGGGCCGTGTCCATCGTGCTGGCCATCATGGTGCAGGACGTCGTCGCCGCACTGACCATCGCCTACGACATCCTGGTCGGCGGGCTGCTGATCGCGATCCTCGGCGGCCTGGTCTGGAAGCGCGGCACCGGCATGGGCGCCGCGGTTTCGATGGCGGTCGGCAGCGTTGTCACGCTGACCACCATGATCGTCCTGGAGATCAATGCGGAGGAGCAGTACGCCGGGATCTACGCCAACGAGCCCATCTACTACGGCCTTGCTGCATCCCTGCTGAGCTACATCGTGGTCTCGCTTGCCACCCGGCCCACGGATCCCGATGTCCGGGCGGCCTGGGACCAGCGTGTGGCCGGCCGCGTGACGGAGGAAGTTCCGGTGGAAGGCCCGGAGGAGCTCACGCGCCACTGAGCCCGCCGGCCTGTGGCGGGACGGCCCCCGATAACTCTCCCACCACCGAGCGCCCTCTCGTGTGCAGATCACCACCGTGTTGCCACTCGACACTGTGGTGATCTGCGCACTGTTTTCGGGCCTACCCGGGAACCGGGAGGAAGAGCACCGTGTAGATCCCGAGGGCGCCGAGCACCACCACGCTCAGGGACGTGAAGAGGACGGCCACGACGTCGGCGTGTACCGTTTCGTCCGCAATCCCTCGGACCGCGCGGTGGTACCGGATCTTCTGCGTCAGGTTGATGGCCAGGGCCGCGAGCAGCGTGACCACCACCAGAACACCGGTGAACAGACCGTGCTGCGGCATCCAGCGCAGGAAGATGGCGGCGGCGACCACCATGGCCAGGGTCGTGCGGCCCCACGCGAGCGAGGTGCGCTCGGGCTGCAGGCCGGCGTCCTGGTGTTCCGGGATGCCGCGGCGGCGCAAAGCCATCATCAGGCCGGCCGAAGCACAACGAACACCACGAATATGGCTGCCACCACGGCGCCTCCGACGGCCAGGATCGGGGCGATCAGCGGCAGCGGCAGCGGTGCTTTGTGGCGCATCGCCCGTTCCACGTTCAGCCAGCGGAAGAAGGCGCCGGCGCCGATCACCATGGCCAGCACCAGCAGCAGGATGGCGATGGTTTTGCGGACTTCCGGAATGAAGAGGTCGCTGGTGAAGGCCTCGACCGCGATCCCGCCGGCCAACAGCGCCAGCGACGTACGGATCCAGGCCAGGAACGTCCGTTCGTTGGCCAGCGTGAAGCGGGGGTCCGGCTCCGTGCCGCCGCGCAGCAGCTTGCTGCTGAATTTGCTGCGGCCCGGCTCCGGGCTTGACTGGGGATCGGAGGGAACTGAGGTTGGCACGGGTTCATCCTAGTCCGGCATGGACGTGAGCCTTGGCATATGACGCCCTGCCCGGCAGGGGCCGGAGGGTATGATGGAGGCTGCGAAGGGGAGTAGCTCCACCGCCATCCGCAAACGGATGCGCGCGGAGGACTGTCGACATACTGGCCGTTAGTGCGGCCCGGCAGTCCACCCGGCCTGCCTGGCAGGTCCCGGGCGAGCGAGACCTTCGGCCAGTTGTTGTCCAGCTGGCCGGAGGCCTGGCCTCCGGCCATGACCAGGAGCGCCGCTAACTTGAGCCCCACGTCCGAAGGCCCCGTCCGCCCCAGCCAGGCACCGCCGTCGAACTCCGACATCAGACTCTGGCGCCGCTACCTGGCGGATGAACGAGCCGAAGCCGCGATCTACCGCGACCTTGCCCGCCGGCGCGATGGCGAAGAGCGCGAAATCCTACTCGAACTGGCCGACGCCGAGGGCCGGCACGAACAGCACTGGCGGGACCTGCTGGGCGACCACGCCGACAAGCCCACCCGCCCCTCGTTCCGCCGGATCCTGCTGCGCTTCATGGCCCGGAGCTTCGGCTCCGTCTTCGTCATGGCGCTGGCCCAGCGTGCCGAGGGCCGCTCCCCCTACAGCTCCGAGCCCGCCGCCACCGAGGCGATGGCTGCCGACGAGCTGATCCACGAGGAAGTCATCCGCGGCCTGGCCACCCGCGGCCGGGCCCGGATCTCCGGCAACTTCCGCGCCGCCGTGTTCGGCGCCAACGACGGCCTGGTCTCCAACCTCGCGCTGATCATGGGCGTCGGCGCCACCGGCGTGCCCAGCTCGTTCGTCCTCTTCAGCGGCATCGCCGGCCTGCTCGCCGGCGCACTGTCGATGGGCGCCGGCGAATACGTCTCCGTGCGCTCCCAGCGGGAACTTCTGGGCGCCACCAAGCCCACCCAGATCACACTCACCGCCGCGCCGGACCTTGACCTGAACGCCAACGAACTCGTGCTGGTCTACCGGGCGCGCGGCATGACCCAGGAAGCGGCCGAGCACCGCGCCGCGGAACGGATGGGCTACCTGGACTGCGACTGCGATCCAAGCCTGTCGCTGCAGACCCCGGACGTCTACGAGAACGAGTACCAGGAAATCGGCACCGGCTGGAATGCGGCCGTATCCAGCTTCCTGTTCTTCGCCTCCGGCGCGCTGATCCCGATCCTGCCCTACATCTTCGGGTTGGAAGGCGTGGCGGCCATCGCCGTGTCACTGGTCCTGGTGGGCCTGGCCCTGCTGTTCACCGGCGGCGTCGTCGGGCTGCTCTCCGGCTCCTCGCCGGGCAAACGCGGACTGCGCCAGCTGGCCATCGGCTTCGGCGCGGCGCTGGCCACCTACCTGCTGGGCCTGCTGTTCGGCACCACCGTCGGGTAACCGCGCCTCGGCTTACCGGAACCCACCGGAAGCCTGCCGCCTGAGGCAGGCTCCGCCGTCGTTATGGCATTACCCCGCGACTGCGCGGACGGCTTCCTCCACCGAATCCACCAGGTGGATGGCCGCCTCCATCGGCCGGCCGCGCGCGAGCGCCTGCAGCAGCGGCCAGGCCGGCAGCTCCTCGGTCCAGTACTGCCTGCCCACGAGAACCATGGGCGCCAGCGTCTGCGGCGTGGCGTAGTAGTTTTCGCACGCGTCCTGGAAGATTTCCTGCACCGTGCCGCCCGCGCCGGGCAGGAAGATGATGCCGCCGCTGCAGCGCTGGAGCAGCACGGCTTCGCGGACGGCGTTGGCGAAGTACTTGGCGATGTGGGTGGCAAACAGGTTCGGCGGTTCGTGGCCATAGTGCCAGGTGGGGATGCCAACATTGACGACGCCGGAGGGGTGTTCCGCGAGGACGGCGGCAGCGGCGCGGGCCCAGTCGGTGACGGAGGGCCGGAAGGATTCCACCCCCGCCAGGCGCGCCAGGGCGCCGTCGAACTCCTGCTCCCCCGCCTCCGACAGGTACGCGCCGAGGTTCGCCGCTTCCATCGCCCCCGGTCCCCCGCCGGTGGCCACGGCATGGCCGGCGCGGGCGAGGACGCGGCCGAGCCGCGCAGCTTCCCGGTAGGTCGCGCTGCTGCGGGCGGCGGCGTGGCCGCCCATCACGCCGACGGTCTTCCGGCCCTGGAACGGCCCTTCGAACAGCGCGTCCAGGGCGTCGGCGATGGCGTGGTCGTGCAGCCCGGCGGCGAGGGTGCCGTCCAGTTGGGCGCGTGCCGCAGGCTGGGTGGACCAGGCGTAGATGCGGGCGTCCGGCGTGGCCTCATACTCGGCGGTGTCCAGTCCGTCATAGAGTTCGGCGGGAGCATAGAGCCGCGAGCGGTACGCGTCGAAGGGCATCTCCGGCAGCCGCGGAAAGATCAGCGCGCCGCGTTCGCGCAGCCAGTGCTCCATCCCGGCTTCGAAGCTGCAGCCCAGGAAGAGCGCCCCTGCCGGATCCAGGTTCCGCAGCGCCTCGGTCCGGCCCGTGAGGTCCACGGACTGGAAGTGCCAGCCGTTCATCGACCGTGCCTGCGGCCGCAGGGCCGGGCCGCCGCCTCCGGCAGCCCGGTCGAACTGCTCCACGGTCTCGATCTCGAGAACCCGCGGCTCCTTGTGCAATCCCGGTGATGCACCCATGGAAGCCAGCTTAGCGGCGGCCGGCATCCTCGGTGTTGATCAGGACGTTGCCCTCCGACAGCGCCTCAGGCATCACGTCCGGCTCCAGCGAGGTGGCCAGCGGCTTCTCCTTGACGAAGCAGGTCAGCACCGTGGCCAACAGCACCAGCGGCACCATGTAGACGAACAGCGGCATCAGCGCCTCATTGTAGGACTCCACGATCGGCGCCTGGATTGCTGCGGGCAGCCCGTGGACCAGCTCCGGCGTCAGCGAGTTGGCGCTGCCGGCTGAGGCGGCTGCCGCTGCGGGCAGGCGCTCGGCCAGCAGGTCCACCAGCCGGTGGGCGAACAGGCTTCCGACCACGGCGGAGCCGAGGGTCGCGCCGATCTGGCGGAAGAAGTTGTTCGCCGCCGTCGCCGTCCCCACTTGGCGGAGCGGGAAGGAGTTCTGCACGATCAGCACCAGGATCTGCATGTTCAGGCCCAGCCCCAGCCCGAGGACGCCGAGGTTGAGGCAGATGTGCCAGACCTCCGTGTCCGCGTGGACCAGCCCCATCAGTACCAGGGATCCGGCCACGATGACTGTGCCGGCGATCGGCATCCACTTGTAGCGGCCGGTCTTGGACACCAGCCAGCCGGACGAGACGGAAGCAGCGAGCAGCGCGCCCATCATCGGGATCATCAGCAGGCCGGCTTCGGTGGCCGAAGCACCGGTCGCCATCTGCAGGTAGGTCGGCATGTAGCCGATGGCGCCGAACATGGCCACGGAGACCAGCAGGCCGGAGATGGTGGCCATATTGAAGTTGCGGTCCTTGAACAGCTCCATGGGGATGATCGGCTCGGCCGTCCGCCCTTCAACCAGCACGAAGCCGATGGCAGCAAGCACCGTACCGGCGATCAGCGCGATCATGACCGGGTCGCTCCAGGCGAGCGTGCTGCCGCCCCAGCTGCTGATCAGCACCAGCCCGGTGGTCGCCAGCGCTACCAAGAGCATCCCCCAGACATCGAGGGTCGGACGCCCTCGCTGCGCCGGCGCTTTGAGGAAGAAGATCGCCCCGAGCAGCGCCAGCACGCCGAGAGGCACATTGAACCAGAACGCCCAGCGCCAGCCCGGCCCCTCCGTCAGCCAGCCGCCGATCAGCGGCCCCACCACCGAGGAGAAGGCGAAGACGGCGCCCATCACGCCCATGTACTTTCCGCGCTCACGGGCGGGAACGACGTCGGCAATGATGGCTTGGGACAGGATCATCAGCCCGCCGCCGCCCAGGCCCTGGACCACGCGCGCCGCGATCAGCCAGGTCATGTCCGGTGCCAGCGCGCCGATGACGGAGCCGACCAGGAAGATGCCGATGGCCCCGACCAGCAGCCACTTGCGGCCCATCAGGTCGCCGAGCTTCCCGTAGATGGGCATCATGATCGTCGAGGCCAGGATGAAGGCCGTGATCACCCACAGCATCAGGGTGGCGCCGTTGAGCTCGCCGACAATCGTCGGCAGCGCGGTGCCCAGGATGGTCTGGTTCAGCGACGCGAGCAGCATCGCCAGCACCAGGGCCACGAAGACCAGAACGAGGTTGCCGTGCTTGGTCCCGGCGGCCGTTTTGGAAATTGTCATAGAAGTTCCTTCAGGACAATGCGCATCAGGTCGAGTCCCTGGTCGAGGGCTTCGAACTGCGATTCGCGGGTGGGACTGGAAATGGTTTTCTGCATGACGTTGCGCAAGCCCGCACCGGCGACCATCACGATGGTCCTGGCCACGTCCTCGACGCTGTAGCCAGGCTCCGGATGGGAGGCCCAGCGGTGCGAAGCAGCCAGCCGCTCGGTCACGATGCCGGCGACCAGCTCTTCCACCTTCCGGACATATTGGAAGCGCCGGTGCATGAGATGCGGATACTTGTGCAGGATGGCGTGCCGGATTTCGCCGGATTCACCGCCCTGGATGGATTGCATCACGCCGAGCATCAGGTAGCTGACCTGCTCCAGCAAGTCGGCCTCCACGTCGAAGTCCGCCAGCATCGACTCCTCGACCGAGGGCTCCTGCAGGCCGAGCACGGCGTCTTCCTTGGAGGGGAAGTAGTTGAAGAAGGTGCGGGTGGACACCCCGGCTGCGGCGGCCACGGCTTCAATCGTGACGCTCTCCAGCCCGTGATTCAGGGCGAGGTCCGAGGCGGCCCCGTGCAGTGCGGACCAGGTTTCGGCGCGCTTGCGGTCCCGCAGGGAAATTAGTTGACTCACCGAACCATCTTGGCAGTTGCGGCAAGTTTACACAAGTGCAAACTTTCAGAAGTGCAAGATGTCACACTAAAAGCGGAGCGGATTGTGGGCCAGTGGGCACGCGCAGCTGGGCCATGGGGCATGACGACGGCGGCGGCCCCACCTTTAACGACGACGGCGGCGGCCACCTCTATGGGGTGGCCGCCGCCGTTTCTTTCACCCTGCTGGGAAGAATGCAGCTGCTACCGGCCGCGCTGGACTGAACCGCCCTCCGTGCCGGCAGCGGTGGGCACGAGCAGCATTGGCGTACCGTCCTCGACCACGAGCTGAGGCTGGTACGTCCGCATTTGCCGCTTGTGCGACAGGTAAGCGACGCAGCCGCGCGCCGTAGCAATTTTCTCGAGCACGGTTTCCACCGCCGGCGACGTGACTTCGCTCAGGTTCCGGCCCCGCGTGTCCTCCTGGTCCGCGCTGTCGCCCAAGCTACTGGTATCCCGTTCCGCGATGACCCTTGCCGCGCTGACCCAGGAGCCCCACACGCCTTTGCCCTCCAGCAGGACAGGCTGCTGGTTGACCGGCTGCGTGGCGGCGAAGTAGCGCGTATCGAACCTGCGGTGCGCGAAGTCGGGGCTGATCCACCGGGACAGCGGGCGCAGCAGATCGGTGCGCAGCCCCAGCCCCCATCGCTCCAGCAGCTCGGGGAAGCTGCTTTCCTGTTCGGCCACCAGCTGCCGCGCCCGCATCCACTCTTCACTGTTGCCGCCTTCGACGAGCGATGCCTCGTCCTGGCCCGCCAGCAGGATGCCGGTCTCCTCGAAGAGCTCGCGGACGGCGGCGGCCACGAAGGCACGGGCCTGCTGGTGGTCCTCCACTCCCAGAATGCCGGCCCACTTGCCCGCCGTCGGCCCGAACCACGGCACAGTCTCGTAATCGGCCTCGTCGAGGCTGCCGCCGGGGAACGCAATCGTTCCCAGCGGCGACTTGCCGGAGCGGTAGCCCAGGTAGGTTTCGGTGCCTCCGAGCCCGTCGCGAACCAGCACCACGCTGGTAGCCAGCCGCGCCTTCAGCGGTGTCCGGCCGCCGTGTTCCAGCCAGCTGCGGGCCGCAGCATGCTGCTCCCGCGGCAGCTGGAACAGCCGCGTCGTCTGGCGAAGCGGGCTAGCTGAACTCTGCAATCAGTTCCACCTCAACCGGAGAGTCGAGGGGCAGGACAGCAACTCCGACGGCGGACCTCGCGTGGGCGCCTGCCTCGCCGAAGACCTTCCCCAGGAGTTCCGAGGCCCCGTTGACCACGCCGGGCTGGCCGGTGAAGTCGGTTTCGGAGGCCACGAAGCCGACAACCTTGACGATCCGGGTGATCCGGTCCAGGTCGCCAATCACGCCTTTGACCGCAGCCAAGGCGTTCAGGGCACAGGTCGCTGCCAGCTCCTTGGCATCTTCTGCGGAGACTGCAGCTGTGGTGTTCCCCACCTTGCCTTTGCGCGGAAGCTCGCCGTCGACCATCGGCAATTGGCCCGATGTGTAGACATAGTCTCCCGAGACAACCGCGGGCACGTAGGCCGCCACCGGAGCAACAACCTCCGGGAGCGTCAGTCCGAGCTCAGAGAGGCGCTCCTCAACGGCCGATACGCGGGATTCCTGGGGCTGTGCCATGCTACTGCTTCTCCCTCTTCAAGTAGGCAACAAGGTTGGTCGAATCGGGCCCCGGAACCACCTGGACCAGCTCCCAGCCGTCGTCGCCCCACTGGTCGAGAATCTGCTTGGTAGCGTGGATAATGAGCGGTACTGTGGCGTATTCCCATTTCGTCATAAGTCAACGGTAACGCCTGCTTGTAAACTGGAGCGCATGGCGGCTCGTAAATCCCCCCTTTTTGACACTGCTACAACGCTGGGCAAAATCGTGGCGTTCCTTGGTATCAGTGCGCTCTGTGGCGTACTCGCAGCCGGGCTCCTCGTGCCTGCGGCAGCAGTTGCCGGCGTCGGAGCAACTTCATCGATCGACTATTTCGACCAGCTGCCTGATGAGTTGCAGACCAACCCGCTGTCCCAGCCGTCCAAGATCTACTCGGCGGACAACAAGCTGATTGCCACGTTCTACGCCGAGAACCGTGTCCCGGTGCCCTTGGACAAGGTGTCGCAGCACATGCAGGACGCGATCATCTCCATGGAGGACGCACGCTTCTACGAGCATGGCGGCGTCGATCCCCAGGGCATCATGCGAGCCGCAGTCAGCAACATGGCCGGCGGCAGCCTCCAGGGCGCGTCGACGTTGACCATGCAGTACGTGAACAACGTGCTCATCGATGCCGGAGCAGCCGCCGGCAAGAGCGCCGATGAGCTGACCATCAGCGGCACGAAGTCCATTGGCGACAAGCTGCGCGAAGCGAAGCTCGCAATCGCCATTGAAAAGGAGTACTCGAAGGAGGAGATCCTCCAGGGCTACTTGAACATCGTGCTCTTCAGCGGGCAGACCTACGGCATTGAAGCGGCCGCCCGCACCTTCTTTGGGATCCCCGCTGCCAAGCTGAATATCGCGCAGTCCGCCATGCTGGCGGGAATGGTCCAGTCGCCCAACTACTTCAACCCGGTCTCCAATCCGGAAGCCACCAAGGATCGGCGGGACAGCGTCCTGCTGGCGATGCTGAACAACCAGAAAATCACGCAGGAAGAGTACGACAAGGCCGTCGCCTCGGATCTCGGCGTGAACCTGCAGCCGGTGCGTTCAGGCTGCGTGGCGGCCAACTTCGCCGACTACTTCTGCAGCTATGTCCAGCACGTCATCATGCAGTCCGACGCCTTTGGCGCCGACGCCACGGAGCGCTCCAAGCTGCTGGCCCGCGGCGGCCTCACGATCAAGACCACCCTCGACTCCCGCCTGCAGAACGAAGCGCAGAAGCAGATCGAGGAAGAGGTGCCGGTCGGCGACGAGTCCGGAGCCGGATCGTCCATGGTCTCGGTGGAACCGGGCACCGGCAAGATCCTTGCCATGGCGCAGAACACCAATTACAGCCCGGAGGAAGGCGCCAAGAACACCGAACTGAACTTCAACGTGGATGCGGACATGGGCGGCACCGCCTACGGCTTCCAGCCGGGTTCGACCATGAAGCCCTTCACGACGATTGCCTGGCTGGAAGCCGGCCGCACGTTGAACGAGACGGTGGATGCCACCCGCACGTCCTACCCCGCCGGCTACAACTGGAACGCCAGCTGCCTGCCGGCCGGGGCCTGGTTCGATAAGTGGGACTTCAAGAACGCGCTGCCGGGTTATACCCGCCCGATGTCCGTCAGCTACGGCCTGACCAAGTCCGTGAACTCTGCGACAGTAGCCCAGGCCGCCATGCTGGACCTGTGCGACATCCGCGATGCAGCAACCCGGATGGGCGTGCACCGCGCGGTGGACGGCCAGCCCTTCGAAGTAAACAGCCCGTCCTTCGTCATCGGCGGCCAGGAAGTGGCACCCATGACCATGGCTGCCGCATTCGCGACCATGGCCAGCGGAGGCGTGTACTGCGCGCCCATCGCCCTGACCGAGGTCACCGATGCGCAGGGCAAGAAATACGACGTTCCGAAGGAATCCTGTGAGCGCGCCATATCGGAAGAGGTAGCGGCCGCGGTGACCATCCCGCTGGAGAACCTGGTCAACGACAGCCCTGGCTACATGAACCCGATCGGCGTCCCGGCCGCAGCCAAGACCGGTACCACGGACGTTTCGGAGCAGACCTGGACCGTCGGCTACACCAAGGGCATCTCCACGGCCTCCTGGGTCGGCAACTGGACCTCCTACGAATCGCTGAACAACGTGCCGATCAACGGCGTATCCCGTGACTACGTCGACGGCGCCACGATCGCAGGTGCGCAGTGGACGGATTACATGTCCAACGTCGCCCCGCTCTACGACACCGGGAGCTTCAGCAACCCGCCGAGCCACCTGGTCGGTTCCTCCGGCGGCGGCGGCAACAGCGGCGGCGGCTCCGGCGGCGGCAACAACGGCGGCTCGGGCGGCAATTCCAATAACGACGGCGGCGGCAACGGCAACAACGACCGCGGCAATGGGAACGGCAACGGCAACGGCCGTGGAAACGATGACGACTGACCGTGGCCGCTGAACGACTGCGCCGGACGCTGGGAACTGCCGGCCGCGTGGCTCTGGGAGCCGCTGCGGCCGGCAGCGCCGTATTGGCTTACGGCAGCCTGATCGAACGCCATCTGTTCGGTGTCCGGGAAGAAACCCTGAGCATCCTGCCCGCCGGTCAACGCCCAATGAAACTGCTGCACCTGTCCGACATCCACATGACGCCCGGACAGAAGCGAAAACAGGCCTGGCTCCAGGCGCTGGCGCAGCTGGAACCGGACCTGGTGGTCAACACCGGCGACAACCTCAGCCACCGCCAGGCGGTCGGGCCGCTGCTCGAGGCCCTCGGCCCGCTCCGCGAGTTTCCGGGCGTCTTCGTCCCGGGCTCCAACGACTACTACGCGCCGGTCCTCAAGAACCCATTCGGCTATTTCGCCGGGCCGTCCAAGCAGCCCTCCGACTACGCGGACCGCGAGCTGCCATGGCGCCGGATGCACGCCGTCTTTGGCCAATCCGGCTGGATCGACCTGAGCAACCGGCATCAGTCGATGGTCCTGCACGGACTGCGCCTGGACTTTACCGGGGTGGATGACCCGCACCTGGGCCGGGACCGGTACACGGGCTTTCCGCACGGCTCCTCTACGGGGCAGGAGGCAGACCACCTGCGCATCGCCGTCGCACATGCGCCGTACCAGCGTGTGCTGGACTACTTCACTGAAGACCGTCCGGACCTGATTCTCGCTGGCCACACGCACGGTGGCCAGGTCTGCATCCCGGGCTATGGCGCACTCGTCAGCAACTGCGACCTGCCGACCTGGCGGGCCCGCGGGCTGACCTACTGGGAGCATGACGGCCACCGGGTCCCGCTGAACGTCTCGGCCGGACTGGGCACCTCCCGGATGGCGCCCGTGCGCATTGCGTGCCGCCCGGAGGCGGTCCTGCTGCACCTGGCTCCGCAGGCGGCCTGAGCGCGCCGGACCGGGCACGGCGAAGTGTGTTGCGCTTCACCGTTCCGCCGATTTCAGCTTTTCGGCCAACTCCGCTATTCTTGAACAGTTGCTTTTGCCGATGTGAACAACGACGGCGGGGCATCAGTTCCGGGGTGTGGCGCAGCTTGGTAGCGCGCGTCGTTCGGGACGACGAGGTCGCAGGTTCAAATCCTGTCACCCCGACGGAACTCTCCGAAAGGGCCTCCGGGCCGGCTGGATCAAGCCGGACCCGGGGGCCCTTTTGCATACCCTTCCGCACCGCGCGGGCGACCGGCCCCGCGACAGCGCCCGGCGGCCATCGACCCGGTCCGGCTTGATCTTTGCGCCGATTCCGCAAAGTATTGGTTCCATGGCAGAAGGAGAGCGCAAGGCGCTGATTGTCGGAGCGGGAATTGGCGGGCTGGCCACGGCGCTTGCCCTGCAGAAGGCCGGCTGGAAGGTGGAGGTCCTGGAGCGTTCCGGGACGTTGGAGTCCCCGGGTACCGGCCTTTCGCTCTGGCCGAATGCGCTGGCAGCCCTGGAGCGCCTTGGCGTGCTGGACAACGTGCTCACTGCCGCCGTGCCTGTCCGCGGGGATGTCCTGGACATGGCCGGCGAGCCCATCATGCTGCTGGAACAGCTGGAAGTCCGCCGCCGGTACGGGTTGCCCATCCAGATGATCCACCGCTCCGACCTGACCTCGATCCTGGCCCGGCCGCTGAAGGTCAATACCGTCCATCTCGGCCTCGAGGTCACCGGCTTCGAACTCGGCTTCCCGCGCAGTTCGGTCCAGCTCAATACCGGCGGCCGGAAGAACGCCGACCTGGTGGTCGGCGCCGACGGGCTGTACTCGGTCGTCCGCACCGGGCTGGTCGGCGGAGGAGCGCCCCGGTCCTCCGGCACGACCGCGCTGCGCGGCATCTGCCCTGCCGCCGGCCTGGACCACGGCAGTGTCCCCTGGGGCGAGATGTGGGGCGACGGCGGGGTCTTCGGCGCCACGCCGCTCTCCGGCGACCGGGTCTACTGGTACGGCACGCTGCCCAATGAGGAGCTGGCCAGCTACCGGGAGCAAGGCTGGAAGCAAGCCGCGATCAACACCTTCGCCCCATGGCATCCGGGTATCGCGAACATCCTGCAACAGACCCCGGAGGACGCGATCCTGGCCCACGAACTCTTCGACCGCAAGCCGGAACCGGTATGGTCCGGACGCTCGGCCACCCTGGTGGGCGACGCCGCGCACCCCATGCTCCCGTTCCTCGGCCAAGGCGGCTGCCAGGCCCTTGAGGACGCCGTCGCGCTGGCGGACGCCCTCGGCCACCACTCCAGCGTGGCCGAGGGCCTGCTGGCCTATGAGCACGCGCGCACGCAGCGGGCCAACCGGATCGTCTCGCAGTCCCATTCGATCGCCCGCCTGGCGCAGCTGGATTCGGCCAAGCTGCGCAAGGCCAGGGACACCGCCATGCGCCTGCTGCCCAAGAGTTTCCGGCTGAAGCAACTGGACACCGTCGTCGGCTACGAAGGACATTGACAAGCGCCTCCGGCAGGGCTGCAATGGCTTAACAGGAGCCACTGCAGCCGCGGAGGTCGGGATGGACCTGATGGAATACGGCCAGCTGGTGCTGGCGGGGGTGGCCGGTGTCGCGGCCCTTGCAGCAACCGGCCGGGC
>NZ_ANPE02000101.1 GCF_000328305.2 Arthrobacter crystallopoietes BAB-32 | reverse complement strand
GTATTTGGGGTAGGTTCCCGGTTACAGATTTACACTCTCTCTCATGGGGGTATGCTGTTTTCCGCGTGGTCAGGGTGGCCGGCCCCTTTTTTGACGACCAATGTGCCTCTGACTAGGGCGTTGACCTTCAAAATCCGGCCACCGGGGGTGCGGCCGGCCCGTGGCCGGCCATGGCAAACCGGGTGGACAGAGCCCGAAAACGGCCTTTTCCGACCGATTCGGGCGTTCTCAGTGCCCCCATCGCCTGTCGCGATGAATCGCCAAGGTGCCGCCGGACGTCGCTTCGCCGAGGGGTGCTCATGACAGTCGAAACGGCTGCGTCTGGTTCGAATCCATGAGCTGTCAGGGAGATCATGCAGTAGACGTGTGCGGAGCCGGTGTCAAGCGCTCACCGCACCGGCGTCGGGCGACCAGGCGCATAGGGAAGCTGTGCAGCATCACGTGCTGCCGGGAGGATCCTTAGGAGGGGCACCGGCGGTGGGTGGGTGCTGTGTGAGGCTGACCGGCGTCGGGCGACCAGGCGCATAGGGAAGCTGTGCAGCATCACGTGCTGCCGAAGACACTCGAGTGGAAGACACCGACTTCTGCCACTTTGCTCCACAAGGTCCGTGAACCGGCCGGTCTCCTGATGGGGAGGTAAGCCGGTTCGTGTCCGCCTCAGGACCTGAACATGTCCTCGTGCGCCTTGAAGTTCGGGGCTGTGTCTGCGTTATAAGCGCCGCAAACTTTGCCGATGAGGAGATCAACGGCATCCCGTACGTCATCGGTCTCGGCGTTGATACCGCGGCGCACCTTCCCATCGGAATCCATATAGATATATCCCCATCCGAACAGGGCGTCACAGCCTAGGCTGCAGGCCAGCATGGCCACGGAACGGAACGCTTTGCGTTCCTCCTCAGTGCATTGGCTGCGCGGCTTGATGTGCGCAGCTACCAGCAGCCTGGCTGGCCGCTCTTCCCCGCAGATCGCGCAGGTAGCTGTTGGCCGGCTGTACAGGAGATGGCGGCGCAGGTCGGCCTGTTCCCGGCGAACCGAGCCTAAGGAGACCTGGTCCGTGTTGTCGCCGTCCCATTCGTCCGGCCGGCCGAAGAGAATGTCCGGTGTGTCGGTCGGTGCAGGAAGATCGAGCTCTGCCAGCAAAGCGAGCCCATCCTTTTGTGAGAGGACGGACAGGAATCGTCCGCGGGTAGTCGTTCCGCCACTGTTGATCGCCTTCTCCGGGCCATTCTCGATCAGCTTGGCCACGCGTCGGTAGTTCAGATCAACCCCGGTCCGGATGGGTTCGATCTCAACAAGCCAGCCTTCGTCTGGCTCCTCGGGGAAATCTTTGGGACTCTCGGGCGGGCGCTCCGCATGCTTCCAAGGAGTGACCACGCGGCTGATGGCACGCAGATGGGCGTCATAGTGGTGGAACACAATGTCGCCGGATTCCAAATCCTTAATCATCGTTCGGGATTTTTCCGTGGCCTTGTCATGGCGCGGATTCGTAAACAGAGTTCGCGCCTTGATCGCCAACTCGTAATTCCTATCCTGATTGGCGTACCAGTAATTCACCATTCCACTGTCCCCCTTGTCGCTAATCCTACTGATTCTGGTAGGTTTCTCCGGCGGATATGCGCCCTTATTGGAGGTCTCCGACGCAGCCGTAATCTCGATGAGCAAGAGACGCTATCGGCCAACTAGCTCGGCGCGGCTCCTCAAGGTTATGCGTGGCTCATGCCGTTCCGGGCTTCTGGCGCCGCTTGGAGGCAAGCAGGCCGCTGTGAAACGTGCCAGCCGGTCCCGGACCAGCCACGTAAAGACTCACAGTGATGTCAGTCCGGCTCAATACTCTTCCTGCAACTAGTCAAATAGTACTGAGCAGCTCTGGCTAATCGGAGGAGGCGAGTCTGCGTTCAGCGGCCACCGGATAATTAGACCGCTGACGGCTTGCCGTATTGCCACTCCCAGCCATTGGGCTGGCCGGGGAAGCTGAAGGCGATGGTTCCTGACTTGGTCGCGACATCGAGAATGACAAGGCCTTCGACTTTTTCGCCCGGGCCGATTGAATCGGGCAATAACTCGGTCCTGTCTTGGACACAGTTATAGGCCTTATCCGAGGTGACGGTATTCATTCGGGAACCGTTTGAGGCATATCCCTTCCAGTAGTGACTGTCGAAGGAGACGCTGTTGGTTCCGAGTTGATCGACCATGTTCTTATCGGTCTGAATCTCCAGAGCAACCGCGATCATGTGCCCATTTGCCGGCTTCATGTCCGGAAAAGCGGGGCAATCATGCATTTCAATGCTGGTTACTTTGAACTTTAGGGAAGAATCTGCGTGAGTCTCAGCCCCTATACTGGCAACTTGGTTAATTTCCTTGACCAAGTTGCCGTGATCATTTTCCTTCCGTTGCCCATCCGTAGAACTCGGTGAGGGCTTCGCCGGCTCAACGGAGACAACCGGGGCAGGCTCTGTGGAATCGGCAGGGGCTGAGCAGCCAGAGAGTACAAGGGCCAATAGGGCCACGGCGGTAAACAATTTATTCAAGTCAAACCCCCAACAGAAATAATGTGCGAACGCAACTAGGCCGGTACCCTGTAATCGGGGATACCGGCTGTTAGATCATAATTTATTGTCAGGCTGGTTCGGGGCGGTTCTTACGGCGCGCCGACACTATTCCTCACATGTGACGTAGGAGCAGGCGGCGTTGGAGGACTTTTCACGATTATTCTGACCGTTCACTTCAATAATGCACCTGGTCGGTCTTCCGCTGGCACTATTCTAGGCGCCTGCCCTAGCAACCAACCCGAAGGACTGAGGATCATTAATGAGCGAGTCTCTCCCGATTGATCACTCAACCACCTAGGCAGTGCAGCTCGGTGACTTCGACCTTGTCTCCTGAGTTGGAGGTGTCGATCAGTTCGAAGACGGTCTGCTCCTCAAACCGGATGGTCGGGGTGATGTGGTTGTCATCGCTGATCACGACGTCGCCGGAGAGGAAGCGGGCCGAGATGTAGGCTCCGCGCGGACAGCCGCTCTGGCCAATGGATGTCACGGACACCACCACACAGTTGTAGGAGCTGCTGCACTGGCCCTCGTCAAGGAACTGGTAGTAGACGTCGTTGTTTTCTACCGTCCACCAGTCCTGCTCGTTCATTTGCTGTTGGACTGCGTCTTTCCGCTTCTGCTCGGCGGCAGCGTCCATCTCGGCTTGGGTCTGTGCGTATTCTGCTTCCCGCTGCTTCGCTTTCTGGGCTTTCTGGGTTTCCTCGGCCTTCATGGCGTCCAGCTTGGCCTGCCAGGCTTCGTCCTCCGCCTGCTCAGCAGCCAACGCCTGGCTCTGAGCTTGGGCACCCTGCACCCAGTTGACCCCCGCCAAGCCCAGCACTAGGAGCAGGACGGCGGCCCCGATCCAGGTGGTGATCTTGCGACCGCTGCTCCACGGCCTCCTGGGCTTCTTCGGCTTCAGGGGAGCCGGGACGGGAGTTGTCGGTGGTACACCGGCGGGCCGTGTGTGCGGAGTCCATTGGGTTCCGTCCCACCAGCGCAGGATGTTCGGATCGTCAGGCTGCGGATACCACCCAGCCGGTGTCATAGTCCCCCCAAGAAGATTCAGTAATCGGTGTTCTCGAAATCCTACGTGTCCGGCCACTCTGTTACGCCGCACAAGGGTGCAGCGGAAGGGCTGGGCGGCTAGGCAAAGACGTTTCGGCAGGAACAGACGCCGTAGGCATGCTAAACGCCGCTACGGGAGCCATGACAGTACATGCTTTTCAATCGTGTCGCTTAGACGGGATACGTCTTGAAGAGCCTGCACCCAAAGGTGCCGCTCCAGCCCGATGCTCCGGACCCCGCTCTTTGACGAACAACACCGCGAAACGGGATGTTTTCTCCGCTCCAGGCAGGTCAGGAAATTCCACAACGCCCGTCGGAAACACAAAGGCTTTGTCTATAGAAACTGCCCCGCCAAGGCCCGTCTCAATACCGGGAAGCCGCCTCGACCTGACGCCACACAGCGGCTCAATCTTTAGCAGGGTTTACCGCCCCGACGTCCGGGGCCACCGTGCAACGGATTGTGGTTGCTAGGAAAAAGTTTGCGGTAGGCAGCGTGAAAGGGGGAGGTCCTCTCGGGTCCGCGATCACGTGCTGTTCCCCCCTTCAAAAGGTCCTCTGAGCGAGCGGGGACGAGCTCGCTAAGGAAGTCGATTCTGTCATCTGCTGGCTCACGCGCCGCCGCCTTGCCGGCAGACTCCAGGACTTCAACTGCCGCCGCCCTGGCATCCTCCTGCTCCAGACCCCACGATGTGCCCTCCTGGACCAGATGTTCAAGGGTCAGTTTGCTCAGTTTCCTCTCCCCACCAAGGGCGTGCCCTGCATGCTCGGTGGCGTCGCAGAGTAGACGAGTTGGAGCTACGTCATACATTGGTGCAAGACGCACTTCGCCTCCATCACGGATCAGTAGCGTGTAGTTTTTCGAGTGGGCGTCGCCATTGCCGATCAGCAGGTTGAAGGTGACCGCGCGCAACAAGGTACGCATGAACTCGGCGGGGTCACGCATGTGAGGTTTCGCCAGAGCGGTCAGCTGGGTCAGCCGGGACGGTGTCGAGGTTTTGTCTTCGTACATTGGCTCGCGGGGCAGTGCCAGTGCCTGGTTGAAGTCCTCCTGATGCAGCCATTCGCCGTCAGGGGTGTAGTCGTAACGGGTAACTGCAAGATGCTCGGATGCTCCGTCCACCGTGAGGCAGGCGTCCACGGCAGGCAGACCGGCCGAACGGGCAACCCGCAACGCCCACTCTTCAGAGATGAGCAGGTCCGGTATCATCAGCTCCGCCGCCTTCGGCTGCTTGAAGATGGGCTTTGGGACAAATCCCTGGTCCCACCTGGCCGGTTCCATTGCCGCTTTGGACGGGAATATTTGGAGGGCCCCGGGAAGGTCCGGACCCAGAATGGATAGGAACCCTAGGGTGTCGGAGATCTGCAATCCATGTTGCTCGGCCAAGCCGTAACGGTCGTTTTCCAGAGGTAACAACCCGTCAAAATAGCTGGACACCCGGGGCCCAACGATGGCGTCGTTCGAGACGGGCAGGGACAGGGAGAGTACAACCGAGGAGGTGCCGTAACGCTCCATAATAGCTGGGGTGTACTGGAAGGAAAGATGGCCTGTGCTGTCGGACAGGACACCCACATGGCGTCCGCGCAGGAACACATCGAGATCGGGGCTCACGAATGCCCTCCAGATTCCAAGGCGATGGTGGTAGTCAGGTGTATGGGGATGAACGTTTGTGGACTGGTCACAGCGAAGAAGGTCGAGTTCACCAGACGGTACTCTGCTGTGTCGTCGACACGAACGGCGCCCAACTCCCCGTGGCCAACGCGGGGTAGACTTCGGATCCCAGCTTTATCGTCTTCCCGTGAGTGTTCTTTCCAAGGTCCATGGCAAGGTCATCCTAGCGGCGGTGTGAGTTTCTTCAGCGTATGTGGATGAGGCAAGGTGCGGGTACGGTCAGCGCAACTCATGGGGAGCAGCAGGAGCCTTCGTGGCGCCGGCCCGCGCACGGCGCTGCCCGGACCGGCTAGGAAAAGCAGACAGCCGGGCTGTGGCGTCAGCCGTCGTGGAATCGCTTCAGTAGCTCGGTGATGGCCTGGGCGGCGTCGGCCGCGATCTCGGGGGTCAGGTCGTCGGGTTTGGTGGAGACGAGCGGGCCGATCTTTTCGATCAGGCCGGCGTTCTCCTCGCCTTCCATCCGCTGGTGCCACTCGGTCATCGTCGCGGTGGCCTGGCCAACCTTCACCGAGAGGGTGAAAACGCGCTCAACTTCCATGTCGGTGTCGCCGACATCCGGGTCATCCACGAAGGCGTACTCGCCGACTTCGGCCTCTTCTGCCCAGATTGGCCTCAGGGGCCAGCTGTCTGAAATGCTCACCCGCCGATCCTACAGGGGCCAGCGTATGCTGCCAGGCTCTCCAAGACGCGGTCGAACCGCTCGTTGGATTCTTGGACCGGCATGACGTCGAAGGCTCCGGACGGGTTGCCGGAACGGTCCAGCTGCTGGACGAACACGGAGCCGCGGAGGGTGGCCAGTTCGCCGGGCTCGACGTCTCCGGCTACTGATCCGCGGCGTTGTTCATCTGCGCCATCCTGGCCGTGCTGACTATCCTGTTCATCCGCAACGGGACCGGCCTGCTGATCATCCTGGCCGCGGCCGCGGCCTCGGTCGCGCTGGCCCTGTTCACGCCGCCGGCGTTCGCTGGGCATGTGGTTATCGTCCTGGACCTGGCGCTGATGGTCGCCGCGTTCCGGGACGTCGTCAAGGTCATCTACGCAGTCAAGGACGGCCGCCGTAACCGAGTCCTCTGCTACTCCCTCGACGGGCGAGTGCACGCCTCTCTCGGCGTCTCCGCGCTGCGCAATGGAGTCGACTGAGGGAGGAGAAGCCTGACGTACGGAAAAACGAGTGCACGTGTTTTTGTACGTGTACCTGAAGGCGCCGCGAAGTTTGTCCGAGTGTGGATCCAGCCGTTATTCCACTAGTGGCACATTCCGTCGCGACTAGGAGGTCGTTAGCGGGGCAGCCTCGCCTGCGATACGACCTGGCGCGCCTTCGCGGCGCCGAGGACACCCTGCAAACGAAGTGCGGCGACTCGACCCCGTCGCACCAACGGAAATCTATCGTTGACCTCTCGGTGACCAGTGGTCTAATCTCCCTGCATGGAGTCATCAGACCATTGGGCCCAGACCGGGAAGCCGCGCCGGCGTTACATTCCGATAGCCCAGGACCTACTTCGCCAGATGCAAAACGGCACCGGTGAGGAAATGGTGAAGCTGCCCTCCGATCGTGAACTCGCAGACCAGTACGGCGTGTCCCGGGCGACTGTGCGCGAAGCGCTGTTCGCCCTTGACCTGATCGGTGCTGTAGAGGTGAAACACGGCGACGGAACCTACGTCGCAAATCGGGGCAAACGCCTGCAGGCATCGGACCAGTTTCAGTACGGGGCTCTGCCGGAACACGTCATAGAAACCCGCATCGTGCTGGAACCGTCGATCTCCATGAAACTCGCTGAGAACCCTGAAAGCGTTGCAGAGGCAGAGCGCGTGCACGACCTCAGCCAGAACCTCATGGAAGACCAAGGCTGTGTTCCTGAGTTCACCCGGCAGGCCCTCCAGTTTCATTTGAGCCTTGCCGGAGCGTTGGACAACAGGCTCATGGGGGAGCTGGCCTCGAGGTCATCTCCATTGATAACCAGCCTCTATGGGCGCTCATCAATCAGCTGGATCTGCAAAGCCTGGACCACCGCCGCAAGGTCCAGCAGGAACACTACGAAATTCTTGAAGCCATTCGCAGCGGTGATCAGAAACGGGCGTTTGAGGCGATGGAGCAGCACCTGAAGAACAACAAGAACAGGATTGTGCCGACCCGAGACGGGTAGGGCCCAGACCCCGAGGAGGAAGTACATGAATAGTCCGGACAGCTCGGAGATCATCAAAGCAAGTGCGATCAGCGGGGCTAACGGCTCAAGACCCATCGCATCAGCGGTGCTCCTGAGCAGTGAGAACGTCGATGCTATACAGAACTGTCTCGGAGTGGCAGTCATTCATCCCGGCGAGCCAGCGACCCCCGAGATGGTCCATAAGACCTCCGAAGTCATGTATGTCTCGCGTGGGCAAGGGAGGCTGGAGTCGGGCAGTGAGAGCCATGAGTTTTCCGAAGGGGACGCGCTGTACATCCCCGCTGGCAAGGCGCACTCCCTGGTGAACACGGGCAGCACCCCGCTGGTATCGGTGTACAGCTTCCCGCTCCCGTACCGTCCGCCGACCACCGTTGCGGAAGGGAGTCGCGCTTAGCCAAAAGTCACCGTAGAAGGTGACCTGCACCTGTACAACGACAACCCACACTAGGACAACGGAGTCCAACTATGGCTACTGAACCCAAATCGACAAACACCCAAGAAGCACTTGGCCACCTCATAGAGCGGATTCCGATCACTCGAATCCACTATCTCGCCCTCTTCCTTGTTGTCACCGGGGGCTTGTTCGAAGTCCTCGAGCAGCTGATCCTCTCGGCCCTTGGCCCGGCCCTCCAAGACGCTTTCGGTATCGGCGCACAGGACCTCGCATTCCTGTCGACGGCAACTCTTCTGGCCATTGTGGCGGGCGGCGTCCTCGGCGGGTACCTCGCAGACAAAATCGGCCGACGCGGTGTCCTGGCAATCAGCGTCGGCATCTACTCCCTCGGATCAGTCCTATCGGCTGTGGTCCCTGACTACACGGTTCTGGCGCTTGCCCGAGTCGTCACGGGAATCGGTGTCGGCGGCGAAATCGCTGTCGGGCTGACCTACCTGTCCGAGCTCACGCCCACCAAAATCCGCGGACTCTTCGTCTCGCTCTTCAACACCGTGTCGGCCGGCGTCGGAATGTTCGTCGCGTATGCGTACGCGCTATTCGTGCTCGGTCCCTTCGCCGCACTCATCGGTGCAGGAGAAAACGGATGGCGCTGGGCCTTTGGCCTGCTGGGAATCCCGGCAGTCCTTGTGTTTTTCCTTCGGCGGTATCTCCCTGAAACCCCGCGATACCTGATGGAGCGCGGCCACGTCCATAAACTCAACGACTCGCTCACCCGACTTGCCCAAGGCAGGCTGCGTCTCCGACAGAATGAGCAGCCGACGGCCTATTTCGATACCGCTGATTCTGAATCGATCGAGGCCGCCCCCCGCACAGTCAGCCCGCGGAAGGAAAATGCGATCCGCGCGCTGTTCGAGGCGCGGCAAAGGACACGGACGATCGGCCTGTCCGTTGCAGCCCTTCTGGCCTGGGGAGCGCAGTTCAGCGTCATCATCCTTATGCCCCTGCTCCTCGTCGACCGCGGATACTCCATTGGCGGAAGCCTGACCTTCACCATGGTCCAGAATATCGGAGGTCTCCTCGGCGCCATCGTCGCATCGATCGGTGCCTACGCGTTCCCACGCCGCCGCATGATCCTCATAGGCACGATCCTGGCTGCCATATCGGTCATCCTGTTCGCACTGTTCGCCACGACCCCTGCGTTGGTGATGATTCTCGGATTCCTCTTCCAGTTCTGCGTCATGCTCGTCAACACCACTATCTGGACCTGGGCACCTGAACTCTTCCCCACGAAGATCCGCGGGTTGGGAACCGCAGTCGTGGTTAATATCGGCTTCTTCGGGGGTGCGCTCATCCCGCTCAGCTCGGCATGGTTCTACGAGAACCTCAACGAGTTCTCGGTCTTCGCCGGAATCGCTGTCATGTACGTGATGATCCTGCTCGCAAGCCGCTTCGTCACCGAAACGCACAACGTGCCCTTCGAGAAGCTCCACGGACCCGCAACACCGGAACCCCAGCAGACACTGACCAACCCGCTGTGAAAGTAGGAACACAACAATGACACACGCTTCAGCAGCCTGGCCTCCAAGAGACCTCCTCGGATACGGCGCGAACCCGCCCGCCGTGGAGTTCCCGGATTCCGCACACGTCGCAGTCAACCTCGTCGTCAACTACGAGGAAGGGTCCGAGTACAGCCACTTTCTCGGCGACGGGGAAAACGACTCCCTCACAGAAGTCCAGTACCCGTTCCCACCGGACGTGCGCGACTTGGCCACGGAGTCGATGTACGAGTACGGAAGCCGCGTGGGGATCTGGCGCCTGCTCCGGCTCTTCGAGGAGCTCGGAGTCAACGGGACGATGTTCGCCTGCGCCGAAGCGTTCGAGAGAAATCCCGAAGTGGCCTCGGAGGCCAAACGCCTCGGTCACGACCTGGTCTCTCACGGGTACCGCTGGGAGGAACACTGGCGTCTGTCACGCGAAGAAGAGGCTAAGCGAATCCGCATCGCGGTCGAATCCTTCGAAAAGACGTGGGGGTCCAGGCCTAACGGCTGGTATTGCCGCTACGGTCCGTCTGTAAACACCCGCGAACTCCTCGTAGAAGAAGGAGGCTTCCTCTACGACTCCGACGCATACAATGACGACCTGCCTTACTTCGTGCAAGTAGGGGAAAAACGCCATCTCGTCGTGCCCTACTCGCTAACCTACAACGACATCCAAGGCACACGGTCCCCTGGCGACTTCCTTGAATACCTCAAGCGCGGACTGGATGAGCTGTGGCTCGAAGGATCGCGAGGACAGCCGAAAATGATGTCCATCGGGCTGCATCCGCGGCTCGTGGGTCAGGCCGGACGCACGAATGCACTGCGTGAGTTCATTGAGTACGCCCAGAACAAGGGCAGGGTCTGGTTCGCACGCCGAGACGACATCGCCACGACGTGGATGGAACAGTTTGGATAAGCCGCAATGCATAAGAGGCATCAGAACACCCAGCGCGTACGCTGCGCTGGGTGTTCTGATGCTCGCTGGACCCAGCAGCGTCAACACAATGTTTGCCCGCTGCTCCAAACGTCTCAATTTAGAGTCCATTGGGAGGGCTCAGCCATTTTCGGCGCATAGCAAAGGAAGCCTGAAACAAGGCCGTAGTACACGTCTTGGAATACGTGACCACGAAGACGCGACCTTGTTCTGCAGCGCGGTCGGCAAGGTCGCGTTTACGGTCACTAGGTGGTCTTTTGCAAAGCGCGGTCGATGGGAGACGGAGGTAGCAAGCAGGGGTGGCCTGACTCACCCTGCTGAAGGCACACCCTGCTGACAAACCGCCCGGCGCCAACCCCACCGACTAGGATAGTTTCAGCGGCCCGCCAACGGACTTGGCGCACCTCTCCTCGCGGGTCGGGCTACCACCGTGCCACGATAGAGGAGCTGACAGGTTTGCCGGGATGCTGAGCGATGCCGAACTTGAATCTGTACTGTCAGTCGGGCAGGAAACGCGCGCCGTTGAGTTCAAGCGGTCGGGCTCTCTCGAAGATGGCGACTACGTTGCCCTCGTAGCGCGGGCGGCCCTTGCCTTCGCCAACCAGCGTGATGGCGGCCAGATCATCCTGGGCATCGTCGATAGCTCGGCGATGGGCGAGGAAAACGGGCTCAATGAGAGCCAGCTCGAGGACTGGTCTGACATCGACAAGGTCACGGATAAAATCAACCGGTATGCGGATCCGCCGCTGCAGCTCACCGTCGGAAAGCGCAACCACCCCAACGGCCGCGGGGTGGTCATCATCGAGGTCCGCGAATTCGCCGAAATTCCATCCCTCTGTGCCCGTGACTTCGGCAGTAAGCTCAAGCTCGGCCAGCTCTACACACGGTCGCTGCGCAAGCCGGAAAGCTCGCAGTATCATACGCAGAACGAGATGCGGGAAGTGCTGGACCTGGCTACCCAAAAGGGGCTGCGGAGGTTTGTAGAAACCGTCGGCCGTGCCGGCCTGAACCTGGCCGCCGCGGCCTCTTCACAGCCAACCGAGCAGCAGCTATACCGCGAACAGCTTGATTCTATTCCCGCTCACCTCTCCACCTTCGATTCCGCAGCCCCGCATTTCGTGCACATCATCCATCCCAGTTCGTTCTCACCGGACCGGATTGCTTACACCGAGCTTCAGCAGAAGGTCGCCGGGTCAACCGTTTCTAAGCGTGGTTGGCCTTTTCCGTTTTCTAGAGAGCCGGAGCGCGGGCAGGACCTGATCTGGGAAGAGAACGGTAGGATGCACCCCGAGGCATGGGCTTTCTTCACAACCGGGCTGTTCGCCGATCTCCGGAGCATAGGGGAGTGGCAGAACGACTGGGATTCCCTGACGATAGACGACGAGCGGGGTATTACCGGCAACATGCCCGTCTGGCTTCCACTGTGCAACTTCACGGAAGCCATCGAATTCGCTGTACGGCTCAGAGCGGCGATGGCTCTGGATGAACCGATGGCCATCAGGTTCGAAGGCAAACATCTCACTGGACGCCGGCTTGTCGTGGCAGATCGGGGGCGGTCCGGCTTCCACAGCAACTATGTCTATAGCGCGGCGGAATGGTCCAGCAACCCTATCCTGTTGGATGACACCACGGCAGTCGCGGGTACCCGACAGTTCGCCGTGGAAGCCACGAAGGAGCTTGTTCACCGTTTCGGCTGGACTGCCGTGACTGACGATCTGCTCTCAAGCATCCAGGATCAGGTGTTCGGTCCGGAGTGACTGCCGATTAGATTGTCGATTTGCCGAGGTGCGACTAAGGGCGGAATGCGACTCCCGAGCACCTCAGTGTTGTCAAGAACGACTACGAGACCATCGGCCCCGGCGAGCTGCTTAACTGCCCTACCTATACCGGATTGGAAAGAACAATGACGAGTTACAGTGTGGACTATCTGTCTCGGTTGCACTCAGTTGTGGAGGAGTTCGAGACCGAGTTTGAGCGTTGGATGCAGACTCAGGTCGAATCCGACCATTTGCATGCTCGTGGCTTGCTTCCAACTGTATGGACCAAGGAGGGACAGAACGAGTCTAAGGTACGTCTCTTGGAACTAAGCGTTGCAGAGGCAGCTGGAGCGGCTGCCAAGGCGGTGGCAGTGACAGGTGCCTATATAGCGGTCGCCGGTTTGGGCGCGATCGACCCGATCTCCAACTGGTCCATGATGCGTCATCCTAAGGCAGTAGTGTCTCCGCATGACGTCCGGTCCACCGCCGCTACGGTGAAAGGACGGCTGAAGGGCTTGATTGAGGAAGCACAAGCAACCGAGGATTCAGGCGTTCCGGCTTTCGCTCCATCCCAACTTCACCAGCTAATCTGGGCTGCCGCCGCTGACCATTGGACGACGCACCAGCGCAGGGTAGCAGTACGAGAGGCGGCAGAAGCCTTGAGCGTGGACTGGAAGACAAGGCTTGGGCGCAACGACGTCGATGACACCGTCTTCTGGCAGCAGACCCTATCCCCGGGCGAACCGGCTCAAGGGAAGCCCAAGCTGGCTTGGCCGGGAAACCCTTCCGATAAGACGGTGAAGAGCATGCGGGGAGGTCTCGAGCCGATGGCGAAGGCGCTAACACATCTGGCAACAGGACTTAATCTAACTGTTCGTAACGTGACCACTCACACCCGTGAGGAGCTGTCGGAACAGGAAGGCATCGAGAGGCTAGCGGCCTACAGTTACTTCGCCCGCCTGCTCGATCAGTGCGAAATCCGCCACGCAGAGTATGAGGTCGAGGAGTAGTTTTACATCCATGAGCCTCGCCGCCCGGACAGCATTGGAGCTCAGTGCCGGCGGATGGTGCCATGGGTGGCTGCATTTTCCATGAGCACGATGTGCACGGAAGTAACAGACAAGGGCTCCAAGTCAAGCCAGGTCGTGGCGTGAAGAACGAGTGTGATCCAGTGGGCTGCGATGCCCGCGGCGCGGACGAAATGATAGGGATGCATGAACGGTTTCATGGGCGGCTGGGACAAGGTCATAGGTGACAGCAGTCATGTCTGGCAGGTCTACATGATGGAGATCAACCGGCAGGCGCGGACGTGCAAGGCGGCCTGTGACAAAACATTGCAGCTGGGGCAGCGTCTACGTATGGGTCAGCAGATGAGCCCCGCCGATTTTGAGGAGCTCGGTGAGCGAGTGGAACAGGCAATCTCTTGTGCGGCCGCCATGAGAAACCTAATTTTCGGTAGTGGAAAGCCACGGAAGAAGGAGCTGACCGACATCTGGAAAGACCGCATTCGGTGGGTTCAGGACCGAATAGGAAATCCGACGCTGCCCACCATCAAAAACGTCGCTGCGCGGAACTATCTTGAGCATTTCGATGAGCGGATGGATGAATGGGTTCATGAATGGGCGCATCGATCAGCGGAGGAACCAGGATAGGTCGGAGCCTTCGACTGCATCGTAAAGGAGCGTGGTATCTGGGGTCAGCCTTGTGGCGACGCAGAACTTATTCGCTGCTATATCGCGGATGAAGCGGTGTTCGTGCTTCGCAAGGACGAGGTGCATATCCCGACCCTTATGAAGGAAGCAAATACGGTGATCTGGCGACCGCGTCAGTATACTGCGGCTCATACCGCTATGTGGAAGACCAGTGGAGCAGCGCCCCAGATCATCATCCCTTTCTAGGCCTCCGGCCGATTGTCAGTCGAGCAGCTTAAGGGAAACGGCTCAGGCATGACCTTGGCGATCTGGCTCTCCTTCGCCAGCCCGCTGGCGGCGGACCGAGCGTAGATGCTCATCACTTGGCGCATCTCCTTTAGGGTGGTGACGGGATGGACGAAGAACCGGAAAGATCATCTGCTTCTTGTCCGCATGCTCGGTCTCCATCGGGATGTACGGGATCCCGTTCAGCTCCAGCACGGTGCACTGCAGGACCGCCGAGAAGCACTTGCGATCATCACCGGTCCGCGTCCTGCAGGCCGGCGGCGTGGACGCCCCAAGGCGTTTAGTTCCTGAGAAGTTCTGAGGGCCAAGGTGAAGGAATCTAACTCTGGAACTACGCGGAAAAGTACATGTCTTTTCGTACGTGTGCATGACGCTATCACCAAGATCTGCACGCTCCCATTGTTGGCCGGTGAAAACATCTCGAGCGCTTTCGTCCTGCCGACCGTCGCCTCCTGCATCGACCTCGTGGTGCACTGCACGCGCGCGCCCTCGGGAAAGCGGCAGGTCGCGGAGGTCGTCTCCTTGGGCCGTCGGGTGGAAAACGGCATCATCGAAACGTCGACGGTGTTCAGCAGGCGTGACGGCGATCTTGTGGCCAGCGAGTCCGCGAGTCCCGGTGAGGAGAAGTTTGCCCGCGCCGGGTACAACGTCATGCAACTGATCGGCAGCACGCCGTGACAGCGGCTGCGGGCTTGGCTGGCGGGATCGGCCTCTTCCTGATCTGGTGGTCCTGTTGGGAAGTTCCCGGCCACGGTCAGCGTCCGGCCCGGTCCGCAAGGCCCAGCCGCCTCCAGGCAACGATCAACCAAGCCGGAATCCAGAAGGTCACGGTCCAAGGGCTGCTGGCCAGTTGCCTCGGCACCGGAGTCTTTACGCTCCTGCTCGTCCTCGTGCTCACGCAGTCACCTCCGATCGCCGCTTGTTTCGCCCTTTTCGGCGCCTGGTTGCCGTATCTGCTGATCCGCTGGCGGGCCCGACGCCGGGTTTCGGCGATGCGGGAGATCTGGCCGGATGCGGTGGACCACTTGCGTTCGGCCATTCGCGCCGGTCTGTCGTTGCCCGAGGCCCTGGTGCAATTGGGAACCCGAGGCCCGGTGGAGTTGCGCCCGGCGTTCGTGGAGTTCGGTGCGGACTACAGGGCAGGCGGCCGTTTCGACCATTCACTGGAGCGGCTGAAGAACCGGCTGGCCGATCCCGTGGCAGACAGGATCTTCGAGGCATTGAAGATGACGCGGGAAGTCGGCGGCACGGATCTGGGCAAGTTGCTGGGTACACTGGCAGACTTCCTGCGGGACAGTGCAAGGACACGCAGCGAGCTCGAAGCACGCCAATCATGGACCGTCAATGCCGCGCGGCTGGCCGTGGCTGCGCCATGGATCATTTTGATGCTGTTGGCGACCCGGCCGGAGGCCGTCGCGGCCTACAACACCGTGGGCGGCATCATGGTGCTGCTGGGGGGACTCGTGGTCTCCATCGTCTGCTACCGGCTGATGCTCCGCCTCGGAGCCCTACCGGAAGACGAAAGAGTGCTCCAATGAGCCAGTTCCTCGTCCTTGGTGTTCTTGCGGGGGCCACGTTGGGCAGCGGGCTGTGGCTGGTTTTCGTCCGGCTGCCAGCCATGCGCAGGACAAGGTTCGTCGACCGGATCTCGCCTCAGCTGAAGTCCGTTGACCTGCAGTCGCGACTCTTGGCGGCCGTACCGGGAACAGTCACGCCGTTCGGTGCACTTGAGCGGATTATCAGACCGGTGCTTTCGGATCTTATGTCGTGGCTGGGCCGCTTCAACTACGGCACGACTGTCCTGGGCAAGCGCCTCGCACAGGCGGGCCGCAAGCAAAGTCCGCTCGATTTCCGGGCGGAACAGTTCATGTGGGCCGCGGGCGGCCTGGCCCTCGGCATTGCGCTCGCGATTGTCTCGGCGGCAGCCGGTGGCTTCGATGCTGTCGCATCCGCGGTATTCACCCTCGGGCTGGCAGCAGGGGGATTTCTCCTGCGGGACTATCTGCTGACGCTGCAGATCCAACGCAGGGAGGCCAAGATGCTCGCCGAGTTCCCGAGCCTGGCTGAGCTGATGGCCTTGGCCGTCAGCGCGGGCGAAAGCGCCACCGGCGCGCTGGAACGAATCTGCCGTTCATCGAAGGGTGAACTCGCGGGTGAGTTCGCCTCGGTACTGGCAGCAACACGCGCCGGAACACCCCTGCTTGCCGCTCTGCAAGAGTTTTCGCACCGCAGCCGTCTGCCCGCCTTGGTCCGTTTCGTAGACGGAATCACGGTTGCCGTCGAGCGCGGTACGCCCTTGGCCGATGTGCTGCGGGCACAGGCCCAAGATGTGCGCGATATGGCTAAACGGGACCTGATGGAAGCGGCAGGCAAGAAAGAAATCGCCATGATGGTGCCGCTGGTCTTCGGCGTCCTGCCACTGACCGTGCTGTTCGCGGTGTACCCGGGCCTCGCCTTGATCGACCTGGGCTGGTGAAGGGCAGTGACCAGTAGCTTCCGTCACAACAAGAACAACAACGAAAGAAGGCGAAGGCCAGACATGAGCAACAACACTTTTTTCCTACGGATCGCCGCCGTCGTGTCGATTGCCGTTGCACATACGGCTCTCCGGTTCCGGACTGCGCTGGACGGCGGCGATCGGGAACGCGGAGATGTGCCGGGCTGGGTCATGATCACTTTGATGTCCGCAGTCCTTGTAGCCGGTATCCTGGCCATCGCCAAGCCGGCGCTGGAGGGGCTCTTCAACGATGCCATGGGACGGGTAAGCCAGCCCTGATGTTCGTGGGAAAGCTCCGCCCGAAGAGGCCGCATGGCGAGCCGGACAGGGGATCGGCGGCGGTGGATTTTGTGCTGGTGGGCGGCGTTCTGGCGCTCATCTTTGTGTCTGTCATCCAGTTGGCATTGGTCCTCCACGTCCGAAATACCCTCATCGACGCTGCCGGTGCGGGAGCACGGTACGGTGCCTTGGCTGACCGGGACTCTGCGGATGCCCGTGCCCGGACGCAGCAGCTGATCGACAGCACCCTCAATCCGTCGTATTCGCAGAATGTGCGGGTCGATGAGGTCAACCATGGAGGGACACGGACCTTGCGGATTACCGTCACTGCGCCGTTCCCTGCCCTAGGTCTTTTCGGACCGGCCGGGATGCTGGAGGTGCAGGGCCATGCGCCGCTTCCTGGCTGAGCCATTCCCAGCCGCCCGCTGGCGGACGCTGCGCCATTTGATCGGGCGGATGGGTGCAGAACCTGGACAGGAACGCGGCAGTGCTGTCGTGGAATTCGTCTTCCTCGGTACCCTGCTGCTGGTTCCTGTGGTCTACTTCGTGATTGCGGTGGGGCAGGTGCAGGGCGGCTCGTTCGCCGTGGTGAGCGCGGCCGATCATGCGGCCAAAGTCTTTGCCGCAGCGGAGGAACCGGCAACCGCGCACGGGCTGGCGGAACAGGCGGCGATTGTCTCGGTCCAGGACTTCGGCTTCGACCCCGCAGACCTCACCCTATCCATTGCTTGCGGCTCGGGCGCCTGCTTGGAGCCCGGTTCGACCGTCACAGTTGAGGTTGCACTTGACGTGCCGTTGCCCCTGCTGTCGGGGATGGGCATGTCTTTCGCCCGGGTCAATTCTTCCGCCACGCAGATTGTCGAGCAGTACGGATGAGGGCTGCCCGAGCATTAGCCCGCGGCGCAGCTACGGCACGACCGGGCCAGCGATGTTTCCGTCCGCCCCGACAGGATGAGGAAGGGCAGGTCGCCGTCCTCATCATCGGTTTCGTGGCGATCAGTTTGTTGATCCTGACCGTTGTCATGGCCGTGTCGACCGTCTACATCGAGCGGAAAAAACTACTCTCAGTGGCGGACGGGGCTGCCCTGGCAGCAGCAGATACGTTCACACTGGCCGATGTCGAGGCTGGCGACGGGGCCCCCGTCCCGCGGCTGAGCGACGGCGCCGTGCAGAGCGCCGTTGGACGCTACCTGACAGAAACCGGGGCAGCGGGCCGGTTCAATGGGCTCGTGGTCAGCCGTGGTACCGGATCTCCGGAAAGCCGCACGGCCCATGTGGTGCTTGGGGCCGTCGTCCACCCGCCCATAGTGAATTTCCTTGTTCCCGAAGGAGTGCCGATCACCGTGTCCAGCGACGCCCGTTCGGAATTGCGGCGTTGACGTGCTGCAGTGCCGCCGTGCCTGCCGGAATCCGGGAGGACGAATGGATATGAGCAAGCGTGGCACCAGGGCCGGTGCAGCCTTGGTCACGGTGCTGCTGGGCTGGCTGCTGACCGGCTATCCGGCGGTCCTGATGTTCTTCGTTGCGGTCTTCAGTTTCAGCGGGTGCTTGCTGGAATGCACTGAGCCCGATCCCGTGGCGGGCACGCTCGCGGCAATCGCGGCTTCAGCACTTGTCGCCGCACCACTGCTCATCGCCTACAGTGTCCTGCGGCCAAAATCGCATGCCTGGAAGTTCGGCGTCGCCGCGGTGGCTGCATTGGCACTGGTCGGACTGTATGGCGTCCTGGCCGGCGCCTTTTGAACAGCCACCTTTGACGAATTGAGGGGCCCGCAGGCAGGCAACGGACTGTGGGCGGGCCCGTCACGGGAACGTGCACAACGCCACATGGCGTAGTCTTGGAAGACCATGGCTGAGATCGACTTTCCCGCAGAAATCCGTGCCCTCCGCGCGACCTACGAATCCATTGAGGCTGTTTCCGACGTGGAGGCCATCCGGAAAGACATAGCCGTGCTCAGCGAACAGGCGGGAGCACCCGACCTGTGGGACGATCCAGCAGCGGCGCAGAAGATCACTTCGAAACTGTCCCACCGCCAGTCCGAGCTTGAGCGCCTCGAAAAGTTGGCATCCCGGATCGACGACCTTGAAGTCCTCGTTGAACTTGGCAAGGACGCTGGCGACGAGGACTCGCTGACTGAAGCTGCTGCAGAGCTGCAGGCGCTCAAGAAGTCCCTCTCCGACCTTGAAGTGGTCACCCTGCTGTCGGGCGAGTACGACGAGCGCGAAGCCGTGGTCACCATCCGTTCGGGTGCAGGCGGCGTCGATGCCGCAGATTTTGCCGAGATGCTGATGCGCATGTACCTGCGCTGGGCTGAGCGGCATGGCTACTCGACGTCGGTGCTGGATACTTCCTACGCCGAAGAGGCGGGTTTGAAGTCCGCAACGTTCGAAGTCAAGGCGCCATACGCCTTCGGAACCCTTTCGGTGGAAGCCGGCACACATCGTCTCGTGCGGATCAGCCCCTTCGACAACCAGGGCCGCCGCCAGACGTCGTTCGCCGCGGTGGAAGTGATCCCGCTGATCGAACAGACGGATTCCATCGACATCCCGGACAACGACATCAAGGTCGATGTTTTCCGGTCCTCAGGTCCGGGTGGCCAGTCGGTGAACACCACGGACTCGGCGGTGCGCTTGACCCACCTTCCGACCGGCATCGTGGTCTCGATGCAGAACGAGAAGTCGCAGATCCAGAACCGTGCCGCTGCCATGCGCGTGCTGCAGTCCCGGCTGCTGCTGCTGAAGAAGGAGCAGGAGGACGCTGAGAAGAAGGCACTGGCCGGCGATGTGAAGGCGTCCTGGGGCGACCAGATGCGTTCCTACGTGCTGAATCCCTACCAGATGGTCAAGGACCTTCGGACGGAGCACGAAGTCGGCAACACGGGCGCGGTGCTCGACGGCGAAATCGACGACTTCATCGACGCCGGCATCCGCTGGCGTGCCAACAGCCGCAACGCCGCCGAGTAGCCGAAGCTGGAAGGGCAGGTCGTATCTGCCCGAACCGGTCTAACTAATTTCAACGGGACCTCCTCTGCCTTATGGGTGGAAGGGGTCCCTCTCTTTTGCGAGTGAACCCTCGCTTTCTGCTGCCGTGCGACGCCCTGTGCCGCACAACTGCCGCGGGTCGTCCGAGAGAACTGCCAAAGCGTAATCGGACCGTGACCACTTCCTCATCCGGATCCGTTGACAGCGCAGTGACACTCGTCATACATTTTCCGTAACGTGAATCACCTTTCATGTTTCAGGGAATCCGACCGAGGTGGTGCACACTTCAGCTCATCTCAGCGGATCCACGACGAAAGGCATCCCGTGAAGGCAACGAAAAAGTTCCTGATGGCCGCGGCGCTCACCGCCGGACTGGCGGCCACCTCGTGCGCGCCCAGTCCAGGCGGCGAAGGCGATGCGGCTGGGGCAGCAGGCGGCGCCGAAAGCATCAACGTCGGCATTGTCTACTCCAAGACCGGACCGCTGGCCGCTTACGGCGAGGCCTACTATGAGGGCCTGCAGGCGGGCATCGACTATGCCACCGAGGGGACCGGCGAAGTCAACGGCACCAAGCTCAATCTGACGTACCATGACGACGGCGGCGATCCCGACAAGGCGGTGACCGTCGCCAAGGACCTCATCGGGCAGGATTACAAAATCCTCGCCGGGACCGTCGTCTCCGGCATCGCGCTCAAGCTCTCCGAACAGGCCGAACAGAACAAGGTGCTCTATATCTCCGGGCCCGCGGCAACGGACGCGATTCAGGGCATCAACGATTACACCTTCCGGTCGGGACGGCAGAGCCTTCAGGACGTGGCGACAGCCGGCAGCTTCGTGGACGACCTGAACGGCAAGAAGATCGTCGTTTTCGCCCAGGACAACGCCTTCGGCCAGGGCAACCTCGCCGCGGTCGAGGCAGTGCTCGGGGCGCAGGGCGCCACAGTGGAGAAGGTGCTGGTCCCTGAGGACGCCACCGAATTCACACCGTTCGCCCGCCAGCTGATCGATGCCAAACCGGATCTGGTCTTCGTGGCCTGGGCCGGCGCCACGTCGGGATCGATGTGGGAGGCGCTCGATCAGCAGGGTGCCTTCGACGCGGCGCCGATCGTGACCGGTCTGGGGGATGCAGCCACGTTCGGTGCTTACGGGGCAGCTTCCGACAAGATCAGCTTCCTGAACCACTACTTCCCGGGCGCGTCCGGCAATGAGGTGGAGAAGGAAATGATCGCCGCAGTCGAGGAGGCCGGCGCCAAGCCCGACCTGTTCACACCGGACGGCTTCGTGGCCGGACAGATGATCGTCCGAGCCGTGGAAGAAGGCGGCAACGATGTCGACGCCATGGTCACAGCGTTGGAGGGCTACACCTTCGAAGGGCCCAAGGGTGAAACAACAGTGCGTGCTTCGGACCACGCTCTGGTCCAGGACATGTACCAGGCCAAGCTCGTCGAGCAGGGCGGCTCCTGGGCCCCGGAACTGGTCGACGTGGTTCCGGCCGAGGAAGTCGCTCCGCCGGAAGCCCAGTAACCGGTCCAACAGGCGCGGTGGCGGCGTTTTTCAACGGCGCCGCCACCGCCGCGACCCCGTAGCCAACCGAAGGAAAACCATGACTGCCCCAGCACAGCCTGCACTCGCCGTCGAAAGCGTCGGCCTGCAGATCGGCGGCGCCCGCATCCTGGCGGATGTCAGCTTCTCGGTGCCCGCCGGCGAAATGGTCGGCGTGATCGGCCCCAACGGTGCCGGCAAAACCACGCTGTTCAACCTGATCTCCGGCGTGCTGAAGCCGACTGCCGGCAGCATCGCCATCAATGGGCAGGACGTGACCGGGGTGCCGGTCCACCGCCGGGCCAAGGCCGGGTTGGGCCGCACTTTCCAGACTTCGAGCCTGTTTCCCGGGCTGACGGTCCTGGAAAACGTACGGCTCTGCGCACAGGCGCGGCTGGGCGGGAGTTTCTCCGTGCTTCGCTTTCCCGGTGCCGGCGACGCCGCGACCAGGACGGCCAGGGAGAACATCGAGGAGGTCGGCCTGACCGCGAAGAGTTCGGTTGCCGCGGGGGATCTCTCCCATGGCGATAAGCGCAAGGTGGAGATCGCCATGCTGCTGGCGGGAGACCCCGCACTGATCCTGCTCGACGAGCCGATGGCCGGCGTCGCTTCCGGGGATGTCCCGGCCCTGAGCGCGATCATCCGCCGCATGCACCGGGACCGCGGCTGCACCGTGATGATGGTGGAGCACCACATGGACGTGGTGCTGGGGCTCGTCGACCGCGTTGCCGTGATGCACCACGGCAGCCTGCTGGCTATCGACACGCCCGACGCAGTGATGGCAGATCCGACCGTGCAGAGTGCCTACCTGGGGGAGCCCGTCTGATGAGCAGCCACACCACAGCCAAGCCCATCCTCGAAATCTCCGGCCTGAGCGCGCACATCGGCGGCCAGCAGGTGGTGGAGGACGTCTCCTTCACCGTTCCGGCCACCGGCATCACGGCGCTGCTCGGACGCAACGGCGTGGGAAAGACCAGCACCATCAAGGCGCTGATCGGCCTGATCGACCGCACGGGCCGGGTGGAGCTCGACGGCCGGCGGATCGACAACGAGCCGACCTGGAAGCTGATCCGCCGCGGGGTTGGCTACGTCCCGGAGGACCGCGAGGTGTTCAGCAAGCTCACCGTGGCGGAGAACCTCCGGCTGGCCGAGCGGGACGCCCATCCCCGGCGCCAGCTGGTGGACGAGCTGTTCCCCGACCTTGTCAAGCGCTCAGGCCAGCTCGCCGGCACGCTCTCGGGCGGCCAGCAGCAGATGGTCTCGCTGGCCCGGGCGCTGCTCAACGACAACAAGGTCCTGCTGATCGACGAGCCGACCAAGGGCCTGGCGCCCAAGATTGTCCAGGAAGTGGCTGAGGCGCTGGAGCAGGCGGCCGCCACCGTGCCGATCCTGCTGGTCGAACAGAACCTGCAGGTGGTCCGCCGCCTCGCGGGCGACGCCGTTGTGCTTTCGGGCGGCCGGGTGGTCCACACCGGCAGCGCCCTGGAATTCCTCGACGACGCAGACCTCACCCAGCGCCTGCTCGGCGTGCACGCGGACGGCGAGGCGGAGACTCCCGCCGCTGCACAGGAAGGAGCGGCCAGATGAGCACTGTCGTCCTGTTGTTCGTGACCGGTCTCGGCCTCGGCGCGCTGTACTTCCTGGTCGCGTCCGGCCTGTCCCTGAGCTACGGGCTGATGGGCGTGCTGAACTTCGCCCACGGCTCCTTCCTCACCCTCGGCGCCTTTGCCGGCTGGGAGGTCGCCCGCCGCACCGGAGCCGACAGCTGGTGGACGTTCCTGCTCTCGATCCTGATCGGCGCCGCCGTGGGAGCGCTGTTCGCGGCGTTCACCGAGCTGGTGCTCATCCGCCGGCTGTACGAGCGGCATATCGAACAGGTCCTCATCACCGTCGGCCTGTCGCTGGCCACCGTTGCGCTCTTCGAAGGCATTTGGGGAACGGACCCGGTCTTCATCGACGGGCCGGCCTGGTTCAGCCAGACCACCAGCCTCCTGGGCGCCCAGATCCCGAACGACCGCTTTATCTCGATCATCGCGGCGGCCTTGGTCCTGCTGGGCATGGTGCTCTTCCTCAAGCGCACACGCTACGGGATGATCATCCGCGCCGGCGTGGAAAACCGCTCCATGGTCACCGCGCTCGGGATCGACGTGCGCAAGGCCTTCACACTGGTCTTCACGATCGGCGGCGCCGCGGCCGGCCTCGGTGGCGTGCTCGCCTCGCATTACTTCGGCTATGTCTCGCCGCTGCTGGGCGGCTCGCTGCTGATCTTCGCGTTCATCGTCACCGTGATCGGCGGCCTTGGGTCGCTGACCGGCGCGGCGGTGGCCTCCGTGGTCGTGGCGCTGCTGCAGCAATTCGCGAACTTCTACCTCTTCGGCACGGGCGATTTCGTCGTCGTTATTGCCCTGGCCCTTGTCCTGCTCTTCCGCCCCTCCGGCCTGCTTGGGAGGAAATCATGACCACCAGCGAGACCGACATCGAGCAAACGGGTGCACCGGGACCTGATTCATCGGGTTCGGCGGAGTCCGCTAACGACGGCGGTGCCTCCACCGGCGGCAGCGGCACCAACGTGCCGGGCCGGGACACGAAACGCGCCGGCGGGAAGGCCCTGCTGAAGTGGGGTGCCGGGGGAGCGGCCGTCGTCCTGCTGGGGCTGCTGCCGCTGCTGAACCTGTCCCTGCCGGGCGTGCTGCCGGGGCCCACCTATACGCCGGGCTCGCTGCAGCTGCTGGCCATGTGCATGCTGATGGCTGCCGCCGCGCTGAGCTACCACATGCTGCTCGGCGTGGCCGGCCTGCTCTCCTTCGGCCACGCACTGTACTTCGGTGCCGGGGTGTACGGGCTGGCCATCATCCTCGACAACCTGGACATCCCGCTGCTGCCGGCAATGGGCCTGACCCTGCTGCTGGTCATCGTGCTGGCGCATGTCGTCGGGGCGGTCAGCCTCCGGGTGGCAGGCATCCCGTTCGCGATGGTCACGCTGGCCTTCGCCGAGGCAGGGTCGGTCCTTGTCGGGCGCAACCCCGGTGGCGCCAGCGGCGGTGAGGAAGGCCTCGCCCTGGCCACGGACAACCTGCCGGACTTCCTGGTCGGCGTGGTCAACACCCGCAATCTGTACTGGCTGGCGCTCGCAGTGCTCGTGCTCGTCTTCGCCATCGTTACCTGGGTGCAGTACAGCCGGGCCGGCCACGTCGCCTCGGCGGTGCGCGAGAACGAACTGCGCGTGCGGGTGATCGGCCTGCAGCCCTACCTGATCAAGCTGCTGGTGTTCGTGGTCGGCGGTGTGCTTGCCTCGCTCGTCGGGATGGTCTACCTGCTGCTGCAGTCCGGCGCCGTGCCGCGCAGCGTCTCGGCGGACTTCACCATCACGCTGCTGGTCATGGTCGTCCTGGGCGGGGTAGGTTCCCGCTGGGGCGCCGTCGTCGGCGGCGTGTTCTACACTCTGCTGGACCAGCGGCTGACCTCGCTGGCGAATTCCGAGGCCATTGCCGGCCTGCCGGACGTCCTGCGCATCCCGCTCTCCGAACCGCTGTTCATCCTGGGCACGCTGTTCATCCTGGTCGTGCTGTTCCTGCCCGGCGGTCTGACTGGAGCCGCCAAGCGGTTCGGCCGCGGCCGGAAGGCGGGGCGCCGCGGGGAGGAGACGGACAACGCGCGTGCCGTGCTGGAGGACGCCGCGTGATGGCCCGGCGGGAGGACGGCCTGCACACCCTTGGCCGCTGGACTGCCGACCGTGCCGCCTCGACCCCCGGCCGGGTGGCGATCGACGACCGCGGAGTCACCCTGCTCTACCGCGACCTGGACCGCCGCGCGGCCGCCCTGGCGGAGGCGTTCCACGCCGCCGGCTACGGCATCGGGGACCGGATAGCCACCGTGACAGGCAACTCGTCGGACCACGTGGTGGTGTTCTTCGCCTGCGCCAAGGCAGGGCTGGTGCTTGTCCCGCTGTCCTGGCGGCTGTCGCCGGCGGAACTGGCGGAGCAGCTCGAGCATGCTGATCCGGCCTTGGTCCTGGTGGAGCACGAATTCGATGCGCTCGCCGCCGCGGCCCTGTCCAGGCTGCCGGCACCGGCGCACACGGCGCCCCTCGGCCCGGCT
>NZ_ANPE02000102.1 GCF_000328305.2 Arthrobacter crystallopoietes BAB-32 | reverse complement strand
ACACCCGGGGGCCAGGGCGCACTCCCCCATCCCGCTGGGCGAAGGGCACCGCTGCCGGACAGGAGGCGCAGGAAACCTGGTACTCAGCCGGCCCGCCGCCCGCCGGCCAACCGCCGGCAACTGACGGCGAGGGACGCCCTGCGCTCAAGCCGCTGCTGTTGATCGGCGCAGGAATCCTGGCCGCCATTATCATCATCGTGGTCATTGTCGTCAGCATCGCCAACCGCGGTTCCGATTCCGGCGCGCCAGCACCCTCCAGTTCGGCAGCACAGCCGCAGGCGAGCCCGGGTGCCGACGGCGTCGTCGCGGAGAATGTGTCGCCGTTCGACTTCGAGGCCGGCCAGTGCTTCATCGATTTCCAGGCAGCTACGCAGAGCGCGACGGTGGTCACCTGCGACACCCCGCATGCAGCCCAACTGGTGGGAACCTACTTCTATGAGGAGGCGGAGGAGTTCCCCGGCAAGGACGCGCTGAATGTCCAGGCCGAGGAATTCTGCGGCGCCGTCGATCTCAATGAGAATGCGGCCGACTACCCGAACCTGCGCAACTCCTACGGCATGCCCTCCGAGGGGACCTGGGAGGAAGGCGACCGGCGGATCGACTGCTTCGTCATTTCGGACGAAGGCAACACCATCAAGACCTCGCTGGTCAGCGAGTAGCACAACGGCCGCGCCTGTTGCCCTCGAAGCAACAGGCGCGGCCGTTTCCTGCGCCGGTCTACTTGGCCCGCACGACCAGTCCGGCCGCGGGCTCCTGCCCCTCGGGGCCGGCTTCCTCACGGTCCACCAGGACGGTGTCACCATCCACAATGCTGCCCGCCAGCAAACCGCGGGCCAGCCGGTCGCCGATCTCGCGCTGTACCAGCCGGCGCAGCGGCCGGGCCCCGTAGGCCGGGTCGAAACCGGTCAGGGCGAGCCATTCACGGGCCGCTTCCGTCACTTCCAGGGTCAGCCTGCGCTCGCTCAGCCGCGCCGCCAGCGCCTGGACCTGCAGGTCCACAATCCGCGACAGGTCCTCGATGCTCAGCGGGTCGAACATGATCACGTCGTCGAGACGGTTCAGGAACTCCGGCTTGAAGCTGGCATGGACCACGTTCATGACCGCCTCGCGCTTCCTGTCCTCGTCCAGCGCCGGGTCCACCAGGAACTGTGATCCCAGGTTCGAAGTCAGCACGAGGATGACGTTGCGGAAGTCCACGGTGCGGCCCTGGCCGTCGGTCAGGCGTCCGTCGTCGAGCACCTGCAGCAGGATGTCGAAGACTTCCGGATGGGCCTTCTCCACTTCGTCCAGCAGGACTACCGAGTACGGCCGCCGCCGGACTGCCTCGGTCAACTGGCCGCCTTCTTCGTAGCCCACATAGCCGGGAGGAGCTCCGACCAGGCGGGACACGGAGTGCTTCTCCGAGTACTCGCTCATGTCGATGCGCACCATGGCGCGTTCGTCGTCGAACAGGAAGTCGGCGAGCGCCTTAGCCAGCTCCGTCTTGCCCACGCCAGTGGGCCCGAGGAAGAGGAAGGAGCCGGTGGGCCGGTCCGGATCGCTGATTCCCGCGCGTGCGCGGCGGACGGCGTCGGACACGGACTGCACAGCCTTGGCCTGCCCGATGAGCCGGCCGCCAATGACCTGCTCCATGTGCAGCAGCTTCTGGGATTCACCCTGCAGCATCCGCCCGGCCGGAATGCCCGTCCAGGCAGAAATCACCTCGGCGATGTCGTCTGCCGTGACCTCCTCCGAAACCATCAGCTCGGGCGCTTCGGCCTGGGTTTCGGCCGCCTGCGCGGCATCCAGCTCCTTCTGTAGTGCGGGGATTTCGCCGTAGAGGATGCGGGACGCTTCTGCCAGGTCGCCGTCCCGCTGGGCCTTGTCCGCGAGGCTGCGCAGTTCGTCCAGTTTCGCCTTCAGGTCACCGACCCGGTTCAGTCCGGCTTTCTCCGCCTCCCAGCGGGCGTTCAGGGCAGCGAGTTGCTCCTTCTTGTCCGCCATGTCGGCGCGCAGCGCCTCGAGCCGTTCGCGGGAGGCCTCGTCGGTCTCGTCCGCCAGCGCCAGCTCCTCCATGGTCAGCCGGTCTACCGCACGGCGCAGCTGGTCGATCTCCTCCGGAGCGGAATCGATCTCCATGCGCAGCCGGGAGGCCGCTTCGTCGACGAGGTCGATGGCTTTGTCCGGCAGCTGCCGGCCGGTGATGTAGCGGTTGGACAGAGTCGCGGCGGCCACCAGGGCCGAGTCGGCGATCGCCACCTTGTGGTGCGCCTCGTAACGCTCCTTCAGCCCGCGCAGGATGCCGATCGTGTCCTCCACGCTAGGTTCACCGACGTACACCTGCTGGAAACGGCGCTCCAGGGCAGCGTCCTTCTCCACGTTCTCCCGGTACTCGTCCAGGGTGGTCGCACCGATCAGGCGCAGTTCGCCGCGGGCCAGCATGGGCTTCAGCATGTTGCCCGCGTCCATCGAACCTTCGGCCGCGCCGGCGCCGACGACGGTGTGGATCTCGTCGATGAAGGTCACGATCTGGCCATCGGAGTTCTTGATCTCCTCCAGCACCGCCTTCAGGCGTTCTTCGAATTCGCCGCGGTACTTGGCGCCCGCCACCATCGAACCGAGATCCAGGCTGATCAGCGTCTTGCCCCGCAGCGACTCCGGGACGTCCCCGGCGACGATCCGCTGCGCCAGCCCTTCGACGACCGCGGTCTTGCCCACGCCGGGCTCGCCGATCAGCACGGGATTGTTCTTGGTCCGGCGGGACAGCACCTGCACCACGCGGCGGATTTCGGAGTCCCGCCCGATGACAGGATCCAGCTTGCCGGAGCGTGCAATGGCGGTCAGGTCAACGCCGAACTTCTCCAGCGCCTGGAAGGTGTTCTCCGGGTCCGCGTTGGTGACCTTGCGGTCCCCGCGCACTCCAGGCAGCGCGGCGGACAGGGCTTCATGCGAGGCACCGGCTTCCCTCAGCACCTTGCCGGCGGCCCCGTTATCGGCAGCCAGCCCCAACAGCAAGTGCTCGGTGGAGACGTAGGAATCGCCGAGCTTTTCGGCCTCCTGCTGGGCCACGTTGATGACCTGCAGGATCCCGCGGGAATACTGCGCCTGCGCCACCGACGTGCCGGACGATGCCGGCAGGGCTTTGATGGCCGTGCTCGCCTGCACGCTGACGGTGTCCGGGTCGGTACCCGTGGCCTTCAACAGGGCGACGGCGACCCCCTCGCGCTGGTCCATCAGGGCTTTGAGCAGGTGGACGGGCTCAATCTGCGGATTGCCAGCCGTTGAGGCATTCATGGCCGCGGAGGACAAAGCCTCCTGGCTCTTGGTAGTGAATTTCGCGTCCAAACCGAGCTCCTTCCTTTTGCGCTCGCGCACAAGATCCAACGCAACTAACTTGAGTGTATGCCGCTCAACTTTGAATGTAAAGCTGCCACTGACTCGAACCGCCGTCGACCCTGAAGCTGCCTGGCTCCCATCGTGTCACCAGCGGGATGGCAGGAGAAGGCCCGTGGCCACGTCCGCGAAAAGCCGGATGGGCGGATCAGGGACGGGGTCTAGGCTGGTTCCATGGCACCAGCCGCCGACGGAAACGACCGGGACCTCGAAACCACCTTGCAAACAGCACGGCTGCTGCTGAACCGCCCGCGGGCCGAAGACGCCGACACGGTTTTCCGCATCCTCTCCGACCGCCGGACCACCCGCCACAACCCCAGTGATGCCCTCAATTGGCGGGAAGAAGCCGAGGGCCTGTTCCAGCGGTGGGAAGAGCAGTGGGACCGCCACGGGGTGGGCTACTTCGCCGTCCGCCTGCCGGACCGTGCGGAGCCCATCGGGTTCGCCGGCGTCAAGCATGTCCTGTTCGACGGCCGCCCGGTACTCAATCTTTACTGCCGCCTGGACTACCGCTTCTGGGGCCGCGGCTACGGCACCGAAGCCGTCCGCGCCGTTGTCGCCCATGCCAATGAGCTGCTGGAACTGCCGCCTGTGATCGCCCGCGTCCGGCCGGGCAATGCCGCCTCGGCCAGGATCGTGCGTGCCGCAGGATTCGAGCCCGCGCCCGAGCTGGGTTTGGAAGGGCCGGACGGCTATGAGGACATCTATGTGCTGAACTGGTCCAGGAACCTCTGAACGATCCGGAAGGCCTGCCGTGCTCATCATCCCCTTTGCGTCGTTGAAACCGCAGCCCTGGCGCAACGCCGGCGGCACCACGCGCGAGATCGCCGCCGGCGGCAACGCGGACACGCCCGACTGGCGCCTGAGCATCGCGGACCTCGACCAGGCCGGCAGCTTCTCCGCTTTTCCCGGCCTGGAGCGCACCTTCATGCTGATCGAGGGCGAGGTGGTGGAGCTGACCGTGGACGGGGAGGTCCGCCGGCTCGAGCGCTTCCGTCCCTTAAGGTTCGACGGCGGCAGTGCGGTTTCCTGCGCGCTGCCCACCGGACCGTGCCGGGCGCTGAACATTATGGTCCGCAAAGATGCCGCCGGCGCCGGCATCCTGGTGGCCGAGCTGTCGAAGAAGCAGCCGCTGGCCCTGGCTGAAGGGCAGTTCGCGGTGCTGCTCCAAGGCAAGGCAGAAGCCTCGGACGGATCCGGAACGCAGCAGCTCGACGTATTCGACACCGTCGCGGGTGCAGCGTCCGGTCCGGCGCAGGAGCACGGCGTCGAAATCGCCGGCCGCGGATTCGCCGCCCTTATCTCGGTCTTCGCCCAGGCGCACCCGGAGGATTAGCCGCTAGCCGCCATCGTTCTCCACCTTCACGGCAGAAACTTCGAATTCGAGCAGGATCCGGTCCGAAACCAGGACGCCGCCCGAATCCAGCGCGGTATTCCACTTCACCCCGAACGCCTGCCGGTCGATCCGGCGCGAACCTTCGAACCCGGCCCGGAGGTGCCCGGCGGGATCGCGCTCGACGCCAGTGAATTCTATCGGCACGGACACTGGCTTGGTGATGCCGCGGATGGTCAGGTCGCCGTTGACGATGAAGTTGCGCTCCTCGACCTGGTCGATATGCGTGCTCTGGAAACTGATCTCCGGGAAGTTCGGGGCATCGAAGAAATCGTTGGTGCGCAAGTGTTCATCCCGTTGTTCGTTGCGCGTATCGATGCTCGCCACCTGGATGGTCAGCTGGACCGAAGACTTCGACGGGTTTTCCACATCGGCGTGGATGACACCCTCGAAATCGTTGAAGGCCCCTCGCACCTTGGTGACCATGGCATGCCGGGTGGAAAATCCAATCCGAGTGTGGGCCTGGTCGAACCGCCATTCCCCGGACAAGGCGGCTGAGAGATCGGACATGTGATGCCTCCTGGATCCCGTGCCGCGCGCTGCCTCCCCAGGCAGATGGATGGACGCGGCCCGACAATGGATGTTGCGGCTATGCAGGTAATTCCAGCACAAACGGATGGCGATTGCACGTCTTTCCTGCACCGGAAAACCCAGAGGCCGCAGCTCACTTGGCCGGCGTTGGAACATGCCTACCGCCTGGCTGCGGGCCTCAATAGACTGTGAGCATGACGGCCATGCAGATGCCCGAGGGCATAGAAAACCTCTCCTCCAGCGAATGCTGGGAATTGTTCCGCAGCACCGATGTCGGCCGGCTGGCCGTGGTGGTCGACGGGCATCCTGACCTCTTTCCCATCAACTACGTCGTGGACCATGGCTCGATCGTTTTCCGTACGGCCCGGGGCACCAAGCTGGACGCAGCCCTCTCGGACGCCAAGGTGGCCTTCGAGACGGACGGCTACCGGCCGGCGAGCAATATCGCCTGGAGCGTCGTAGTCAAGGGGCCCGCCGAGCGGCTCAGCAGCATCGAGGACGTGCTCGGCTCCACCCTGCTGCCGCTCTTCCCGTGGCAGGCCGGCGAGAAGAACAATTTCGTGCGGATCGTCCCGGACGAAGTCACGGGGCGCCGCTTCCGGGTCCAGACGGGCTCGCGGCGGAGCCAAGGCCTCAGCGACGCCCGTCGGCTGAACGTGGAGTAGCGGGGGCTCAGCGCAGGTAGCCGCCGGAGTACCCGCCGCCGTAGCCGCCTGCGTAGTGCCGGTCGTAGCCGATGAACCGCTGGTCGGAGGGCACGATTTCCTTGCCCAGCGGGGTCAACGACACCGGAATCATCTTCAGGTTGGCGATCGCCAGCGGAATGCCGATGATGGTCACGGCCTGGGCGATAGCGGTGACGATGTGCCCGAGCGCGATCCAGATTCCCGCCACCAGGATCCAGATGACGTTGCCCAGCGTGGACATGAAGTAGGTCCGCCCTCCCCTATCCACGACCTTGCGGCCGAACGGCCACAGCGCGTAGGCGCCGATGCGGAAGGAGGCGATGCCGAACGGGATGGTGACAATGAGCACGCAGCAGACGATTCCGGCCAGGAAGTAGCCGAGCGCCAGCCAGATTCCGCCGAGCAGGAGCCAGATGATGTTCAGGACAGCATTCATGCCCACCATTCTGGCTGCTGCAGTCCGCCGGCACCATGGGGAAGGGCCCTGACCTGCCCCTGAACAGGGCAAGCCAGGGCCTTCCGGTCCGTGCGCGGGCGGAACCCGGACCGGAGCTAGCGGGCGCTGCGGCGTACGTTGCTGGCCGGAGCGGAGGCGCGGCGGTTGCCGCGGC
>NZ_ANPE02000103.1 GCF_000328305.2 Arthrobacter crystallopoietes BAB-32 | reverse complement strand
CCAGCCCGCTGCCGCCTGCCCCGACGCCCGAGGTGCAGGTCCTGATCCCCAACTTCGGACGTCCGGCCGAATTGGCGGTCACGCTGTCCGGCCTCGCCGCGCAGGACGGGCCGTCCTTCGGCGTCATCATCAGCGACCAGACGGAGCCCGAACCCGCGTGGGAACATCCGGCGGTCGCAGCGATGGTCCGGGTGCTGCAGGCCCAGGGCCGCCCGGTGCGGCTGGAACACCACTTGCCGCGCCGGGGCATGGCCGAACAGCGCGATTTCCTGCTGGGCCTGGCGGAAGCCGGCCTGGTGCTGTTCCTCGACAATGACGTCTGGCTGGAGCCGGACATGCTCGCCCGGATGACAGGCGCCCTGCGCGAGGCCGGCTGCGGCTTCGTGGGCGCCGCCGTGCAAGGGCTGTCCTACCTGGACGATGAGCGCCCGGACGAGCAGCGGCCCTTCGAACTGTGGGAGGGGCCGGTGGTGCCGGAGCGGATCCGCCGCGGCGACCCGCAGTTCCAGCGCTGGACCTTGCACAACGCGGCCAACCTGACCCACATCGCCGCCCGGCTCGGGATCCCGGCCGGCGGCTGGCGGCTGTACCGGGTGGCATGGGTTGGCGGCTGCGTCCTCTATGACCGGCAGGCCCTGCTGGACTGCGGCGGCTTCGCCTTCTGGAGGGACCTGCCCCCGGCGCACGCCGGCGAGGATGTCGTGGCGCAGCTGCGGGTGATGGAGCGCTACGGCGGGGCCGGCATCCTGCCCTCCGGGGCGGTCCATCTGGAAGCGCCGACCACCGTCGTCGACCGTTCCACCGAAGCCTCCGAGGTGGTCCTCGGCGAGTGAATCAGCGCGCCGCTTCCTGCCAGCCGGTGCCGGCGGTGTAGCTGGCCACCAGCGTGCCGGAGCCGCGCTGCAAGGAGTCGTCCGGGTCGTCGTACAGCTCGGCCCGGCTGGCTTTGCTGTTGCCGAGGATCTCCTCTGCCGCCGCCATGGCCTCGTCCAGGCCGGCACCGTAGACCTCACTGCGGACCGGGAGCTGGCCGACGTGGACCATTTCGGCGTCCGTCTCATTCAACGGGATGGTGTAGCCGCGGTGCTCTTCGCTCACGGGGAAGTCGTAGCCGGATTCTCCCTGCTCTGCGGGCACGATGTACTCGAGGTAATAGGACATGGCGCCAGCCTGTCACAGCGTGACCTGCGTGCATAGAGCCCGCGGCGAATGCCCGGGCCGCCGCGGGACCGGCCCGGCATGCGCCGCTGACAGGCCGGTTCGCCGCTGCTAAGTTGGGGCCATGGCGCGGCACCGTTACAATGGACAGTGCGTAAGGGAGTATTCCAAAGCGCTGCAGCCGTCAACACGTAGGGCACAGATGCCCGGCCGGATGCAGCGGCCCGGGCAACGCCGGGCGGAGAGACTTGCGGGTGCACTGCTGTCCACCTTACGAAAGCGGTTTTCATGACTGTTTCCCCCCTGATCTGGGGCATCACCATTGTTGTCATCCTGGCCCTGCTGGCCTTCGACTACTTCTTCCACATCCGCAAGGCCCACGTGCCGACGCTGAAGGAAGCGGCCGTCTGGTCCTCCATCTACGTGGGCATCGCCATCCTCTTCGGCATCCTGGTGCTGATCTACGGCGGCGGCGCCATGGGCTCGGAGTACTTCGCCGGCTACATCACCGAGAAGGCGCTGTCGGTCGACAACCTGTTCGTCTTCCTGATCATCATCGCCAGCTTCCGGGTACCCCGCGAAGACCAGCAGAAGGTCCTGCTGTTCGGCATCGTGTTCTCGCTGATCGCCCGGACCGGCTTCATTTTCCTCGGCGCTGCGCTGATCAATTCCTTCGCCTGGGTGTTCTACGCCTTCGGGCTGATCCTGCTGATCACCGCCGGCAACCTGCTGAAGCCCGAGAAGGACGGCGACGAAGCGGACAACTTCATCATCCGGCTGGCCCGCCGGTTCTTCCACACCTCGGACCACTACGACGGCGACAAGCTGTTCACCATGGAGAACGGCAAGAAGGTCATGACGCCGATGCTGCTGGTGATGGTGGCCATCGGCGGCACCGACATCCTTTTCGCACTCGACTCCATTCCGGCCATCTTCGGGCTGACCCAGAACGTCTACATCGTCTTCACCGCCACGGCCTTCTCGCTGATGGGCCTGCGCCAGCTGTACTTCCTGATCGACGGCCTGCTGGACCGCCTGATCTACCTCTCCTACGGCCTCGCCGCGATCCTGGCGTTCATCGGCGTGAAGCTGATCATCCACGCGCTGCACGAGAACAACCTGCCGTTCGTCAACGGCGGCGAGCCGGTCCCGGTCGTCGAGATCAGCATCGGCCTGTCGCTGACCGTCATTATCGGTGTCCTGGTCATCACGGTCATCGCATCGCTGATGAGCAAGGCGGGCAAGGCACAGACGGCCATCAACAACGCCCGGCGCCATGCGGTCAACTACATGGACCTCGAATACACCGCGGATTCGGCCGAGCGCGAGCGCATCTACCGGGCCCTGGTCGCGGAGGAACGCCAGATCGAGCAGATGGAGCCGAAGTACCGCAACAAGGCCAAGGACGTGGACAAGATCCGCGAACAGGTGCGCGAGGCGCACCGCCAGCACGAGGAATACCTCTCCCGGTAGCCCGGGGGAGGACCTGCGCCGGTAGCCCGGCGGCAGCCAAAACAACGACGGCGGGTGCGCACCCGCCGTCGTTGTTTTAGGGAATGGCTGTGGTCAGGGGAGCATGCTGCCGCTGTCGACGAACCGCTCATGCCAGGACAAGGCCTCGCCGAGCAGATGCGGCGTGTGCTTGCCGTGGCTGTCGCGGCAGGCACGGTCGAAGTAGTCTGCGAGCAGCGGCTGGTAGTCCGGGTGGGCGCACTTTTCGATCACCAGCCGGGCGCGCTGCTTGGGGGAGAGGCCGCGCATATCCGCCAGCCCCTGCTCGGTCACCAGCACCATCGTGTCGTGCTCGGTGTGGTCCACGTGGCTGGCCATGGGCACGATCCCGGAGATGGCGCCGCCCTTGGCGGTGCTCGGGGACATGAAGATGGACAGGTACGAGTTGCGGGCGAAGTCGCCGGATCCGCCGATGCCGTTCATCATCTTGGTGCCGGCAATGTGGGTGGAATTGACGTTGCCGTAGATGTCCGCCTCGATCATGCCGTTCATCGCGATGCAGCCCAGCCGCCGGATGACCTCCGGATGGTTGGAGATCTCCTGCGGGCGCAGCAGGATCCGTTCGCGGTAGAAGTCCACGTTGGCGTTGAACTCCTCCAGCCCGGCGGCGCTGAGCGAGAAGGACGTGGCCGAGGCCATCCGCAGCACACCGGACTTGATCAGGTCCAGCATGCCGTCCTGGATTACCTCGGTGTAGGCGGTCAAGCCTTCGTAGCCGCCGGTGGCCAGTCCGGCCAGCACGGCGTTGGCCACGTTGCCGACACCGGACTGCAGCGGCAGCAGCTTCTCCGGCATCCGCCCGCGTTTGATCTCGTGCTCGAAAAATTCGAGGATGTGCCCGGCGATGCGCTGCGAGGTTTCATCCGGCGGGCTGAACGGCGAGTTGCGGTCCGGGGCATCGGTTTCGACGACGGCCACGACCTTCGCCGGATCAACATGGAGGTAGAGGTCGCCGATCCGGTCGTCCGGCTGCTCCAGCATGATCGGCTTGCGGTTCGGCGGCAGCGCCGTGCCGTAATAGACGTCATGCATGCCCTCCAGGCCGTCGGGCTGCCAGTTGTTGACCTCGAGAATGACCTTGTCCGCCTGCTCCAGCCAGGTCTTGTTGTTGCCCACCGAAGAGGAGGGAATGAGCCGGCCGTCTTCGAGGATGCCGGCGACTTCGACGATGGCCAGGTCGATGTGTCCGAAGAAGCCGAACCAGGTGTGCTGCGCGACGTGGCCCAGGTGGATGTCGATGTAGTCCAGTTCGCCGGCATTGATCTGGTTGCGCAGGGCCGGGTCCGACTGGAATGGCAGGCGCAGCTCCATGCCCTTGGCTTCGGCCAGCACCCCGTCCAGTTCCGGCGCCGTGGAGGCACCTGTCAGGACCTTGATCCGGAAGGTGTTGCCGGCGTCGTTCTCCCGCGCCATCAGCTTGGCCAAGGACTGCGGCACCGCCTTCGGATACCCCGCGCCGGTAAAGCCGCTCATGGCCACCGTCATACCGGGCTGGACCAGCGTGGCGGCTTCGTCTGCGGACATCATGCGCTCGGCCAGGCGGGCGCTGCGGACACGGTCGTGCATGGTGCTCCTTCGCTTCGGGTTCGCCACAACTCTAGTACCGGGCCGCTGCTGCGGCCGCTTTCGGGGGTGTCTGCGCAGGCAGCCGCGGGGCCTTCGGAAGTGCACTGTGGCGGTTGTCCGGCGTGCCCTTCCACCCCCTGATACCCGGTGCTACGGTGACATTACGGATCGATAAAGCGCCCGGCTGAGGCCGCGCGGGAAGGAGATCGCCATGGAAGAACGGGGCAGCAACAAGCACGGACCCGCTCTGGATGACCAGATGAAGCACGAAGACCAGGGCCTGATCCAAGGCAACCAGCCAGGCCACGCCGAGGAATTCCGCGAGACCGAACCCTTCCCGGACGAGACCGACAGTCCTGAGGTGCTCGAGGCGATGCGGAACGATTCGGCCAAGCGCAATGCTGAGCAGGGCCGCGAGCAGAAGCAGGCAGAGGGCGGTGCGGACAGCTGATGGCTGAACAGCTCAATTCGTACGCGGAACTGTACAAGAAGCCGGGGCCCTGGACGACCGTCTACGTCGATGCGAGCACGGGAACGGTGGACACCCTGCGGGCCGGCGATGTCCTGCCGGACCGGGTCCGCGAGGTGCTTTCCGGCCAGGGCGTTTCCAAGCCGGACCTGCGGGCGGTCGAAGAGGCCATCGCGCCGGCCACGGGTCTTCCGGCTCCAGTCAGCCGCTACGTGCTGGTCCGGGACGGCATTGTCGAGGTGAACGAGGTGCTGCCCGGGCCGATGACCGGACCGGAGAAGATCTCGGTCGAGACCGTGCCGGACCTGATCCCGCTGATCAAGCAGCGCGGGGATGACTTTCCCTATGTAGTGGCGGAAGTGGGGCGCGACGGCGGCGAAATCCGCCTGCAGTACGCCCGCCGCAGCGGTGTGGCCGAAGAGCATGCCGTGGAAGGGGACCGCGAGAACCTCAAGAAGGTTCCCACCGGCGGCTGGGAGCAGGGCCGCCGGCAGCATCGGACCGAGGAGATCTGGCGCAAGAACGCCGATGAAATCGCCGGCGCGATCGATAAGGTGGTCCGGTCCTGCGGGGCGCGGCTGCTGATCGTCGCCGGGGACATCCGGGCGCGCGAACTCGTTGTCGACCAGCTCTCCGAGGCCAGCCGCGCGATCGAGGCCACCGTGGAGTCCCATACCCGCACCGGAGGGGCGGATCCAAAGGCGTTCCAGGAAGAGGTCAGCCGCCTGGTGGCCGAGGTGTGGGCGAAACAGCAGCAGGTGATCCTGGACCGCCTGGCCGAACAGCAGGGGCAGAGCCATCCGGTCTCCGCCACCGGGTTCGGCAACGTGGTCGCGGCACTGCAGCAGGCGCAGGTGGAGCGGCTGATCCTGGAAGATACCTCGCTGGTGGACCACGACGCCTTCGTGCTGGACCAGGAGCCGTGGATCGCCACGCAGAAGAGCGACGCGCTCGGCGGGCGCGTGCTCGGCAGCACCCCTGCCCCGTCGGCTATGGTCCGGGCAGCCGCGCTTACGGATGCCAAGGTTTCACTGGTTCCGCCGGGCGTGCTGAACCCGGGCACCAAGGTGGCGGCGCTGCTGCGCTGGCCGACCGGCCCGGACGTGCCGCACGCCTGACACCGGCCAGGAAACGGCGCCGGCGGGAAGCCTTCCCGCCCGCGCCGTTTCCTTGTGTCCGGCCCGGGTGCAGCCATATCCCGCCCGGGTCAGCCGAGCACGTTGAAGCCGCCGAGGGCCTGGGCAATCGGCACGGCGGAGGCCGCCGCCCAGGCCTGTGGCCGGCACGCGGTGGGGTAGGGAACCGGCGGCCACATCCGGTCCGAATCGTGGCCGGAGAACAGTTCCGGCAGCCGCCAGTTGAAGCCTTCGGCGGCCTCGAGCAGTCCGCCGGCCAGCCGAGCGGCCTCGGCCTCGAAGCCGTCCCGCATCAATCCCATCACCACCCAGGCCGTATCGTGGGTCCACACCGAGCCGGCGTGGTGGCGCGTTGGCCAGTAGCCGCCGTTGGTGTCCGCGAGCGTCCGCAGCCCGTAACCAGTGAACATCGACGGGTCCATCAGGCGCTCGACCACGATGGCCTTCTCCTCCGGATGCAGCAGTCCGGTGCCGAGCAGATGCCCCATGCTGGATGAGATGCCGTCCACCGGCTTCTTGTCCCGGTCCAGGCCGACGGCGGGGTACGGGCCGGCCTTGTCCGTGCACCAGAACTTCTCGCGGAACCGGGCGGCCAGGTCGGCGGCGAAAGCGCGCCACTCCCCGGAACCCGGCAGGCCGAAATGGTCCAGCATTTCCGCACCCACAGTGGCCGCCTCGTGGGCGTAGGCCTGGACCTCGGCCAGCGCGATCGGCCCGCGCGCGACCGTGCCGTCCTGGAAGCGGATGGCGTCGGCCGAATCCTTCCAGCCCTGCGTCCCGCCGCCGGGACCGTTGCCAGGGAATTCAAGGAAGCCGTCGCCGTCGGAATCCGCGTAGTCCTGCAGCCAGGCCAGCGCCGCCTGCAGATTGGGCAGCAGCTGGCGGACCTGCTGTTCGGGCATGCCGCTGTGCCAGGCATCGTGCAGCAGGATGATCCACAGGCAGGTGCCGTCGATGGAATCGTAGCTGACCGGCGGCACCTGCCGGATCCGGCCGTCGTCGTCCGTTTCGAAGGTGCTGCGCCGGACCAGCTGCAGGATCTTGCCCGGCTGCTCGCCCGAGTCCGACGAACTGTGCGTGCCCTGCCGCGCGGCCAGTGCCCGGAGCGTGCCGGCGGCCAGCTGCGGATCGATCAGGAGCAGCATGCGCGCCGCCATCAGCGCATCCCGGCCGCACAGCGTCATCGACCACGGCGCGCCCGCCGCCAGGAAGGCAGTCTGCGGGTTGTCCCGGTCCGCGATGCGCAGCCCGTTCAGGTCGCTGATGGACCGCGACATCAGCCGCGTCAGGCGCGGGTCGCCCGTGACCGACGGCGTCCGCAGCGGCTGCCCGGCGGCAGCGACCACCGGAAAGCCTCCGTTGCGCAGGTCCAGCGACCATTCAAGGACGACGGCGTCAGAGGGGTTGAGCTCGATCTGCCACGTGAGCAGCACCTGGCTGCCGTTGGACTCGAAATGGGCCCCCTCGGCCTGCAAGGTGGCGCTGGTGTCCTCGCCGCGCCATTGCCACTGCGGGCCTCCGGGTGCCAACGAACCGAACGACGTAGCGGCCCCGGCTCTGACCTGGTCCATCGGCGTCGAGTCCGCCACCAGCTCCAGCTCGACGGACAGGCGCACCGTGTCCGTCCGGATCGATTTGAAGGTCAGGGATTCAGCGAGCCGCACGGGCGACGCCGAACGGGCCCGGATCACGGAGACCAGCGGATCGGCCACCGGCGCCGGCACCCGGACCGTGTAGACGAACTCCGCTTCTCCGGCCGACCGCTCCTGCGTGGAGATCCACTCCGGCTCGGCGCCGTCGACCCTCAGGACCGCCCGGGCCAGGACCCGGTCATCGCCGCAATACGCGCCTTGCGCCCCGTCGCCGCGGATCTGGCCCTGATGGTCGCTCCACGCCTGGACCGGGGCGGCAAACACCCCGGTGAGGTCGTGCAGGTAGGGCTGTCGGAAGGCCATCGCTGCTCCTCACCTTCGCTCGGACACCGGCTCCGGCAGCGCGCCAACGGAGGAGCCGGGGCCGTGCAGGATGCCATTGACACCCTATTTGAACGTTCATACTGTGGTGCTTACATCTTGGCAGAATCCCTCTTTCATGCAACCCCTTGGCTGAAGGGGCTGAGGTGCCTCCGCATGGGGAGCGAGGCAGGAAGGGCATTGGGCATGGTGCGGAAGAAGCCCACCTTGGTCAGTCTCGCAGAGGCCATCGGCGTCTCGCGGCAGACGGTGTCCAATGTGCTCAACAATCCGGAGCGGGTGAAGCCGGCCACCCGCGAGCGGGTCCTGCGCGCCATTGAAGAGAGCGGCTACCGGCCCAGCGCTGCCGCCCGCCAGTTGCGGACCCGCCGGTCCATGGATCTCGGCATGCGGCTGCGGTCGGAAGCGGACGGCATCAACGGAGCCGTGATGGACCGCTTCCTGCACGCCCTGACGGAAGCCGCCCAGGAGGCGGGCTACCGGCTGACGCTTTACAGCGCGGCCGACGACGAGGAAGAGCTTGCGCGCATTGATGACCTGCTGCACGCGGCCGACCTGGATGGGTTTGTCCTGACCGGCAGCAACGCCGCGGACCGCCGGGCGGCCTGGCTGCAGGACCGGGGCGTGCCGTTCGCATGCTTCGGCCGGCCGCGCGGAGCGGGTCCGGCCTCGGCCGCGGCGGACTACCCGTGGGTCGACGTCGACGGGGCGGCTGGAACGGGTGCCGCCACCCGGTTACTGCTGGACAGCGGTTGCCAGGCAGTGGGCTTCCTCGGCTGGCCGCCCGATAACGGCCCGGGCGACGATCGCCGGTCCGGCTGGCTGCAGGCAATGGCTGGTCTGCTGCCGCCCGCCAAGCTCAACGGGCTGCAGGCGGCAGCCGAGGACACGGTACCCGCCGGAGCAGTTGCCGCCCGGCTGCTCCTGGAACAGGGCGCGGAAGGCGTGGTGTGCGCGAGCGATTCGCTGGCCCTCGGCGCTTTCGCCTACCTGCGCACTGCACTGCCACCCGGCCGGCAGCCGGCAGTCGTGGGTTTCGACGACACCCCGGTTGCGGCCGCGATCGGGCTCAGCAGCGTCTCGCAGCCCATCACCGCAGCCGCCCGGCACATCATGGCCGTGCTGGCACACCGGCTGTCCGGCCGCCCCGAGGACCAGGGCCCGCGGCCGCAACTGGTCCTGGAACCGGCGCTGGTGATCCGCACTCCCTACAATCTCGGCGGCCGCCCCGGGAAGGGCTGAACGGGAACCGTGGAGGCTGGGACTCAGATGTCGTAGCTGTTCCGCTCCGGCGTGGAATCGCCTTCCGGCATCCACGTCAACGTGATCTCGACGCCGTCGCGGATCGCTCCGATGACCAGCCTCAGGTCCTCGCCGTAGAGGTCCTCGTGGTCCACCATTCCGCCGTCTTCGCGCCGCTGCTCGATGAGGTCGGTCATGGCGGCGGCCATGGCCCGGCCCCAGTCCTGTGGATGGCGGCTGTTGGCTTCCGCGGAGGCGGTGTACTTCCTGATCATCCTTTCCTCCCGTCGGTCCCGTCGAGGCAGCCCCGGCGACGGGCGGATCCAGCGTTCCAGTTCCAGCCCCCGCACTGTGAGGCGGGTCTCACTAGGTTAGGATGAGGAATGCATCTTTGCCAATGACCAGGACGGCAGTGCCCGTGGGCCGCAACCCAGCTGCCGTCCAGCCAGGACAAGGAGACAACTGTGGGGGATGAAGTATCCACGACGCCCGCCCAGGACATAGCAGCGGAGCTTCGCCAGCAGATCCTGGCCGCCAAACTGGAGCCGGGGACGCCAGTGGATGACGCAGGCCTCGCCGCTGAGCTGGATACGGATCCCGAAACGCTCCAGGACGCCTTCACAGCCCTTGCGGCCGAGGGACTGCTGGAAACGCTGCCGGACAAAACCCGGCGGATCGCCATCGTCGACAACCACCACGCGATCCAGCTGCTCGATGTCCTCGAGGTGGTGCTCGTGGCCCTCTTCGAGCGTGCCGCGCCGCAGATCGGCAGGAGCGGGGTTGCCGCGATGCGGTCCCGCGCCCTGGAGCTGGAGGCAACGATCGGCCGCGGCGATATGCCCGGCTCGTACCGGGCCTTGCTGGGGCTCATCCGGATCATCCTTGACTCCGCCGAACACGACGAGCTGCGGGCAGTGAACGAGTATGTGCTGGCGCGTTCGCTCGGCAGGCTGTACCTGTACCGGCGTGCCGAGCTCTACTTCATCTGGACTGACGGGTGGAAGGAAAGCGTGGCCCTGCTGGAGGCGGACGAGCCGGACGCCGCGGTCCGGCGGCTGCGGCAGGCGTTCTGGATCCTCACCGAGGAACTGCGTGCCGGGTCGTCGGCGGACGCTTGAGGCAGCGCCGCCGGGCTCAGAGCAGGGTTTCGCGTGAGGCGCCGACCAGGTCGAAGTTGACGACGGTGGACTCTGCGGTCAGCACCAGCTTGCGGGACTGCGTGAACTGGGTGTCGGGTTCCACCACGGTGACCACGTAGCGGCCCACGGGCGGCAGCCGCAGCTCGTAACTGCCAGCGTCGTTGGTGCGTGTCGAGGCGATGTACTCTCCGGTGTGGGAGCTCAATGCGATCAGCGCGCCCGGCAGCGCAGTGCCGCCGCGCAGCACCCAGCCGGTGACCGTCAGGCGCTGGGTCAGCCGGATCCGCGCGTCGCGTTCCGTCCCGGTGAACCTGACAACTTTCGACGTCGGCATCCAGCCGTCCGCATTGGCCACCACCAGGTATTCGTCCGGCCCGGGAAGCGCGAGGGAGAATTCGCCGTCGTTATTGGCCCGGCTCCAGTCCACCGGTTCGCCGGAAGTCTTCATCACGGTCACCACCGCGTGGGCGATGGGCTGCCCGCCGGAGTGCAGCACCTTGCCATGGACCACCGACTCGGCGCTGTTGCCCGCCTGTGTGACCGCCAGTGCCGCGGTATCCGCCGGCACGCCTTCGGGCGCCGGTTCGTGCTGGAAGCGCGGGACAAACCAGACCACCGCGCAGGCCGCGAGCGAGCCCAGCGCGGCGAGCCAGAAGACATTCTGGAAGGCCGCCAGGGCGGGGTACTCCACGCCGCCGACCGTCACGGTAACACCGGCGAGGACGGCCGCGACCGCAGCGCTCGACGATGAGGTTCCGATGGCCCGCAGGAGGGCATTGAGGCCGTTGGCCGAAGCGGTCTCCGTAATCGGGACGTTGGCCATGATCAGGCTCGGCATCGCGGCGTAGGCTACGGCTGAGCCAACGCTGACGACGGTGGAGCCGACGATGATGGCGGCGACCGAATCGCTCACGAACACGCGCCCGATGTAGCCGGCGGCCATGATGGCTGAACCGGCAATCAGTGTCGCCTTGCCACCGTAGCGGTTGATCATGGCACCGGAGACCGGCGAGAAGACCACCATCGCCAGGCCGGACGGGATCATCGCCAGCCCGGCCACCACCGGATCCAGGCCGAACCCGTGGCCGGAGGCAACCGGCAGCTGGAGCTGCTGCGTGCTCAGCAGCATGTTGGCGAAGAGTGCAAAGCCGACCAGGACGGAGGCGATATTGGTCAGCAGCACCGGCCGCCGCGCCGAGGTGCGCAGGTCCACCAGCGGCTGGCTGACCCGCAGGGAGTACGGGATCCACAGCGCCAGGCCCACCACAGTGAGCACGAACAGCAGGATCGTCCGCTCGCTGCCCCAGCCCCAGGTGCCGCCCTTGGAAATGGCCAGCAGCAGCGCGGTCAGGATGACGGAGAGCATCACGGCGCCGAGGAAGTCGAAGCGGCCACGGGTCATGACATCGGATTCGGAGACGACGGCTAACACCGCGGCCAGGATGGCAACCCCGACGGCGGCGGAGAGCCAGAAGACTGCCGCCCACCCGGCCTGCTGGTAGAGGATTCCGCCCAGAGGCAGCCCCAGTGCGCCGCCGATGCCCAGCGTGGCGCTCATCAGCGCGATCGCACTGCTGACCTTCTCCCGCGGCAGCTCGTCGCGCATGATGCTGATGCCAACCGGGATCAGCGCGGAGGAGAAGCCCTGCAGGGAGCGGCCGGCAACCATCGTGGCGAAGTCGCCCCCGAGGGCGGCGACGATCGAGCCGGCGGTCATGAGCATGATGCAGACCAGCATCATCAACCGCTTGCCGAACATGTCGGCCAGCTTGGCCACGATCGGGGTGGCGACGGCGGACGTCAGGAGCGTTGCCGTGACCAGCCAGGAAACGTCATCAGCCGTGACTCCGAGCAGTTGCTGGAAGGCCGGCAGAGGCACCACCATGGTCTGCTGCAGCGACACTGTCGTTCCCGACAGGCACAGGACGGCGATGACCGCCCACGTGGGGATTCGCTTGGGCGTGGGGGCAGACTCGGGCATGGCTCCAGAGTAGCGGTGCGAAATTGTCCGATCCGGTGCCTAGGCTGGAATCAGACGCAAGGAGGTCTGCATGTACTGCTCAATCGTTCCGCCATACCTGCTCCGCCGGCTCGCAGGGCTGGAGGACCGCGGCTTCCTGCCGGCGGCGGAGGCTGCGCGGCGCGCCCTGGGACATGATGCCGTCCTGCGCCAGCACCGCAACGTACAGCGGGCGCGGATGGCTGAACGGCCCGGCATCCTGCCGCCGGCGGGGCTCGGGGCGGCAGGACTGCATCCGACGCGGCAGATCAGTGATGCGCAGAACCAGGAGCGTCTGCCCGGAGTCCTCGTCCGCAGCGAAGGCGAGCCCGAAGCTGCCGATCCGGCCGTGAACGAAGCCTATGACGGGCTGGGCCGCACCTTTGAGCTGTATGCGCAGGCATACGAGCGCGATTCACTGGACGGGGCCGGAGGCATTCTGCACGCGACTGTCCACTACGGCCAGGACTATGACAACGCGTTCTGGGACGGCTCGAGGATGGTGTTCGGCGACGGTGACGGCCAGATCTTCCACCGCTTCACCAAGTCCCTGACCGTGATCGGGCATGAACTGACGCACGGCGTCCAGCAGCATGCGGCCAACTTTGTCTACCAGGGCAGCCGGGCGCGTTGAATGAATCCGTCTCCGATGTCTTCGCGGCGCTCGTGGAGCAGTTCCACCTGGGCCAGACCGCGGAGGAGGCCGGCTGGCTCATCGGCGAAGGCCTATTCACCGACCAGGTGGAGGGGACCGCGCTCCGGTCTCTGAAGGCGCCGGGAACTGCGTATAACGACGATGTGCTGGGCAGGGACCCGCAGCCGGCCACGATGGACGGCTATGTGGACACCCGCGATGACAACGGCGGCGTCCACCTGAATTCGGGCATCCCCAACCATGCCTTCTACCTGCTGGCCGTCCAGCTGGGCGGATATGCCTGGGAACGCGCGGGCCGGATTTGGTATGACGCCATCACTGGCTCCCATGTGCACACGGACACCGACTTCGCCGGCTTCGCGGCAGCTACTGCATCTGCAGCCGAAAGCCGCTACGGTAAGGAATCGGAAGAACTCAAGGCCGTTACGGCAGCCTGGACCGAGGTGGGCGTACTGGAATGAGGATTGCCGTCAGGCGCACCGGCGGATTCGCCGGACTGACTATGCGGTGGGCAGTGGACGTCACCCAGCCCGAATTGGGCGACATCTGGATGCCCCTGATCGAGTCCTGCCCGTGGGAGGACGTGCCTGACCTTGCGAACCAGCCCGACCGGTACATGTACTCAATCAGCGCGGGGGAGCGGAACGCCACCCTGCCGGAACGCGAAGTCACCGGACCATGGCGCGACCTGGTCGACAGAACGCGTGACGCAGCCCGCCACGACAGGGAAGCAGCTGCTCCGCTGGACCAGCCAGGAGAAGAGCAAGCCGAGGTGCTGGCCCCGGAGCGGCTGGCCACCGAACCGTCCCGGCCAATCACCGGGCGCGGGAACCGACTGTTCCCGCGCCGGCCGGAAGAATCCGACGACGTGGGTCCGCCGCAGCCATCGTAGGCTTGCACCATGGAATTCAACGACCTGCTGATCGACGCCTACGGGCGGGCCCAGGAGCGTGTGCACGACATCCTCGACGGCCTTTCCCCTGACCAACTGGCTGCCAGGCCGGGCGGAGGCGGCAATTCCATCGGCTGGCTCATCTGGCACCTGGCCCGCATCCAGGACGACCATATCGCCGACGTCGCCGGGACCGAGCAGCGCTGGACCGCGGGAGGCTATGCTGCCCGGATCGGCCTGCCGCTGGACGTCGCGGATACCGGTTTCGGACACAGCTCCAGCCAAGTCGACGAGGTTCGCGTTGCCTCGCCCGCATTGCTCCGTGAGTATTTCGACGACGTCCACGCCACAACCTCCGAATACATCCGGGGCTTGACGGAGGATGACCTGGACCGGGTCGTGGATACCCGCTGGAATCCCCACGTCACGCTCGGAGTCCGGCTGGTCAGCGTCATGGACGACTGCCTCGAGCACTGCGGCCAGGCCGCCTACATCAAGGGCATGCTGCAGCGGGGTGAAGCCTGAAGCCCATGACCCGCAGCGATTCGATGTCCCAAGTTGAAAAGAGCATCGGAAAAGCGGTACTCTGTGAACCGCGTCACAAGCCGTGGCGCAGCTTTTGATCTGCGGCGGGAGAGTCCTGCCAGTGTGCAGGCGCCGAAGGAGCAAACCCTCCCCGGGAATCTCTCAGGCCCCTGGACCGCCGCGGCGAGGCACCTCTGGAAAGCAGCCGGGCTGGGGTCCGGCTCACCGACGGGGCAAGGACGATGCGGATACGCATGTCCGAAATCTCTCAGGTCCGATACAGAGCGGGGAGGAACCTGACCGCTGTGGCGTACCCGCGCCACGACCTACGGAGTTCCTCATGACGACCCTGCTCGGAAGCCGTGCGATGACTGTGGCTGGCGCCCAGCCCCCGCCATGGGCAAATCAGGCCTGCGAATCTGCGGACACCCGCTGATCCCTGTTGTTTCCAAATCCACAACCGCCATCCATCCCTGGTTCCACTGCGGCCACAAGCCGCTGGACCGTCCGGGCAACGCTGGCGGCAGGTTCCATCCGCCTGCCCGCTTCCAAGCCAACCCGGATCCGGTCCATCCCCATGCAAGGAGTTGTACGTTGAAAACTGATCCCGTCTCGCCGGAACAGGCGCCCCATCTGGAGCGCCAGCTCAGCAACAGGCACATCCAGCTGATCGCTATCGGCGGCGCCATCGGCACCGGGCTCTTCATGGGTTCGGGCAAGACCATCTCGGCTGCAGGACCGTCCGTCATTTTCGTTTACATGATCATCGGCTTCATGCTCTTCTTCGTCATGCGCGCCATGGGCGAACTGCTGTTGAGCAACCTCAACTACAAGTCCTTCAGTGACTTTGCCGCCGACCTGCTGGGGCCTTGGGCCGGGTTCTTCACCGGCTGGACCTACTGGTTCTGCTGGGTGGTGACCGGCATCGCCGATGTGATTGCCATCGCCGGCTACGCCAGCGAACTGGCGCCTGGCATTCCGCTTTGGATACCGGGCCTGCTGACCGTGGCCATCCTGCTGGTGCTCAACCTGCCCACGGTCAAGGCGTTCGGCGAGACCGAGTTCTGGTTCGCCCTGATCAAGATCATCGCCATTGTGGCGCTGATCGTCACCGGCCTCGTCATGATCTTTACGGGCTTCGAGTCCGACGCCGGCCCGGCCGGATTCAGCAACCTGTGGAGCCACGGCGGCTTCTTCCCCCAGGAGTTCATGGGCTTCGTGGCAGGCTTCCAGATTGCCGTCTTCGCCTTCGTAGGTATTGAACTGGTGGGCACGACGGCGGCGGAAGCCAAGAACCCCGAACGGAACCTTCCCAAGGCCATCAATTCCATCCCGGTCCGCGTTCTGCTCTTCTACGTCGGCGCCCTGATCATCCTGATGGCTGTCACCCCGTGGACCGAATTCGAAGCCGGCCGGAGCCCCTTCATTGGTATGTTCTCGCTGGCAGGCCTCGGCATGGCCGCTACCGTGGTCAACCTGGTCGTCCTGACCTCCGCCATGTCCTCGGCCAACTCGGGAATCTACTCCACTTCCCGGATGGTCTACGGGCTTGCCCAGGAAGGCGACGCTCCCTCGGTCTTCGCCAAGCTCTCCTCGCGCAAGGTGCCGCGGAACGCACTGTTCCTCTCCTGCGTCCTGCTGCTGTCCGGCATCGTGCTCCTCTACTCCGGCGAAAGCATCGGCCAAGCATTCGGCATGGTGACCACCGTTTCCGCGGTCTGCTTCATGTTCGTCTGGTCCATCATCCTGGCCAGCTACCTGGTGTACCGGAAGCGCCGCGCGCACCTGCATGCCGCTTCGAAGTTCAAGATGCCTGGCGGCGTCGTCATGGTCTGGGTGGTGTTCGCGTTCTTCGCCTTCGTTCTCTGGGCGCTGACCACCCAGCCCGACACGCTGACGGCACTGCTGGTTACCCCGGTGTGGTTCGTCGTCCTGGGCATCGCCTGGGCCCTCCTGCGGCGCCGGCCCGTCCACATGGCACGGGAGGAAGCGTTCAAGGCGCAGCTGGCAGGCGAGCAGCAGGCAGCCACCGAACCGGCGCCTGCCGGAAAGCGCTAAACCGGGCCGGATCCGGCTGCCGCGGGCCCGTCCACGGCAGCCGGCCGGACAGGCCGTCACGCGACGCATCCCGGTTGTGGAGGCTCCGGCGGAACGGCTACGATGCTCACATCGACAACAACTGAATTATGCCTTCGACATGCGGCGGGAGAGTCCTGCTGGTAACCGTCAGCAGGCGCCGTAGGAGCAATACCTCCCCAGGAATCTCTCAGGCACCTGTACCGCCGCGGAGAGGCAACTCTGGAAAGAAGCCGGACGGCATGGCCGGCTCACCGACGGTGCAAGCGGATCCGGTCCGCGGAATCTCTCAGGTCCAATACAGAGTGGGGAGGAACCCGATCCACCCGGCGTGCCTGGCACGCAGGCCCAATCAATGGAGTTCCTTTCATGACGGTTCAACCCACGATCGCAATTTTTGCCGAGCGCCATATCGGTCCCCGCAGCAGCGATGCCGAAACGATGCTGAAGCAGGTCGGCTACGCCAGCCTCGACGAGTTGGTTGACACGGCCGTTCCGGCGGACATCCGCCAGCAGGCGCCGCTGGACCTGCCTGCCGCCCGTTCCGAGGCCGAGGTGCTGGCCGACCTGCGGGCGCTGGCGGCCAAGAACGTCACCGCCGTCCAGATGATCGGCCAGGGCTACTACGACACGATCACCCCGCCGGTTATCCGCCGCAACGTGGTTGAGTCCCCGGCCTGGTACACCGCCTACACCCCCTACCAGCCGGAAATCTCCCAGGGCCGCCTTGAAGCCCTGCTGAACTTCCAGACCATGGTTTCGGACCTGACGGGCCTGGAGATCGCCAACGCTTCGCTGCTGGATGAAGCGACCGCAGTGGCCGAAGCCGTCCTGCTGATGCGCCGCGGCAACAAGAAGCACGCCGAGGGCAAGACCGTCCTGGACGCGGACCTGCTGCCGCAGACCATCGCCGTCGTCAAGGGCCGTGCCGAAGCCCTCGGCTTCGAGGTCGAGGTCGCGGACCTGTCCGCAGGCCTGCCCGAAGGCGAAATCTCCGGCATCGTGCTGCAGCAGCCGGGGGTCTCCGGACACGTTGCCGACCACAGCCAGGTGATCGCGGCCGCCAAGGAGCGCGGCGCTATGGTCACCGTGGCCGCGGACTTGCTGGCGCTGACCCTCATCACCCCTCCTGGCGAGCAGGGCGCCGACATCGCCGTCGGCAATTCCCAGCGTTTCGGCGTGCCGCTGTTCTTCGGTGGCCCGCACGCCGCCTACATGGCAGTGCACAAGGGTCTTGAGCGTCAGCTGCCGGGCCGCCTGGTCGGCGTCTCCAAGGATTCGGCCGGCCGTCCGGCCTACCGCCTGGCGCTGCAGACCCGCGAGCAGCACATCCGCCGCGAGAAGGCCACGTCGAACATCTGCACCGCCCAGGCGCTGCTGGCCATCGTTTCCGGCATGTACGCCGTCTACCACGGCCCCGAGGGCCTGAAGGCGATCGCCCAGCGCGCCAATGCCCAGGCCCGCACCCTGGCCACCGTGCTGCGCGGGGCCGGTCTGGAGCTGGCCAGCGAGCACTTCTTCGACACCCTGACCGTCAAGGTTCCGGGCAAGGCTGCGGAGGTCATCTCCGCAGCCGAGGCCAAGGGCATTAACCTGCGCGTCATCGACGCGGACAGCGTGGGCATTTCCACCGGTGAATCGACGACGGCGGAGCACCTGGCTGCCGTGGCCGAGTCCTTCGGCGTCGAGTCCGCAGCCGAACGCATCGCCGAGGCCGCCGGCTCCGGCCTGGGCTTCGAACTGGACGAGGCCGTGCAGCGCAGCTCGTCCTACCTGAACCACCCGGTCTTCCACAGCCACCGGTCCGAAACCCAGATGCTGCGCTACCTGCGCCGCCTCTCGGACCGCGACCTGGCGCTGGACCGCACGATGATCCCGCTGGGCTCGTGCACCATGAAGCTCAACGCCACGGCCGAGATGGAATCCATGACCTGGCCGGAATTCGCCACCATCCACCCCTTCGCCCCGGAGCACCAGACCCGCGGCTGGCGCGAACTGATCGAGGACCTGGAAGCCCGGCTCTCCGCGATCACCGGCTACGCCGGAGTCTCGATCCAGCCCAACGCCGGTTCCCAGGGCGAGTACGCCGGCCTGCTGGCCATCCGCCGCTACCACCTGGCCAACGGCGACGACCAGCGCGACATCTGCCTCATCCCGGCCTCGGCACACGGCACCAACGCCGCGTCCGCCATCCTGGCCGGCATGAAGGTCGTCGTCGTCGGCACTGCTGCGGACGGCACCATCGACCACGCCGACCTTGAAGCGAAGATCGAAAAGCACAAGGACAGCCTGTCGGCGATCATGATCACCTACCCGTCCACGCACGGGGTGTACGACGCCGACGTCCGCCAGGTCTGCGACGCGGTCCACGCCGCGGGCGGGCAGGTGTACATCGACGGCGCCAACCTCAACGCGCTGGTCGGCCTGGCCCAGCCGGGCAAGTTCGGCGGTGACGTCTCGCACCTGAACCTGCACAAGACCTTCTGCATCCCGCACGGCGGCGGCGGCCCCGGCGTCGGTCCGGTGGCCGTGGCCGAGCACCTGGTGCCGTTCCTGCCCGGCAACGCCGCACTGGCCGAGCACGAGGGCAAGGGCGTGCCGGTCTCGGCCTCCAAGTACGGCTCCGCCGGCGTGCTGCCCATCTCGTGGGCCTACGTGGCCATGATGGGCGCCGAGGGCCTGACGCAGGCGACCAAGACCGCGCTGCTGGCCGCCAACTACGTCGCCTCCCGGCTGAACGAGTACTTCCCGGTGCTCTACACGGGCAACCAGGGCCTGGTGGCGCACGAGTGCATCCTGGACCTGCGCGAGCTGACGGCGAAGTCCGGCGTCACTGCGGAGGATGTCGCCAAGCGCCTGATCGACTACGGCTTCCATGCCCCGACGCTGGCCTTCCCCGTCGCCGGCACCCTGATGGTGGAGCCGACGGAGTCGGAGGACCTGGGTGAGATCGAGCGCTTCATCGAAGCCATGATCACCATCCGCGGCGAGATCGACCAGGTCATCAACGGCGACTTCAGCGTCGAGGAGAGCCCGCTGCGCCTGGCCCCGCACACCGCGGCGGCTGCCATCAGCAGCGACTGGGACCGCAAGTACTCCCGCGAGCAGGCCGTCTTCCCGGTGCCGGAATTGAAGCATGACAAGTACTTCGCGCCGGTCGGCCGCATCGACGGCGCCGCAGGAGACCGCAACCTGGTCTGCTCCTGCCCGCCCATCGAAGAATTCGCCGAGTCGGACAACTAACGGAAGGTTCCGGAGAGACCATGAACGCTGAAACCGCCACCCAGCGGCACACCGCGCTGTACGAAGAGCACCAGAAGCTCGGAGCCTCCTTCACCGACTTCGGCGGCTGGCAGATGCCGCTGAAGTACGACAGCGAACTGGCCGAACACCACGCGGTGCGCAAGACCGCCGGCCTGTTCGACCTTTCCCACATGGGCGAGGTCTGGGTCACCGGCCCGGAGGCCGGGAAGTTCCTCGACTTCGCCCTCGTGGGCAAACTGTCCGCCGTCGCCGTGGGCAAGGCCAAGTACTCGCTGATCTGCAACGAAGACGGCGGCATTATCGATGACCTGATCAGCTACCGCCGCGCGGAGGACCGCTTCCTGGTGGTCCCCAACGCCGGCAATGCGGACGCGGTATTCGAGGCGCTGTCCGAGCGGGCCAAGGGCTTCGACGTCGAGGTGGAGAACGCCTCGGCGGCCACCTCGCTGGCCGCGGTCCAGGGGCCGAACTCCGTAGAGATCCTGCTCCAGCTGGTGCCGGCCGCCGAGGCAGCCACGGTCACGGACATGAAGTACTACGCCGCGGACGAGGTCACCTTCACCATCAGCGGCGCCCCGGTCAAGCTGCTGCTGGCCCGGACCGGCTACACCGGCGAGGACGGCTTCGAGATCTACGTGCCGAACGAACACGCCGTGTCGCTGTGGACCGCACTGCTTGAAGCCGGCAAGGCGCACGGACTGGTCCCTGCGGGCCTGGCCTGCCGCGACTCGCTGCGCCTCGAAGCGGGCATGCCGCTGTACGGCAACGAGCTGTCCCTTGAGGTCAGCCCGTATGACGCCGGCCTCGGCCCCGTCGTCGCGCTGAAGAAGGAAGGCGAGTTCGTCGGCCGCTCCGCCCTGGAAGCCCAGAAGGAGAAGGGCAGCCAGCGCAAGCTGGTCGGCCTGAAGGGCCTCGGCCGCCGCGCCGGACGCTCGCACTACCCTGTGCTCAAGGACGGCCGCCAGGTCGGCGAGGTGACCTCGGGACAGCCGAGCCCGACACTCGGCTACCCGGTCGCCCTGGCCTACGTGGACGTTGAGTTCACCGAGCCCGGGACGCAGCTCGACGTGGACCTCCGGGGCAAGCCCGAGCCGTTCGAGGTCGTCAGCCTGCCGTTCTACAAGCGCGGCAACTAGCCGCCCACGGGCAGGTGCGGCAACTTGGCCGCACCTGCCCGTTCCCACCGCTTTCGACGGACCGCGCCCGCGGTTCCGTCATGGATCCGCACCATCTGAAAGGTCATTGTTATGAGTAAAGTCCTGTCCGGCCTGCGCTACTCCGCCGAGCACGAGTGGGTCGACGACGCCAGCCCGGCAAAGATCGGCATCTCCCAGGTTGCCGCCGATGCCCTGGGCGACGTCGTCTACGTCGACCTGCCCGAGGTCGGTGCCGCTGTGACCGCCGGCGAGACCTGCGGCGAGGTTGAATCCACCAAGTCCGTCTCCGACCTCTACGCGCCGGTCACCGGCACGGTGGTCGAGGTCAACCAGGCTGCCATCGACGATCCGGCGCTGCTGAACTCCGACCCGTACGGCGAGGGCTGGCTCTTCACCGTCGAGGTATCCGAGGAAGGCCCGCTGCTGTCCGCCGAGGACTACGCTTCCTCCAACGGCGGTGAAGTCGCATGACGTCCGCAAACACCGCGGTGACCAGCGCCAGCCTGCACGCTGACCTCGGTGCCCTTGACCCGGAGATTGCCGAGCAGATCGACAACGAGCTGCGCCGCCAGCAGCGCGGGCTCGAAATGATCGCTTCGGAGAACCACACCGCCCAGGCCGTCATGCAGGCCCAGGGCTCGGTACTCACCAACAAGTACGCGGAAGGCTATCCCGGCCGGCGCTACTACGGCGGCTGCGAATACGTGGACGTCGTCGAGCAGCTGGCCATCGACCGCGCCAAGGCGCTCTTCGGTGCCGGCTTCGCCAACGTCCAGCCGCACTCCGGAGCACAGGCCAACGCCTCGGTCATGCACGCCCTGATTAAGCCGGGCGACACGATCCTGGGCCTGAACCTCGCACACGGCGGCCACCTGACGCACGGGATGAAGATCAACTTCTCCGGCAAGCTCTACAACGTCGTCGCGTACGGCGTCTCGGAAGAGGACCACCGGGTGGATATGGCCGAGGTCGAGCGCCTAGCCCAGGAGCACAAGCCGCAGCTGATCATCGCCGGCTGGTCCGCCTACCCGCGCCAGCTGGACTTCGCCGAGTTCCGCCGCATTGCCGACTCCGTGGGGGCCTACCTCATGGTGGACATGGCGCACATCGCGGGCCTCGTGGCCACCGGCCTGCACCCCAGCCCGGTGCCGCACGCCCACGTGGTCACGTCCACCACGCACAAGACCCTCGCGGGTCCGCGCGGCGGCATCATCCTGACCAACGATGCGGACATCGCCAAGAAGATCAATTCGGCGGTGTTCCCGGGCCAGCAGGGCGGTCCGCTGGAGCACGTCATCGCCGGCAAGGCGGTGGCCTTCAAGGTCGCCGCGTCCGAGGAGTTCGCGGACCGGCAGCAGCGCACGCTGGCCGGTGCCCGGATCCTGGCCGAGCGCCTGTCCCAGCCGGACGTCGCAGCCAAGGGCATCACCGTGCTCACCGGCGGCACCGACGTGCACCTGGTGCTGGTGGACCTGCGCAACTCGGAGCTGGACGGCCAGCAGGGCGAGGACCTGCTGGCAGCGATCGACATCACCGTGAACCGCAATGCGGTGCCGTTCGATCCGCGTCCGCCGATGGTCACCTCCGGCCTGCGCATCGGCACCCCGGCGCTGGCCACGCGCGGTTTCGGCGAGGAGGCGTTCCGCCAGGTGGCGGACATCATCGCCGAAGCCCTCATTGCCGGTCCGGAGGCCGACCTGTCCGGCCTCAAGACGCGGGTCGAGGCCTTGGCCGAAGCGCATCCGCTGTACCCGGACCTGGCTCCCGTTTCCAAGTAACCGAAGGGCACTAGGAGGCCACCATGGCTGTAGGTGTATTCGATCTCTTTACCGTCGGCATCGGGCCCAGCAGTTCGCACACTGTGGGTCCGATGCGGGCGGCCGCCGTCTTCGCCGAGGAGCTGGTTTCCACCGGAGTCCTCGGCCAGCTGGCGGATCTGCGCGTGGACCTTTACGGTTCCCTGGCTGCCACGGGGCGCGGCCATGGCACCTTCACGGCGGTCCTGCTCGGCCTGGAAGGCTTCCACCCGGAGCTGATCCTGCCGGACGAGGTCGATGCACGGCTGGCCGACATGGAGGCCACCGGCAAGCTGCAGCTGTGCTCCCAGGTCGAGGGGACCGAGGGCCGGACCATCGGCTACAAGGTCGAGGACATGGTCCTGCATCCGCTGACGGTGCTGCCCCGGCACACCAACGGCATGAAGTTCCAGGCCAAGAACGACGCCGGCGGCGTGCTTCACGAGGCAACGTTCTTTTCGGTGGGCGGTGGCTTCATCGTCCGCGAGGGCGAGGAGGACGCCGCCGCCGAGGAACTCGAGGAGTCCAAGCAGCAGTTGCCGTACCCGTTCCGCACGGCAGCCGGGCTGCTGGAGCACTGCCGCAATACCGGTCTGGGCATCAGCGACATCATGATGCTCAACGAAAAGGCCTCCCGGTCCGAAGCGGAGATCCGCGAGGGCCTGGTGCATATCTGGCAGGTCATGGAGGACTGCAAGGATTCGGCGATCAAGCGCGAAGGCACCCTGCCCGGGGGACTGAACGTCCGCCGTCGTGCTCCTGATTGGCACACCCGCCTGCGCAAGGAGGACAAGGACCGGGACCCGAAGTACTGGCAGGAATGGGTCAACCTGGTCGCCCTGGCCGTGAATGAGGAGAATGCCTCCGGCGGCCGGGTTGTCACAGCTCCGACCAACGGGGCCGCCGGCATCATCCCCGCGGTGATGTTCTATGCCACGCACTACGCGCCGGGCATGGAAAACGCCACGCAGCAGGACAAGGAAGACGTGGTGGTCAAGTTCCTGCTGGCCGCCGCCGCCGTCGGCGTGCTCTACAAGGAGCAGGCGTCGATTTCCGGTGCCGAGGTCGGCTGCCAGGGCGAGGTCGGTTCCGCGTCCTCCATGGCCGCCGCCGGCCTGGCCGAGGTGCTGGGCGGCACCCCTGCCCAGGTGGAGAATGCCGCCGAGATCGCCATGGAACACAACCTCGGGCTCACCTGCGATCCGATCGGCGGGCTGGTTCAGGTGCCGTGCATCGAGCGCAACGCGATCGGCGCCGCCAAGGCCGTCAACGCGGCCAAGATGGCGCTGTGGGGCGACGGCACGCACCGGGTCTCGCTGGACGAAGTCATCATCACCATGCGCGAGACCGGCAAGGACATGAGCGACAAATACAAGGAAACCGCGATGGGCGGCCTCGCCGTCAACGTCGTGGAGTGCTGACCGGCAGGTCCGCCTCAGGCCCGGTCTCCGCAGCATTGCGGAGGCCGGGCCTTTTTCCTGCCGGGCGTTGACACATGGGGCAGCGGCCGTAGGGTGGAAAGCAGGCTTAGTATTCCCCCGATCGGATTGGAGATGCCCCATGGGCCAGGACCAGTACACCTTCCAGGACCCCGTCAAGCGCTATCCCAGCATTGAACCGCCGAAGCAGGACCAGCCCGAGCCGGGCCTGGACAAGGAGCTGGTCCCGCAGACCGACCGCGGCGAGGACAGCTACCGGGGGACGGGCCGGCTGGAAGGCCGCAAGGCGCTGATCACCGGGTCGGATTCCGGGATCGGCGCCGCCGTGGCCATCGCCTTCGCGCGGGAAGGCGCCGACGTGGCCATGTCCTACCTGCCCGAGGAGGAAGAGGACGCCAAGGTCGTCGCGGAGCTGATCGAGAAGGCAGGGCGCAAGGTGGTGCAGCTGCCGGGCGACCTGACGGATGCGGCGACCTGCCGCCAGGTGGTCCAGCAGGCGGCCGACGGGCTGGGCGGCCTGGACATCCTGGTCAACAACGCCGGCCGGCAGATCGCCGTCGAAAAGCTCGAAGACCTGAGCGACGAGCAGTTCGACCGGACCTTCAAAACGAACATCTACGCGTTCTTCTGGATCGCCAAGGCGGCGCTGGCGCACCTGCAGCCGGGATCGTCTATCATCAACACGACCTCGATCCAGGCGTACATGCCCTCGCCGACGCTGCTCGACTACGCCGCCACGAAGGGTGCGATCAACAACTTCACGAAGGGCCTGGCGCAGCAGCTGGCCCCGCGCGGCATCCGCGTGAACGCGGTGGCGCCTGGGCCGTTCTGGACGCCGCTGCAGGTCAGCGACGGCCAGCCGAAGGAAAAGCTGCCGGAGTTCGGCAAATCGACGCCGATTGGACGTGCGGGCCAGCCGACCGAGCTGGCGCCGGCCTACGTATTCCTGGCGTCCTCGGAGTCGAGCTACGTGATGGGCGAGACGCTGAACGTCAACGGAGGCATGCCCTCGCCGTAGCCGCGCGGGCTCAGTAGGCCGGGAAGTACGCGGCGGCCTCGGTCAGGCCGAGTTCCTGGCCAAAATGGGCCATGGCCAGCACGCCGCCGACCATCACGGCGCCGAGGCCGGCGAAGGCTCCGGTCACCAGTCCCAGGAGCTTGCGGTCATCCGCGGTGAGCCCCGAGGGGCCGACGGGCTGCGGAAGATCCGGGGAGATCAGGTTCGGCGCCCGGTCCACCGTGCCGTTGTCCAGGACGGCCACCACGGAGTTGGTGCGGCGGTCGAGGCGCATGCTGCTGATGGTGTTGCCGTGGCGGGCCAACAGGATGTCGTGGCCAACACGCTGACGGGTACGAAGCATAGGGGTCTCCCGGAAAGTTTGTAAAAGAGTGTGCCTGCCTTGATGTTGGGGGCACTTCAATTGTAGGATCGGCGCCGCACCGATCCGCGTGGTTCCGCGGTGAATCCTGCCACCCCGGAGGGTGAATTTCGCCTCAGCCTGCTGTGACCGCCGGCACCGCTCCGGCCGCGTCCGCCGCTGAAGCTGCTCCTTGGGTCCCCGCCGGAAGGCAGCGCGCGTTCAGGAGGCGATGCTGTCCTCGCCCCTGCCGATGCCAGGGGGACGCGTCGGCCTCGCGGGAATCTTCATGGGCCTCGCGGGAATCCGCACCTGACCCCGATGCGGCAGGTCCGGGGATTGCGGCGGCTCCACCCGAGGCCGGGCAGCGCGTCGCGGCCGGTCGGCCACCACGATGGCGGCCGACATGAGCCCGGCCAGGACTGAGACCGGCACCAGGACGGCTCCGGCATAGAGCGCCAGGACAAGGTCTTTGGGCGAAGCGAAGAGCAGACCAACTGCGTCCGCACCGCCGAAACCCAGCCAGAGCCAGAACGCGGCCACCAGGGCCAGCACCATGCGCGCCCGCCGGAACCGCATGAGCGACCGGGAGCCGGCAGCCGTGGCCTTGCCTGTGTGCATGTGATCGTCCCCCAACCGAAAGCCCCCACCAGAACCAGCTTGATCCTAGCCGGGCAGGCATGGTATTTCCGGGCAGCCGGATGCCGTGGCGCGTGTACCCTGCATGAGGAGGCATTCCGCTCCGCGAACCAGGAGATCCGCAGCACCATGACGAAGCAGCCGGCCGGCGCCTTATTGTTTGTCCTCACCTGTGCCATGGGCGTCGGGCCGCTGCTGAACTACGGATTGAGCGCAACGAGCCCGCTGATCATCGAGGACCTGGGCATCAGCGAAGCGCAGTTCGGGCTGCTGGCCACGGCGATTTTCGCCAGCGCCGCCGTCTCGAGCATGTGGCTGGGCAAGCTCAGCGACCGGATCTCCAATCGCGCCCAGCTGATCCTGATCTTCGCCGGCACCGCCGTCGCGCTGGTCGTCGGCGCTTTGGCCCAGCACTACGCCGTGCTGCTCATCGCGGCGCTGCTCGCCGGACCCGCCCAGGCCATCTCCAACCCGACCACCAACCGCGTCATCATCCACCATGTGGCGCCCCCGAAGCGTCCGGGCTGGATCGGCGTGAAGCAGTCCGGCGTCCAGGGCAGCCAGCTCTTCGCGGGCCTGTTCTTTCCCGCGGTGTCGCTCTGGATCGGCTGGCAGGGCGCCACCGCGCTGGCTGCCGTCGTCGCACTTGCCTTGCTGTTCTACGGTCTGCGCCACCTGCCGGAACCCAGGCCAATAACGACGCCGGTGCCCGCTGCGGCGGCGGGGGAACCGGCGGCGGGCCAGGCCAAAGCGTTTCCGCCGGCGGTGTGGCTGTTTGCCGGGTACGCCCTGCTGACCGGGCTGGGCATGCAGGCCACCAACGTCTACCTGCCGCTGTTCACCGTCCGCGAGCTCGGGTTTTCGCTGCTGCTCGGCGGCATCGCCGCCGGCGTTTCCGGCATCGTCGGCGTCACCTCGCGCATCATGTGGGGACGCCAGATGGCCAAGGGAAGGCGCGCGTCGACGCTGCTGATCCTGCTGGGCGCCGGAGCGCTGCTCGGCGCTGCCGCCCTGCTGGCTGCCGGCGAATTCGGGACACCGGCGCTGCTCTGGCTGGGCGTGGCGCTGCACGGAGCCACCGTGCTGGGCACCAATGTCGTGGTCATGGCCGGCGTGATGAAGGTCGTGCCGGCAGCCCGGGTCGGCTCGGCATCCGGCGTGGTGGCCATGGGCATGTACGCCGGGTTCGCCAGCGGGCCGCTGCTGATGGGCCTGCTGCTCGACAGCACCGGAAGCTTCCGGCCTGGCTGGGTGCTGGTCGGCGTCGGCTACCTGCTCTGTGTGCTGCTCGCCCTGGTCCTGCGCCGGCACGGCAACCGGGCCGGCGTCCCGCGCTGATCCGGCTCCGGACGGGCCGAAGGGTCAGGCACGTGGGCGGCCGCCCCCAATCCAAGGTGTTCCATGGCCGGCGGCTGGCTGCGGTACGGCGGGATTCATTGACAAGCGCTTCTGGACTGCTACGTTCAGAAGGAAGCTTGCTTTCCAGTTCGGAAGGCGTCCGCCACTGACCGAAGGAGCATTCGAATGAGCCAGGACATCCACGAGTTGCAGGAAGCCACCGCCTGGGACAGCGAAGGCCGCAAACTGGGGTTCGTCGGCCAGGTGCACCGCGACAGGGACACGGGCAGGATCACGTGGATCACAGTGGCCCTGGGCCTGCTGGAAACCAAGCCGCGCTTCGTTCCGATGGCCGGAGCGCGGGTGGAGGGCACGGACGTGTTCGTCGCCTACGACGACGAAACCATCAAGGACTCGCCCGAGATCGACGCGGATCCAGAAGAGGGCCTCTCCGCCGAGCAGGAAGCGATGCTCGCCAGCCACTACGGGCTCTAGCCCGTCCAGTCACCGCACCGTTCTCGAAGGGGAGACACCGATGTCCAGAAGACCGTCCGCAGCCATCCTTTCCGTTGCCGCGTCAGCACTGCTGCTGACGGCCTGCGCCACCGGGACCGGCGGCTCCGATACAGCCAGCGAGGCCGAGTTCGATCCGGAGGCCGAGGTCGCGGGGGCCTTGAGCGTCATGGGCTTCGGCACGAACGACGAGATCGCCGAGACCCGGCTGGACCTCGCCAAGGAGGCCCTGCCTGAGGTGGACATCAGCCTGGTGGAGGGGGATCTGGACATCCAGCAGTTCCTCTCCGCCGTCGCCACCGGAGAGCCGCCCGAACTGATCTATGCCAACCGCGACCAGCTGGGCACTTTTGCTTCCCGCGGGGCCATCATTCCCCTCGACCGCTGCATCGAGGGCGAAGGCATCTCCATCGGTGATTTCCGCGAGCCCGCGATCGCACAGGTGACCTTGGAGGACCAGGTCTATGGCATTCCGGAGTTCAACCAGGTGCAGGTGGTCATGGCCAATGCCGGGCTGCTGGAGGATGCCGGCGTGGGGCTGGAGGAGCTGGACGGTTCGAATTGGGACAGCCTCGCAGCGGCGTCGGCAAAACTGGCCAAGGACGACGGCGGCAAGCTGTCCGTCATCGGCTACGACAGCAAACTGCCTGAATTCCTGCCGCTCTGGGCCAAAGCAAACGGTGCCGACCTGATTTCGGCGAACGGCCGGACCGCGCAGCTGGATGACCCCAAGGTGGTCGAAGCACTGGAATTCGCCGTCGGAATCTACGAAGAGCAGGGCGGCTTCAGCGCCGTGAAATCGTTCCGCGATTCAGCGGACTTCTTCGGAGCCGGCAACCAGTTCGCCAGCAACAGCCTGGGAGCCATGCCGATGGAGCAGTGGTACATCAACATCCTCAACGACGTGTCGCCGGATGCTTCGCTGGCTTTCACCCCGTTCAAGGCCAAGGACGGGACGCCGCTGAGCTTCGCCAGCGGATCCGCCTGGGCCATCCCGTCCGGCAGTGCCAACCCCGAGGCGGCCTGCCGGTTCATCAAGACGATGACGCAGACCGACACGTGGATGGCCGCGGCCAAGGCTCGCGCGGACGTGCGCGCCGAGGAAGGAAAGCCGTTCACGGGGCTCTTTACCGGCAACGCGACCGCGGATGAGCAGATCCGGTCCGAGTTCGTGAAGCCGGTGGACGAGGCGAAGTGGGACGACGCCATCAACGCCTCCTATGAGGCCAACGAGAACTCGTTCTCGCTGCCCGCCAACCCCGCGGACGCAGAGTTCAAGACGGCCTGGCTGGATGCCGTCAACCGTGTGCTCAATGGCCAGGCCGAACCGGCCGAATCCCTCCAGCAGGCGCAGCAGGAAGCCCAACAGGCCCTCGACGCGGCGTGGGAGCAGTGGGACCAGCGGGAGTAAGCAATGAGTGTCCTCCCGCTCGGCCGCAGCCGCACTGACCAGGAACTGCGGCCCCAACAGCGGCGCAACCGCCGGCGGAACCTGCGGGCGGCGCTGCTGTTCATCAGCCCTTGGATCCTCGGCTTCCTGGTGTTCACGCTCTGGCCGGTGCTCTACAGCGGCTATTTGTCGCTGACCGACTACGACGTGATCAACGATCCCAACTTCATCGGCCTGGAGAACTACGGGCAGATGCTGGAGGACCCGAAGATCCGGCTGGCGCTGTGGAACACCTTCATCTACACGGTGTTTTCCGTTCCGGTGCACATCATCGTGTCGCTGCTGCTGGCCATGCTGCTCAACCGGGTGACCGGGCGGGCCAGCGGGTTCTTCCGCACGGTGTTCTACCTCCCCAAGATGACGCCGCCTGTGGCAATCGGCATCCTGCTGCTGCTGTTGTTCAACGGGCAGAACGGCTTGGTCAACGGTGTGCTGGGCTGGTTCGGGATACCCGGCCCGTCCTGGACCACGGATCCGGCCTGGATCCAGCCGGGCCTGATCATCATGAGCCTCTGGACGCTGGGCGCCTCCACCATCATCCTCCTCGCCGCGCTGCAGAACGTGCCGCAGGAACTCTACGATTCGGCGCGCGTGGACGGAGCGAACAGCTGGCAGACCACGTGGCGGATCACGCTTCCGATGATCAGCGGCAGCCTGTTCTTCCTGACCATCGTCAACACCATCGCCGCTTTCCAGACCTTCACCGAGGCCTACACGGCCTACTTCGGCTCCGGGAATTCGACCTACTCGAACGATGCGGCCCTGTTCTACGCCATCTACCTGTTCCAGCAGGCCTTCGAGTTCCTGCACATGGGCTACGCCTCGGCGATGGCCTGGCTGCTGTTCGTGATCGTGCTGGTCGTGACGATCATCCAGATGGTCGTCGGCCGGCGGATGGTCTACTACGAGGGAGACGGCAATGGCTGAGACCCAGCTGGAACGGGCGGTGGCGCTGCCGCCGTCGGATCTTGCCAAGGAGCGCCCACGCACCCGGCCGCCGCGGCGCCGGCGCGGTAATCCGCTGGCCCGCATCCTGACCTGGGCCGGCCTGGGCCTGGCCACGGTCATGTTCACCTATCCGCTGCTGTGGCTGGTGAGCGCGTCGTTCAAGCCGCGGTCCGATGTCTTCGACAACAAGCTCATCCCGGAGACCTTCACCTTCGAGAACTACCTGACGGTGTGGCAGGAAGCCCCGCTCGCCCTCTGGCTGGGGAACACCGCCGTCGTTACCGTGCTGTCCGCCGTGCTGGTGACGCTGTCGAGTGCCATGGTGGCGTGGGGTTTCGCCTACTTCCGGTTCCGCGGGCGGGACCTGCTGTTCGGGCTGGTGCTCGCGACAATGATGCTGCCCGGGGCGGTGACCATGATCCCGACCTTCCTGATCTGGAACGGGCTGGGCCAGGTGGGGACGCTGACTCCGCTGTGGGCCGGCAACCTTTTCGGCAGCGCGTTCTACATCTTCCTGCTGCGCCAGTTCTTCCTCGGGCTGCCGCGCGAGCTGTTCGAAGCCGCCAGGATGGACGGGGCCAACAACTGGCACCTGTTCACCCGGATCGCCATGCCGCTGTGCAAGCCGGCGCTGGTGGTGACCCTGCTCTTTGAGTTCCAGGCGGCCTGGACGGACCTGATGCGTCCGCTGATCTATCTGCGCGATTCCTCCACCTTCACGATTCCGCGGGGGCTGAAGGCGCTGCTGGACCAGTTCGGGTTCGGCGGAAACTGGCACTGGGAGATCGTGGTGACGGCCAGCGTGATCACCACCGTGCCCATGATCATCCTGTTCTTCCTGGGCCAGAAGCACTTTGTCCGCGGCATCGCCACCACCGGCAGCAAGGGCTGAGGCCTGTCCAGCGGAGGACTGCGTAGGCCTCCGGCGGCAGCGCGCCTGCCGCCCGGGGAATCGCCGGTGCCCTAAGCTGGCAAAGGCCGCAACGGGCGGTTCCGGCCAGCGAGGGAGAGTGATGAAGCAGCGGGCGCTCGGGAAGTCCGGACTGTCGGTATCGGAAATCAGCTTCGGGGCCGGTGGCTACTGGGGCATGAAGGCCTTCGACGAACGGCAGGCGGCCCGGCTGGTGGAACAGGCGCTCGACGGCGGGGTGAACCTGTTCGACACCGGCCCCAACTACAGCCGCGGCAACGCGGAAGAGCGGCTGGGCCGGATTTTGAAGGGCCGCGCCCAGGACCTGGTCATCTCCACCAAGGTCGGCTCGCTCTGGTCCGACGGGCGCAACGTGAAGGACTTCTCACCCCAGTCGATGGAGCGGAGCCTGCAGGAGAGCCTGCGCCGGCTGCAGCTGGACCATCTGCCGCTGCTGCATTTCCACGGCTACCCGAACCCTGCCGATCCGGCCGTCGAGGCCGTCCTCAAGCTCAAGGACAAGGGCATGGTCGGTGCGCTCGGCGTATCCACCGGCCTGGGCGGAGCGAAGCGCGCCTTGAAGCTCGGCATATTCGACTGCCTGATGGTCGAGTACAACCTGGTGGACCGCTCGCTCGCTCCGGTTATCGAGGCCGCCGGCGCGGCGGGGACGGGCATCATGGTCAAGTCGCCGCTGGCCCAGACCTTGTATTCGCGGGACATTTTCAAGATCACCGCGCCGAGCGACGTCTGGTACCTGCTGCGGGCGCTGAAGAACCACCGGCACAAGTTCATCCAGGGCCGGAAGTTCCGCTTCATCAACGACGTCGAGGGGCTGAAGGCCAGCGAGATCGCCCTGGCCTACGTGCTCAACAATCCGAACGTCACCAGCGCCGTCGTCGGCACTGTGCGGCCGGAGCACCTGCAGACGAACCTTGGCGCCTCGGGGATCGAGCTGCCGGCCGGACTGCTCCAGCGGATCGAGCTGGCCGGGGCCGGAGCGAAAGCCGCCTGAGCCCGCACTGAAGACCCGGCAGTCCAGCGCTTCGGCGCCGCCCATCCGGCGCTCAGGGGATGTAGGCGTGGTCCGTCCAGAGGTGGAAGACGGCGTAGGCGCGCAGCGGCGTCCACGAGCTGCCGTGCGCGCGCACTTCCTTGAGCGAGCTCGCGCCGAGGGCCCGCCGCAGCACGAGGTCGCCTTCCGGGAAGGCGTTGCGGTCGTGCAGGGCCCGCATGGCGAGGTAATCGGCCGTCCAGGGGCCGATGCCGGGGAGCCGGAGCAGCTGCCGGCGGATCAGGGCGTGGTCGGCGTCCGGTGAGATCGCGAGGCCGTCGGCGCATGCTTCGGCCAGGGCCTGCACGGTCCGCGCACGGGCGCCGGTCAGGCCGACGGCGGCTTGGATGGCGTCGGGTCCGGCGGCAGCGAGCCGCTCGGGAGCGGGGAAACTGCGCAGCCCGGAGGGGTGGCCGGTCCCGAACGCCGCAACGAGCCGTCCGGCGAAGGTCCGTGCGGCCGGCAGCGAGACCTGCTGGCCAAGGACGGTGCAGACGGCGCCTTCGAAGCCGTCCAGGTAGCCGGGGATGCGCAGCCCCGGCCGGGCGGCGACCAACGGGCCGACCAGCGGATCCGCTCCCAGCGCCGTCACCACACGGTAAGGTTCCAGATCGAGGTCGAGCCAGCGCCGCACCGCCGTCGTAATGGTGCTGATGGCAGAAGCGTCTCCGGTGTCCAGGTCCAGCTGCACTCCATCCGGCTCGATCCGGACGGAGCCGGCGAGCGGGCCAGCAGGGGAGTCGAACAGGCGGGTGCAGGTCCCGGCGAAGGTGTCCACCTCCTCGAGCCCCGGGACGGCATGCGCGGCGAGGGCCGCCAGGAGCGCTGTCCCGTCGAAGGGGCCCGTGACCGGGAGCCGCATCTAGCGAGCTTTCACCGCCAGCACGGGGCAGTCCACGGTCAGGAGGATCTCCTGGGCCGTGCTGCCCATGATGAGCTTGCCCACGGGCGTCCGCTTCCGCAGCCCGATGACCAGCAGCGAGGCGGGCAGGCTTTCGGCCAGCTCCTGGATCTCCTCCACGGCGTCCTTGCCGCGGGACAAACTGCTTGAACTCCGTCTCGAGGCCCGAGGCGGCCATTTCACGCCGGACCCACTCGGTGTCATGGCTGTCCGCGAGGGCCGGATCCTTGTGCGGGCCGCCGGGGCTGGCATTGACGACCACGAGCTTCTCGTTCTGGGCGGTGGCCATCTGGATGCCCTTGGCGAGGGCGGCGCGGCCTTCGGGGCGCGGGGCGTAGGCGACAAGTATGGTCACGTCTTCTCCTTAGCGGCAGCACATCGTCACTGAACGGCATCCTCGCCGCCCTTTGGATGCCCGCGGCTGGCACCGGGGCACCCGTCCTCATTGTGGCATGCGCCACTGTCAGCTAGAAAAGCCGCCCGGCCTTGGTTTCCGCCGGTTCCTCCAGCTCCAGCAGGAACCGCTTGCGCTCCAGCCCGCCGGCATAGCCTGTCAACGAGCCGTCGGCGCCGACCACCCGGTGGCAGGGCACCACGATCGACAGCGGGTTCCGGCCGTTGGCGTTGCCGACCGCCTGCGCCAAATGCGGGTCGCCCAGGGCCGCCGCCAGCTGCCCGTACGAGCGGGTTTGACCGTAGGGTATGGCACGGAGCAGTTCCCAGACCTTGAGCTGGAAGGCGTCGCCCTTCGGCGCCAGCGGGAGGCTGAACTCGCGGCGCTCGCCGGCGAAGTATTCGCACAGCTGCCGCTTGGCCTCGCCGAATCCTTCGTCGGTGCGTTCACCGAAGGCAGCGGCGTCCGGCAGGCGCTTGTGCGAGGGAAAGTAGATGGCCGTGAGCGCCCCCTCCTCGGCGACGAGGGTCAACTCGCCGATCGGCGTGGCCATGGTGCTGTGCGTGCGGCTCATGATGCTCCTCAATCCCGTTCCATTTTCTCCCTTAAGAACGACGGCGGAGGAGAGTTCGTGAGCATGGCGCGCCTCAGGCGTCGCGCGAGCGGGTAAGCGGCGTCACAGAACTAAATACGCAACATAATCTTTCCGTAATCCTGCTGAGCCTAGGCTACCCTTACTTCTGTTTCTGTCACCTGACCAAGGAGGCCACCGTTGGCCCTTTCCCGACTGCGCGGGGTGGCTGCGGCCGCCGCCGTCGTCCTGATGTCCCTTACTGCCTGTTCCACCGGACCCGCGGGCGGCTCCTCCGGCGGCGGGACGGCCGCGGCATCCAACGATGCCTTCCCCGTCACCATTGAGCACGCCTACGGCGAAACCGTGATCGAGGAGCAGCCCGAACGCGTGGCGACCGTCTCCTGGGTGAACGACGACGTTTCCTTGGCCCTCGGCGTCGTTCCTGTTGGCATGCCCAAGGTGGAGTGGGGCGGCAACGAAAACGGTTCCACGCCCTGGAAGGACGCCAAGCTGGAGGAGCTTGGCGCCGCCATCGGCTCGGAGAATGCGCCCGCACAGTACTCGGAGGCGGACGGCATCGCGTTTGACGAAATCGCGGCGCTGACGCCGGACGTCATCCTGGCCGCCTACTCCGGCCTGACCCAGGAGGACTACGACACGCTCTCCAAGATCGCCCCGGTGGTCGCGTTCCCGGACACGGCCTACGGCACCGACTGGCAGACCTCGACCGAGATGATCGGCAAGGCGCTGGGCAAGAGCGCCGAGGCCGAGGAGCTGATCGCCAGCACCGAGGAAACCATCAAGACCAAGGCCGCCGAGTACCCGCAGCTTGCCGGCAAGACCTTCATCTACGGCAACCTCGAGCCGGCCGCCAGCGACGGAGTGAACGTCTACACGGCGAACGACAACCGGCCGAAGTTCCTGAACAGCATCGGGATGAAGCAGGCCGACGTGGTCACCGAAGCCACCGGGGATTCGAAGGAATTCTTCATCCCGTGGTCCGCGGAGAAGGCCAACGAGCTCGAATCCGACGTCTTCGTGACGTGGGTGCCCGATGCCAAGACCAAGCAGCAGGTCCTGGACGATCCGCTGCTCGGCCAGATTCCCGCCGTCGAAAACGGCGCGCTGGTGGCCGATTCGGACAACACCCTGACACTGTCCATCTCCGCGGCCTCGCCGCTGAGCCTGCCGTGGGCGCTGGATACCTTCCTGCCGATGCTGGCCGAAGGTGCGGACGCCGCCGACGCCAGCTGATCCGCGGCGCTGCCGGTTTAGCGGCCCTGCCGGTTTAGCAGCGCTGCCGGTTGAGCGGCCCTGCCGCTTGAAGGGGACGTCCCCGTACGCCAATTGGCGGCGCGGGGGCGTCCCCTTTGCCGTGCCCGCAGGCACCTCCCGCGCAGCGCACGCAGGTGCGGAGGTTGGCATAGGGTGGAGCCACGCAAAAGAGGGAGGGCCCGGTGGCGGAGTCTGCGAGGGGAACCCGGCGTGCGGCGTCGGGCGCCCTGCTGATTGCGGGCGTCCTGGTCGTCGCCGCCAACCTGCGGCCGGTACTCACCGCCGTCGGCCCGTTGCTGGACCAGATCGGTGCCGATACCGGACTGGGCGCCGCGGCGTTGGGCCTGCTGGCTGCCGTTCCGCTGCTGGCCTTCGGCGCGGTGTCGCCGCTGGCCCACGGGCTGAGCGAGAAGTTCGGCGTGGAGCGGACCGTCTTCGCCGCACTCCTGGTGCTCGCCGCCGGCACGTTGCTGCGCCCGGCTCCGGGGAGCATCGCGTTCCTATGGACCGGGACGTTCATCATCGGCTCGGCGATCGCGGTCTGAAACGTGCTGCTGCCGGCGATCCTCAAGCGGGACTTCCCGGAGCGCATGGCTTCGCTCACCGGGGCCTATTCCGCGGTGCTGGGAGGCGTGGCATCCCTGGGCGCCGGTCTGTCCGTTCCCTTGTCGTTGGTGGAGTTCGACGGCGGAGCAGCAGGCTGGCGGTTCGCCTTGGCGGCCTACATTGTGCTGTCGGTTCCGGCGCTGCTGCTGTGGCTGCCGAGGCTGCGCAGCGACCGGCACGGGCTGGCTGCCCGCCGCGGCACCACCGGGCCGGCTCCGGTCCGCGGCTCGGTCTGGAAATCGGGCGTCGCCTGGCAGGTCACGCTCTACATGGGGCTGCAGTCCATGGTCTTCTACATCTGCATTACCTGGCTGCCGACGATCGAGCGGTTCTACGGGCGCGGCGAGGTGGCCTCGGGCTGGGATTTGATGATGTTCCAGCTGATCGGCGTCGTCGCCAGCCTGCTGACCCCGCTGCTCCTGCGCGGGCCGGACCAGCGGTTCCCGGCCGCCCTGCCGCCGGTGCTGGTGGCCGGAGCCGTGATCGGGATGATGCTGCTGCCCGGCGCCATGCTCTTCTGGGTGCTGCTCGCCGGGTTCGGCTGCGGCAGCTCGCTGGTCACCGCGCTGGCGCTGTTCGGGCTGCGGACGCGCACGCACCGCGAAGCCAGCGCGCTCTCCGGCATGGCCCAGTCCGTCGGCTACCTGCTGGCGGCCGCCGGACCGCCGCTGTTCGGGGCACTGTACGGTGCCAGCGGCGGCTGGTTCGCCTCGCTGGCGCTGCTGTGCGCCACTTCAGCCACGCAAGCGGTTACCGGCCTGTTTGTCGGGCGGGACAGGTTCGCCTTTGCCGCCTGAGCCGGTTTGCCGACGTGAGCCTGGGCGGGTGCAAGCCCGGGGTCGGTTCGGTTCGAAGCCGGGACGGCTGCGGCGGAGGGCTGGCGTGCGACCCCGTCCGTGAAGAACCGGCGAAGGTTTGGGGAAATGCCGGTGAAGTGCCCCGGGTTCCGAGGTTTTATTACCCGGCGGTAGGGTTGAATACTGCGAGTGACTGCTTCCCGCTCCTTCCCGCCGCCCGGTCCTTCGGGCACTGTACTGCCACGCCGCCAACTGCTGCGTTCCGCCGGTGTCTTTGCCGCCGCGGCGACCCTGCCTGGCTTGCTGGCCACCGGCACCCCGGCCCAGGCTGCCGCCGCCGGATTCTTCCGGCACGGCGTTGCCTCCGGAGATCCCTACCCGCATTCCGTGCTGCTCTGGACGAGGCTGACGCCTGCCGACTCGGCCATGCCGGGCTCCGGTGCGGGTGCCGATTCCCGGGTCCGCTGGGAAGTGTCACGAAACGCAGACTTCACCGGGCTCGTCGGACAAGGCTGGGCGGAGACCGGCGCCTGGCGGGACCACACTGTCAAGGTCGTGGCCGCCGGGCTGGAGCCGGCCACGACCTATTGGTACCGCTTCAGGTTCGGCCAGGAATACTCGTCTGTTGGCCGGACCCGCACTGCTCCGGCAGCTGGCGCAGCAGTGGACCGGCTGCGGATGGGTGTGGTCTCGTGCGCCAACTACCAGGCCGGCTACTTCGCGGCCTACCGGCACCTGGCCGACCGCGGCGACCTGGACCTGGTGCTGCATTTGGGCGACTACCTCTACGAATACGCCCCCGGCGAGTACCAGGCGCGTGACGTCGTCGTACGTGCCCAAGATCCCGCCGTCGAAATGACCACGCTGGCGCACTACCGCCGCCGGCACGCGCAGTACAAGTCGGATCCGGACCTGCAGGCCCTGCACGCCGCGGCACCGTTCGTGGTTACCTGGGACGACCACGAGTCCGCCAACGATGCCTGGTCCGGCGGCGCGCAGAACCATACCGAGCCGGCCGAGGGGACCTGGCAGGAGCGCTCCGGCTTCGCGCAGCAGGCCTACGCGGAGTGGATGCCGGTCCGCTATGAGCCCGGAGGACAGCTGTACCGCAGGCTGGAGTTCGGTTCACTGGCCAGCCTGTCGATGCTGGACCTGCGCTCGTATCGGAGCCAGCAGGCTGACAGCCAGTTGGCTCCGGCGATCGACGATCCGGACCGAACGATCACCGGCGCCGAGCAGATGGACTGGCTGCTGGCCGGACTCAGCAATGATGCGCCGCAGTGGAAGCTGGTGGGGAATCCGGTCATGATCACGCCGGTGCGCTTTCCGTCCACCCTGAACACGCAGGAAATGCACGCGCTGAGCGAACTGCTGGGGGACCGCAATATCGACGGCGTTCCCTACAACGTGGACCAGTGGGACGGCTATGTTGCGGACCGGAACCAGGTCCTGAGGCACCTGCGGGACAACGCTGTGACCGACACCGTCTTCCTGACCGGGGACATCCACTCCGGCTGGGCCTGCGACCTGCCCGTCGACCCGCTGACCTACCCCTTGAACGGCCGGTCCGCCGCTACGGAGCTCGTGTGCACGTCCGTGACCAGCGACAATCTGGACGACATCCTTCGGGTGCCCGAGCGCACCGCGTCGCTGACGGTCGAGTCCGGTATCCGGACGCTGAACCCGCACGTCAAGTACCTGGATTTCGATTCGCACGGCTTCTCGGTGCTGGAGGTGACGCCAGCCGAGGTGAGGATGGACTGGTACCGGTTGGCGGACCGGACGGATCCCGCCTCGGCGACCAGCCGAACGGCGTCCTGGACCGTCGCTGCCGGCACCCAGAAGGTCCGCCCCGCCAGCGGAGGGATCCTTTCATGAGCGGCGCGCAGACCAGCGGGCGCACTGGCCGCCGAAGCTTCCTGAAGCTGGCCGCGGCCTCGGGCGCCGCCGTCGTGCTTTCCGCTGCCCCGGGTGCCGGCTGGGCCGCGCCCGGCAGGAACGGAGGCGCCGGGTCCGGGGACCTTCCCAAACCCAAGGTCTACGTGCTGGTAGTGGACGGCTGCCGGCCCGACGAGATCACCGCGGCGCTCACGCCGAACCTGGCGGCAATGCGCGACGGCGGTGCCAACTTTCCGGCGGCGCGGTCCCTTCCCATCATGGAGACGATCCCGAACCACGTCATGATGATGACCGGCCTGCGCCCCGACCGGACCGGAGTGCCGGCCAACTCGGTCTATGACCGGGCCGAGGGGGCGGTGCGCAGGCTGGACCGGCCGTCGGACCTGCGGGCAGTAACGCTGCTGGAACGGCTCAACGCTGCCGGCTTCACCACCGGAACGGTGCTCAGCAAGGAGTACCTGTACGGTATCTTCGGCGACCGGGCGACTTACCGGTGGGAGCCGGCGCCGATCGTTCCCGTGTCCGGCCATGCGCCCGACGCCTCCACCGTGGACGCCCTGATCGGCATGGTGGACTCGGCGGATCCGGACCTGGTGTTCACCAACCTCGGGGACGTCGACCGGATGGGCCATTCCGACCTGACGGGGACCACCTTGCAGGCCGCGCGGACCGCCGCCCTTGCCTCGACGGACCTGCAGGTGGGCCGCTTCATTCGGCACCTGAAGGCGCGCGGGACCTGGGAGAACAGCGTGGTCATGGTGCTGGCCGACCATTCGATGGACTGGTCCCTGCCCACCAACGTGATCAGCATCGACAACCAGCTGTGGCTGCACCCGGAACTTCGGCGGAATGTGCAGATCGCCCAGAACGGCGGGGCGGACCTGCTGTACTGGACCGGGGACGCAGCTGCGCGCGAGGAGTCCGTGGCGCGGCTGGCCGCAGTGGTAGCCGCCCACCCCGGGGTGCTGTCCGTGCACCCTCCGGCCGAACTGCGGCTCGGCCCGGAAGCCGGCGACCTCGCCGTGTACTGCCGGGCGGGGTGGCGCTTCTCGGACCCCTACATTCTCTCGAACCCGATTCCCGGCAACCACGGGCATCCGGCGACTGAGCCGATCCCGTTCTTCATCGGCGGCGGCAGTCCCTCTGTGCTCGCCGGGGTGTCCTCCGAGCCCGCGCGGACGGTGGATGTGGCTCCGACTGTGGCCGCCCTCTTCGGGCTGGACGTTCCGGAGGGCGGCTACGATGGAACACCGCGGACCGGGGCCCTTGCACTCGCCTGACCGCCGGCCGCCGGCTGGGGCTAACCGGCTCCGACAATCAGCAGGGTGACGGCGAAGACCAGCCCGGAGGCGAGCAGCGTGACCGTGGTGTAGCCGAGGATGTCACGCATCTTGAGGCCGGCGATGGCCAGCAGCGGCAGCGCCCAGAAAGGCTGGATCATGTTGGTCCACTGGTCCCCGTAGGAGACGGCCATGATGGGCACGGACGGATCCACGCCCAGCCGGTCCGCGGCGTCCAGCATGATCGGCGCCTGCACGGCGAACTGCCCGCCGCCGGAGGGCACGAAGAAGTTGACCAGGCCGGCGGAGAGCAGCGCCAGCACGCCGAAGGTCTGCGGCGTGGAAATGCTGACGAACCAGTCCGAGAAGACGGCGACGAGCCCGGAGGCGGTCATGATGCCGAGGATGCCGGCGTAGAGCGGGAACTGCAGCAGGATGTCGCCCACGTTGGCGGCGGCGTTCTTCGTCAGCGCGATCAGCTCGAACGGGTTGCGGACCAGCAGGAAGACCAGCGCCAGGAAGGACCAGTTCACGATGTCGAGCGTCAGCGTCCCGCCCTGTGCGAAGTGGATCACGAGGTAGGCCGCGAGTGCCAGTCCCACCACGGCCGTCAGGATGCGGCTGGCGTCCAGCCGGTCGGCAGGTGTGACCACGTCTTCCTCGATTTCGACGCCGGCGTCCCGGGCATCCTTTTCGAGTTCAATGATCTTGTCGTCACCGCGCGGCGCTACCGCAGCCAGCGCCAGGCCGACGACGATCACTGTGGCCACCGCTGCCAGCATGTTCCATGGGGAGAACGTGGTCTCGCTGATCGGGATGGTGCCGCCCAGTTGCTCGGCAATGAAGGAACCTTCGGTGGCCGCAGTGAGCGGGCCGGAGCCGGAGTAGCCCATGTGCCAGACCACGAAGCCGGAGAAGCCCGCGGCGACCAGCATGGGGAAGTGCAGCCGCACGCCCTTGGCCCGCAGCTGGGCGGCCACTTCCTTGGCCAGCAGCGCACCGACCACCAGCCCCAGGCCCCAGGTGATCAGCGACGCGATGGCGGCCACAAGGAATACGAAGACGTAGGCCTGGACAGGACTGCGGGGCAGGCCGGCCAGGAAGGCCAGCAGCTTCCGGACCGGGCGGGTATTGGCGAGCATGTGGCCCAGTAGCAGGATCAGGGCCATCTGGGTCATGAAGGCCAGCAGGCCCGCCAGCCCGTCGCCCCAGCCCTTGACCACCTCGACCGGTCCGGCGCCGGTCAGCACGAGCGCCAGGACCGCCACGATGAGGGTCAGGATGATAGCGAAGACGAGTGCGCTCGGTATGAAGCGCTCCACCAGATTGTTGATCGGCCGCATGGCTGCTGCAACGGGATTGCGCCGGCCCTTCTGGTCAACCGTGGACATGGAGAATCTCCTTTAGGTGCGAGTGTGGCCGGCGAAGCCGCCGGCACCGCGGACAAGGGTCCCCAACGTGGCCCACTCTAGCGACCCGGATCACATTTGCGGCCGAGGCCGGCCAAGCCCCGGCGTGCCGGAATCGCGCCCTTCCGGGGCAGACTGTCAGCCAACGGCGATAGGCTGAAGGCATGAGCCAAACCAGTGAAGCGACCACCGACTACAGCACCAAGGGCGCCTATGTACACACCGGCGAAGAGTTCAACCGGGACACCCACTACATCGAGGACCGGATCGTCCGCGGCGGCGACAACCCGAACGAGGGCCGCTGGCCGGTGGAGCCCGGCCGCTACCGCCTGGTTGCCGCCCGCGCCTGCCCGTGGGCCAACCGGACCATCATCGTGCGCCGGCTGCTCGGGCTTGAGGACGTAATTTCCCTCGGCATGCCCGGCCCCACCCATGATGTTCGCAGCTGGACCTTCGACCTTGACGACGGCGGCAAGGACCCTGTGCTGGGCATCGAACGTTTGCAGGAGGCCTACTTCAAGCGCTTCCCGAACTATCCCCGCGGCATCACCGTTCCGGCCATCGTGGAGGTGGCCTCCGGCGCCGTCGTCACGAACAACTTTCCGCAGATCACGCTGGACTTCGCCACCGAGTGGACCGAATACCATCGCGAAGGCGCCCCGGACCTGTACCCCGAGCACCTGCGCGAGGAAATGGCCGCAGTTAACAAGCGCGTCTTCACCGAGGTCAACAACGGCGTCTACCGCTGCGGCTTCGCCGGCTCGCAAGAGGCGTACGACAAGGCCTACGACCGGCTCTGGACCGCGATGGACTGGCTCGAGGAGCGGCTCAGCACCCGCCGCTACCTGATGGGCGACACCATCACCGAAGCCGACGTCCGGCTATTCACCACGCTGGCCCGCTTCGATCCGGTCTACCACGGCCACTTCAAGTGCAACCGGAACAAGCTGGCCGAGATGCCCGCGCTCTGGGGCTACGCCCGCGACCTGTTCCAGACGCCCGGCTTCGGCGACACCATCGACTTCGTGCAGATCAAGCAGCACTATTACATCGTGCACGAGGACATCAATCCCACGCAGATCGTGCCGCAGGGCCCGGACCTGGCCAGCTGGCTCAGCGACCACGGCCGGGAGAGCCTCGGCGGCAGCCCCTTCGGCGACGGCACCGCCCCCGGCCCGGTGTCCGAGGCCGAGCGCGTGACCGCCGGCCACAACCCCCTCTACCCGGCATGAATCCCGCAGCGCCCGGCACGGACGCCATGGGCAATAACGACGGCGGGCGGCCGCGGATCGCGGTCAGCTACGCCCACCGTGCTGCCTCGCAGCCGGAGTGGTTCTCCGACGAGCTGGCGGACCTGGCCCGGCACGCTGTGGCGGGCCTCGACGCGGTCGGTGCGGACGCCGTCGTTATTGACTCCGCCTCCGGCCACGTGTTCAGCGCAGTGGACTTTGACGGGGTGCTGGTGCTCGGCGGCGGCGACGTGGATCCGTCCCGCTACGGCGGGAACACGGGCGAGCCGACGGTGCACGGCGTGGACACGAGGGCGGACGAGACCGAGATCGACCTGGTTATCGGGGCGGTGGAGAACGGCCGGCCGGTGCTGGGGATCTGCCGCGGGCTGCAGCTGATCAACGTGGCCTTCGCCGGCTCGCTGATCGAGGACCTCGGGCCGGACTCCGTGCACAAGGTTCACCAGGAGCGTCCGCCGATGATCGGGCACACCGTGACTGTTGAGCCCGGGACGCTGCTCGCCGACGCCCTCGGCGCCGGGGAGGTGACCGTCCAGTCCGGCCACCACCAGGCCGTCCGCCGGCTCGGCGACAGGCTGCGCGTGTCTGCGACCGCTCCCGACGGCGTGGTCGAAGCGGTGGAGCTGGCACGCCCGGACGAAGGCTGGCTGCTGGCGGTGCAGTGGCACCCGGAGGAGCCCGGTTCGCCCGAAGGCCAGCTCGCCGCGCTGTTCGAGCCCTTCGTGGAAGCCTGCCGCTACGTCGCCGCCGCCTCCCGCCGCTGAGCTCCGTCCCCGCCGCCTCGCAGCGCTGAGCTCCGTCTCCGCCGCGTCCCGCCGCTGAGCTCCGTCCCCGAATCCGTTGGCCTGTAGTGGCTGCTTTGGGCCCCAAAACAGCCCTCAAAGCAGCCACTATAGGCGGTAATGATGGAATGAGTGGTGCCGCCGGTGTGACTCGACTATTGGCTGACAGCGCAAGCTTGTCCTTGATTGGATCTGTCCGCCGGCGGTGCCACCGTAAACGCGGCGGCCAGGCGGACATGACTTCATAGGAGCCTGTCGAAAGAGTCCCATTACCGTCTTGTCTGTCCACCCGGCCGGCGTGTCGCTTCCCAATCGGTCAACGAAAGGAAAGGCACTTCCAGCATGACGGATGAGCCAT
>NZ_ANPE02000104.1 GCF_000328305.2 Arthrobacter crystallopoietes BAB-32 | reverse complement strand
CGGCCGCCGTCCGGCCGGGCGATGACCGCGAGCCGGGCCGCTCTGGCCCTGCGCGGCCTGATGATCATGGGGATGGGCTTGTTGCTGGGCTACACGGAAACCCCGCTGGATGTCATCCTGTCCTACTATGGGATCCTCTTCCTGCTGGCCGTCCCGCTGCTGGGCCTGGGCAGGCGGACCCTACTCGCCCTGGCCGTCGTCTTCGCGGTGCTCGGCCCGGTGGCCATGCAACTGGTCCGTGCCTGGTGGCCGGACAAGCCACGCATCGATGGCGAATACACCTTCGGCCTCGCCGCCGCCAACCCGGGAACCTTCCTCACCGACATGCTGCTCACCGGGGTCTATCCGGCCCTGCCCTGGCTGGCTTATATTTGCGTGGGGCTCGCGGTCGGCCGCCTGGACCTCACGTCCAGGAAGGTCGGGGCCGTCCTCCTCGCCGCGGGCACCGCGCTGACCGCCGCCGCGTGGGGCCTGTCGGCACTCTTGCTGGGCCCGGGCGGAGGCTATGAGCGGCTCGTCGCCGCCACACCGCTGCTGAACGAGGAGCAGATCAACCAGTTCCTGGTTCTCGGCGGAGCCCCGGGCTCGGACGACCTTCCGGCCACCACCGGCTGGTGGCTGGCCATCCTCACCCCGCACACGTCCACACCTCTCGCCATCCTCAGCAGCCTTGGAACCTCGCTGGCCATCCTCGGCGCCATCCTGCTTCTCGTCCCGTACCTGGGCCGGACCACCGTTCCCCTGGCCGCGGCGGGCTCGATGACGCTGACCCTCTACTCCGCCCACGTGATCATCCTGGCCACCGAGATCCTGGATCCGGCACGTCCGATCATGGCCATCACCATCCAAGTCATCGTCTTCCTCCTCACCGCCGTCCTCTGGCGCAACGCCGTCGGCAAAGGTCCCCTGGAAGCAATCGTCGCCGCCGCCACCGGCTGGCTCCGCACCCTGGTCCTCGCCGGCAGCCGTCCCGGCCCCTCTCCGGACCAGTCCGCCTCCGTATCGGTCCGCCGCGAGGCAGGACACAACTTGATCTTCCAAGCTGATGGCAATGGATCACCGGTATCAGCTTCAGCTTCTGCTAAGCGATCCCATACAAACGGCGGAGAACCGATTCGGGCGCCCTCCACCTCGGAAACACCCACATACGACCGCGGCGCCGGCCGTCATTCCGCCGCGCGGCCGGCTGAATCCTAGTTGGCTCCTCCGCACATACGGAAACGGGCCGGGGCGCCTGGTGGTGCCACGACTGAGCCGGGCGTCCGCGGCGGCCTGGCCTCAGCGGCAAATACGAGTCCTCCACCAGCCCGTGTTGTCTTTAGACTGCCTGTGCGGCCCTATCGGCATGGTGCCTGGTCCATTTTTGCCTTCGACGTCGACTTGGGCTAAGACCCGCAATAGACAATCCGGACACACTAGGTGTTAGCCGATGAGTTGCATCAGAGCGGGCACCAGCGTCATGCGGACCACGAAGGCATCGTCGAACACATCGAACGCGCGGGCCAAGCCGATGGCTCGAATATCCCGCACTTCGGAGATGACGAACCCGTTGAAGACAGCAATCATGATGACGACGGCGGCACTGACCACTCGCCCACCCCGGCTGGAGGGTTCATGGACCGCACGGCGGGCGTCGCCGCCGTCGATGAAGGATTCGCGCATGCCGGACACCAGGAACATCTGGCAACCCATGGCCAGACCGAAGAGGCTGATGGAAAGAAGAGCTGATTCCCCGATCATTGCTAGAACATGACGCCACCCAATCCAACGCGGTCAAACCCTGCTCGTTTCGGAGCCTGTCCTGGTCAAACCGCGCCACCAATCACTGCCATTGAGCGTGGTGAGTTTGAGTCATGGCCGTTGCTGTCGCAGCGTGACTGTGACCGGTCTGTGACTGTTGCGCAAGTGCCAGGAGCAGCCAACGAACCGGACATCTCATCTGGTTCCAGTTGCCGCTGGTTTCCCCGCGAGGACGAATACGGTATCCCCAGACCTTGGCCCTCGAGGAACTCATTCCCATGTCAGCCGAAGCGTCAAAGTCAACCATTGCCCAGTTTGCCCAGCGGGAGGCTTGGATCGGTTTCGGCCTAACGTATCGATAACGGCGCGATAACGGGGGCGGGGGTCCACTGTAAAGGCATTGTAACTTGCAGCTTCATGGGGTTCTTGGGGAGAAAGCGATGCTCACTGGTCCGACCAGCCATTCCCTAGCGACCCTGACCAAGCTTATGGCAGGAGAACGAGGGAAACCATGGCGATTATCAAGGATCCGCACCTGTTCAACGAGCAGAGCCTGTTCGTCGACCTGGAAGCGGTGCTAGGCCGCCGCCTCTATCTAAAGATCGAGGGGTTCAACTTCGCCGGCTCAATCAAGCTCAAGCCCGCACGTGAGATGGTCGAGAGCGCCGAGCGGGAGGGGTTGATAGGTCCTGGCTCCATCCTCGTGGAATCCTCCTCGGGGAACCTCGGCGTTGCGCTCAGCATGATCGCCGCCAGCAAGGGATACCGCTTCGTGTGCGTGATCGATCCGCGCTGCAACCCCGCGACCCGGCAACTCATGGAGTCTCTGGGGGCACAAGTGGACCTGGTTACTGAACCGGATCCCGTCGACGGCTTTCTCGGCGCCCGGCTCAACCACGTCCGGGAGCTGTGCGCGTCCGACGAGCGGTACATCTGGCTTAACCAGTACACGAATCCCGGCAACTGGGGAGCGCACTACCGCTGGACTGCCCCCGAGATCTCCAATCAATTCACCGAACTGGACGTGTTGTTCGTGGGTGCCGGAACAACGGGAACCCTGATGGGGTGCGCACGGTACTTCCGTGAGCATCGACCCGATGTCCGGATCGTCGCGGTCGACGCCGTAGGATCGGTCTCCTTCGGCGGCCCTCCGGCCACCCGGCTGATCCCGGGGCTCGGTATGGGCGTGCGGCCGCCGCAGCTCGATGAGTCGTTGATCGATGACGTGGTGATGGTCGAGGAACTGGATACGGTGCGCGCCTGCCACCGCCTGGCGGCGGGCGGGTTCATGCTCGGCGGCTCCACCGGGACCGTGGTCCACGGCGCCATGTCCTGGCTCGCCGACCACCACGTCCAGGACGCCTGCGCGGTGGCCATCTCGCCGGACCTCGGGCGCCCCTACCTGGACACCGTCTACAACCCCGACTGGGTGCTCGACCACTTCGGGGCCGAAGCGCTCGCCACCGCCCACCTGACCGTGGCTCCGGAGCGTTGGCCTGACCCGGTGCCGGGGCCACGGCACAAGGCGCCCACACCTGTGACCGATTCCGTCGCTACCGCCTCACTCAGGAGTTTCTCGCAGTGAAAATGCCCGTCAACGACCTGCAAGGGACTCAGCGTCCCACAACTCCGACGAATCCTCCGACCCCCGCGGCTCCGGCCGGGAGCAGCTCTCGGGCCACGTCGGCCACGGGTACGGGTGCTGCCCTGGAGCGCCGACTCGCGGATCTTCTCGCATCGGTGGTCAAGAAGGACGATGTCCCCGTGGACGCCAACTTCTTCTTGGAACTGGGCGCCGACTCGCTGGTGATGGCGCAGTTCTGCGCCCGGGTGCGCAAGCAGCCCGACCTGCCGGCAGTGTCGATCAAGGACATCTACCAGAACCCGTCGATCGCGGCGCTGGCCGCGGCCTTGGCACCGGTGGAAGAAGCTTCGCCGACGGCGCAGCTGCAGGACCGGTTTACGGAGGTGCTGGCCAGCGTGCTGGGCGTGGAGCACGTGGCGGTGGACGCCAGCTTCTTCGATGACCTGGGCGCGGACTCGCTGGTGATGGCGCAGTTCTGCGCCCGGGTGCGCAAGCAGCCGGACCTGCCGGCAGTGTCGATCAAGGACATCTACCAGAGTCCAACGATCGCGGCGCTGGCCGCGACCCTGGCACCGGCGGAAGAGGCGTCGGCGACTGTACAGGTGCAGGGCCGGTTGGCGGAGGTGCTGGCCGGAGTGCTGGGCGTCGAGCACGTGGCGGTGGACGCCAACTTCTTCGAAGACCTGGGTGCGGACTCGCTGGTGATGGCGAAGTTTTGCGCCCGGGTGCGCAAGCAGCCGGACCTGCCAGCCGTCTCGATGAAGGACATCTATGGCAACCCGAATATTTCTGCCCTGACGGCGTCCCTTCACGGCGCCTCGAAGCAAGCCCGGCTGCCGGAGCCCTCGCCGATCGCGGCTTCAGTGCCGGAGAGGCCGGCACCCATGGACGCACGGACATGGGAGTACGTCACTTGCGGCGTCCTGCAGATGCTCGTCTACCTCGGCTATTGTCTCCTCGCTGGTTGGCTCGCGGTCGTGTGGTACGGGTGGGTATTCCCGGATGCTGGCCCTGGCAACCACCATTGGTTGGGCCATGGGACTAGTTTGTTGGAGATCTACCTGCGGTCGATTGCGTACGCCGGGGCAGCGTTCGTGCTGCTGAGCATCCTGCCGGTGGCAGCGAAGTGGATTATCATCGGGCGCTTCCGGCCCCAGGAAATCCGTATCTGGAGCCTGTCCTATTTCCGGTTCTGGCTGGTCAAGACCCTGATGCGGACCTCACCCCTCCTGTTGATGACCGGTTCCCCGCTGACAACCTTCTACCTGCGGGCCATGGGTGCCAAGGTGGGCCGGAACGTGACGATTCTGACCAATCATCTGCCGGTCTGCACTGACCTGCTCACGATCGGGGAGGGGACCGTAATCCGTAAGGACGTGATCGTCAATGGCTACCGCGCCCACGGCGGCGTCATCCAGATTGGTGCGGTGACGCTGGGCCGCGATGTGACCGTCAGCGAGGGCACCGTCCTGGACATCAACACGACGATGGGGGACGGTTCCCAGCTCGGGCACCGGTCCACGCTCTATATGGGCCAAACCGTCCCTAAGGGCGAGCGCTGGCAGGGTACACCGGGCCGGCGGACTGACGTCAACTTCGCTAGGGTCGAGCCCACTCCCTACCGGCCCTGGCGCCGCGGACGGTTTGCGGTGTTCCAGTTCCTGAGCACGCTCGGGCTCGGCCGCACTATGGTGAGCATGGTCATCACGCTGGCCGTCCTGGCGGTTCCGAGCGTGGCGGCGTTGCTGGAGTCGCAGCCGCACGCCTTCACCGAGTGGACCTTTTACACTGATGCCATTGTTCTCGCCGGCCTGGCCGTCTTCGGCGGAACGGTGATGGCATTGGTGCTCGTTAGTACCGTGCCGCGGGTGCTCAACCTCGTTCTGAAGCCGGACACCGTATACCCGCTGTTCGGACTGCGGGACGCGGCGGCGAGGGCGGTGGCTAGGTTGACCAACAATTCCATGCTTGGAGGCTTGTTCGGCGACAGTTCGTACATCGTGAACTACGTGCGGGCTATCGGGTACGATCTGGGCAACGTCCAGCAGACCGGCTCCAACATGGGCACGGTGTTCAAGCATGACAACCCGTTCCTTTCGGCGATTGGCACCGGCACGATGATCGCCGACGCCGTATCTTTCCTGAACACCGACCACTCAGCGACGTCGTTCAAGCTCGGTAGGGCCGCGATCGGCGCGAACAACTTCCTGGGCAACGGCGTTCTCTACCCGGCAGGGGCCAAGACCGGGGACAACTGCCTGCTCGCGACCATGGTGGCGGTCCCTATCGAGGGACCGGTGCGCCATGACGTGGGCCTGCTCGGGTCGCCGCCGTTCGAGATTCCCCGTTCGGTCCTGCGGGATTCCCTTCCGCAGGAGCACGCCACCCCCGCAGACTTCCGCCGGGATCTGTCGGCCAAAAACAGGCACAACCTGCGCACTATGGCGCTCCTGATGCTTCTGCGGTGGTTCAACGCGTCCCTGGCGATGGTGGTCCTGTTCGTTGCCCTCGAGCTGTCCGACCAGTTTGGTTTTCTTGCCCTGAGCGCGTCATTCGTCGTGATGCTCCTGGTCGGTTTGCTGGCGGGGATCGGCATTGAGCACATCGTGACGCGGTCCCGGGGACTGCAACCCCAGCTGTGCTCGATCTACAACCCCTACTTCTGGTGGCACGAGCGGTACTGGAAGCTGCAGATCCAGAGCCGTCGCATTAACATCCTTGACGGGACGCCCTTTAAGCCGCTGGTCTGGCGGCTGCTGGGCGTGCGGATCGGGTCCCGGGTCTTCGATGATGGCTGCGCGTTCCCCGAGCGGGGCCTGGTGACGATCGGCTCCCGCTGCACACTCAATGCCGGCTCCGCGATGCAGTGTCACTCCCAGGAGGACGGGATGTTCAAGTCCGACCACAGCGTCCTTGGGGACGACGTCACGCTCGGCGTCGCCTGCCTCGTCCACTACGGCGTGACCGTCGAAGACGGTGCCGTCGTCGCCGCCGACTCCTTCGTGATGAAGGGAACCACTCTCCCTGCCGGATCCCTCTGGGGCGGCAACCCGGCAGACGAAGCTCGTGCCGCCACCCCAGCATCCGCCGTCCTGGAAAGGCCTCTGTCATGACCTCCAGCCCCGCGCTCACCTGCCGTACCGCCAGCGGACCGTTCGATTCGGTCGTCGGCCGGACATCCCGGCCATCTGCCGCACCGACGACGATCCCAAGATGGACCCGGGACCGCGCAACCGGTCAGGAGCGGATCGAGCTGCCGGTTCCCGAGGACCTGCGCACGACCGTTCGGGCTCTGGCCCGGACCCTGTCGGTGGCCCCCGGCTCGATCTGGCTGGCGGCCCACGCACGGGTGCTGCAGGCCCTGTCCGGAGAAAACGAGGTCAGCACCGGCTGTCAGGACACGGCGGGGACCTGGCGGTGCAGCTTCGAACTCGGCCACTCGTCCTGGCGCGCCCTCATCGCCGACGCGAGCGCCCGCCAAGTCGAGGCCCGCGTGGAGCACGCTGGGTCTGGGCAGGCTAGTCGCGAGGCGGCTGCCCCGGGCTACGAGGTGGTGTTCGGCGCCCTCCGAAACGACGATCCCGAGCTGCCGGAGGGAATCGTGCTCGGTGTGTCCGTCTGGAATGAGGCTACCGGCGAGGTGCTGCGCGTGAGGCACCGCGGGGACGTCCTGGACGCCGGCGCCGCCCGTCGCATCGCCGGCTACCACCTCGCCGCGCTGCGCCACCTGGTGGCGAACCCGGAGGCGGATCCCTTCGACGCCGACCTGATCGGCGAGGACGAACGGCACTTCCAACTCGAGCAGCTCGCCGGGCCCGAACGGCCCCGGCCCCAACACCGCTTCCACGAGCTGTTCGAGGAACAGGTCCGCCAGCATCCCGAACGCATCGCCGCCGTCCAGGACTCGCGGGAGTGGACGTACGCGGAGCTGAACGCCCGCGCCAACCGGCTTGCCCGCGCCCTGCTCGCCCGGGGGCTGCAGGCGGAGGACATCGTGGCCGTCGTCGCTGAGCGGGACCTGGAATGGATGGCCGCCGTCATTGGCATCCTCAAGGCCGGAGGCGCGTACCTGCCGATCGAACCGCACTTCCCCTCCGACAGGATTGCCAGAACGCTCAGCCGGGCCGGATGCCGGATGGTGCTGACCGAGGAAGGCAGCACCGCCACGCTCGACGAGGCACTCGACGGAATGCCCGCCGTCGTAAAGCTCCTCTTCGAGGACGTGGAGGCCAGCGGGCACTCCGCCGACGACCTCGGCATGGAGATTCGCCCCGATCAGCTCGCCTACGTCTACTTCACCTCCGGGTCCACGGGCGAGCCGAAAGGCGCGATGTGCGAACACGAGGGGATGGTGAACCACCTGTACGCCAAGATCGAGGACTTGGGGATCGGCCCCGGCGACGTCGTCGCCCAGAGCGCGCCCCAGTGCTTCGACATCTCGTTGTGGCAGCTGGTATCGGCCCTGCTCGTCGGCGGCCGCACGCTCATCGTCGGGCAGGACCGGATCCTCGACGTCGAACGGTTCGTCGACACGGTGGCAGGGGGGTGCGTTGCGGTCTTCCAGGTTGTCCCGTCGTACCTGGATGCGGTGGTGGCATACCTGGATGGCAAACCGCGCGCACTGCCGCACCTCCGCTGCGTCTCGGCGACCGGGGAGGCCCTGAAACGTGAGCTGGTGCGCCGCTGGTTCGACGTGATGCCGGACGTCAAACTGGTCAACGCTTACGGACTGACGGAGACCTCGGACGACACGAACCACGAGGTGATGGATGCAGCGCCCGCGGGCGGCTCCGTGCCGCTGGGCCCGCCGATCCCGAACGTCCGGATCCACATCCTCGACGAGCGTCAGCGGCTCGTGCCGCTCGGGGCGCCGGGGGAGATCGCCTTCTCCGGTGTGTGCGTGGGCCGCGGCTACATCAACGATCCGGAGCGGACGGCGCAGGCGTACTCCGCCGACCCCTACGTGGACGGCGCGCGGCTCTACCGCGCTGGCGACTACGGACGCTGGTCCCCGGACGGCAAGCTGGAGTACCTGGGCCGGCGGGACAACCAGGTCAAGATCTCCGGGTTCCGCATCGAGATCGGCGACATCGAGAACGCGCTGTTGCGGGTTCCCGGCGTCCGCGACGGCGCCGTCGTCGTCGGCGAGGGTGCCGGGCAGTCCAAGTTCCTGGTGGCGTTCTACTCCGGCAACCGGCAGCTCGAGGTCGACGAAATCCGCAGCGAGATCGCCGCGCGGGTGCCGGCCTACATGGTTCCATCGGCGTACAGGTGGCAGGAGAGCCTGCCCCTGACCGGCAACGGGAAGATCGACCGGAAGGCGCTGACCCGCATGGCGCGCGAGGTCGTTCCCGAGGCCGCCACGGGCACGGAAGCACTCTCGGCCACCGAGCAGCGGCTCGCCGAGGCATGGGCGACGGTGCTCGGCCTGCCGGCGGACCGGATCGGCGGGCAGGACTCGTTCTTTGCCCTGGGCGGGACCTCGCTGTCCGCGGTGAAGCTCGCCGTCGTGCTCAAGCGCGCGGTGTCGATCAAGGACATCATGCAGACGCCCGTCCTTGCGGACCTGGCGACCCTGCTCGAGGCCTCGTCCCTGGCGGACGCCGCCGTTCCGCCCGCCCTGCGGCCGGCGAGAGCCGCCGCGGAGCCTGACTCCATGGCCCCGGTGGGAGGACCGGTTGGCCACTCCCACCCGCTACCCGTGAAACGAAAGGACCTCTGATGTCGTCTCCTTCACCCAGGACCCAGTTCGACGTGGAACGCCAAACCGGCCAGACGCCGATGCTCACCGTCGAGGACGGTCACGACCCCGTGCGGTGGGCCGAACGGAACCGTGACGCGCTGCGTGCGGCAGTGGATGAGCATGGCGCCGTCCTGGTCCGCGGCCTGGGCCTCCGTGATCCAGCCGAAGTAGCCGAGGCCTTCCAGCAGTTGGCTCCAGGCGGCCTCATGCCGGACCGGGAGGCTTTCGCCACCAGGCAGCCTTACTTGGACGGTGTGTACTCATCCCTCACGTGGCCCGCGAACCAGCCCATGTGCATGCACCACGAGCTCAGCTACGCGCTTGAGTTCCCCGGACTGATGCTCTTCGCCTGCCTACAGGCACCAAGCATCGGCGGGGTGACCGGTGTGGCGGACGCCCGCGCCGTGCTCGACGCCATACCACCGGAGATCGTCCGGCGGTTCGAAAACGAGGGGTGGCTGCTCGCCCGCAGCTACAACGAGGACATCGGCGCCTCGTACGACGAGGCGTTCGGGGTCTCCGCCCGCGCCGACGTCGAGAGATATTGCCGGGCGCACGAGATCGAGTTCGAGTGGCAGCCCGACGGAGAGCTGCGCACCCGGCAACGGCGTCCTGCCGTGGTCCGGCACCCGGCGACCGGCCAACGCTGTTGGTTCAACCAGGTCGCGTTCCTGAGCGAATGGACGATCGCGCCCGAGGTGCGGGAGTACCTGGTGGACGTCTATGGTCCCGACGGGCTGCCGTTCAACACCCGCTTCGGCAACGGCGAGCCGATCGGCGAGGACATCGTCGCCCTTCTGAACGACATCTACGAGGCGCACACTCTTCGAACCCCCTGGGAGACGGGGGACCTCATGCTGGTAGACAACATCCGCATGGCCCATAGCCGCGAGGCGTACGAGGGACCCCGGGAGATCCTCGTCGGCATGGCCGAACCGCGCAACGCATTCGATCTCAACACCCACACCCAGGACGGTGCACGATGACAGAATTCGCCACTTCCCCAGTTGCAGCGGCCGAAGAGCCAAAGGTTCCACCTTTCGCGGTCATTTCCGGGGCGCAAGTGCAGCAGGTGCTCCAGGGGCGGGAGAAGCAAGTCGTCGAGCTGGTCGAGCAGACCTACCGGGTGCATGCAGCCGGAGACTCGGTGAACCCCCCGTCCTACTTCCTGCGCTTTCCGGACCGGCCCACCTCCCGCATCATTGCTCTGCCCGCCTCGATCGGCGGACAGGTAGAGGTTGACGGCATCAAGTGGGTCTCCAGCTTCCCGGACAATGTGGCGTCGGGGATCCCGCGCGCCTCAGCGGTGTTGATCCTCAACGATCGGGCGACGGGCTACCCCTTCGCGTGCATGGAGAGCTCCATAATCAGTGCCTCCAGGACGGCTGCATCGGCCGCCGCAGCTGCAGACTGGCTCAGCCGGGGACGCGGGCGTCCCAGACGCATCGGGTTCTTCGGTGTCGGCCTGATTGCCCGCTACATCCACACCTTCCTGAACGCGACTGACTGGTCCTTCGACGAGATCGGAGTGTTCGACCTCTTGGGCGAGAGCGCACAGGGATTCAAGGGCTATCTCGAACGCAGCGGCACCCCGGCCCGGGTGACCGTCCACGACGGCCCCGAGCAGCTGATCAGAAGCAGCGACCTCGTAGTGTTCGCCACGGTGGCTGGCCACCCGCACGTACACGAAACGACGTGGTTCGCGCATAATCCGCTGGTGCTGCACGTCTCCCTGCGCGACCTGGCCCCGGAGATCCTGTTGGCGTCGACCAATATCCTCGACGACGTGGACCACTGCTTGAAAGCCGGGACGTCGGCCCACCTCGTGGAGCAGATGGTCGGCCACCGGGAGTTCGTGGACGGCACCTTGGCCGATGTCATGGAAGGCAGGGTCTCGCCGGCGGATGATCGCCCCGTGGTGTTCTCACCGTTTGGCCTGGGCGTGCTCGATCTGGCGGTGGGCAAGTACGTCTACGACGAACTTGCCAGCAGCGGCCAGCTCCGGGTGGTCGAGGACTTCTTTTCCGAATTGCGTCGGTACGGCTGACCCGGCGGCCCAACCGCGTTCATCGATTCGCACCCACCGAGGAGTGACACAAATGCTCTCGTTAGCGCAGATGTTGGGGAACGTGTCCAAGGCATACGACCAGTCCCCGGACGACTGGGCACGGTCGGTTACCGACGTCCTGCGGGACGCCGCGGTCTACCACCAAGCCAGAAATGGCTTCTACCGTGCCCAGTGTGACGCGTTGGGAGTCGATCCCGCTGCGATCAACGACATCAATGACCTGCAAGACCTGCCCCTGTTGCCGGTCGGCATGTTTAAGCGTCCCGACGCCCAGGTGTTGCTTACCTGCTCCCTGGCCGACGTCGAGACCGAGACCCGCTCGAGCGGCACGCACGGTGTCCCGTCCGTCGCCCGCCGCAACAGCGAGACGGTGACGTGGGCGCTGGTTGGCCTGATCGGGACCTACCGGGAGTTCTTCAGCTTGTCCGGGGGCGCGGGCCTCTTCCTGAACCCGTCGGACGCCGAAGCCTCGGAGATGGGTCTGCTCAAGGACTTCAACATCCTGAACAGCGTCTTCGACCACCACGCATACCTCGTTGCCGACCAGGCGTTCGACGCCAGGGAGGCCCTGGAGCACCTGCGCCGGTGGAAGGGCCACATGACCCGGCACATCGTCGGTCCGCCGTTCCTCATCGGCCGGCTCCTCCGGTTCCTCGAGCAGGAGAAGATCAATGTGCGCTTGGACCCGTACAGCATGATCATCACTCTCGGCGGTTGGAAGCGGCACACCGCCGAGGCCATCCCCGCCGAAGGCTTTCGGGAGCGGTGCCACGACCTGCTTGGCGTGCGCCCGGGGAACGTGCGCGACATGTACGGGATGATCGAGTCGAACATGCTCGCTGTCGAATGCCACCTGCATCGCAAGCATGTTCCGCCGTGGTGCTACATCTCCATCCGGGACCCAGGCCAGATTGGCAAGGAACTCGCTCCGGGTGGCACCGGCATGATCGCGGTACTGGACGCTCTCAATACCAGTTACCCCGGTTTCCTCCTCACTGACGACATGGGCGATGTCGAGACCGGTACCTGCGGGTGCGGGAGAACCGGTCAGGTCATTAACTTCCGCCGCCGGGGGCAAGGCAGCGGGCATGGCCACTGCCCCGTCAGCATCGAGCGTTACCTCGGGTCAGGCACCACCGCCTACGGTGAGGCACCGGCTCTCGCCAAGGCCTGAGTCCGCGGCGCCTCAGCCGGCGCCCTCCTCCGTTGCCGCGCCCTTCACGAGGCCGCCCTCGATGCCGCCGAGCGAAACCGTTGCGCTCATCAGCGTTTCGGTCATCTGCTCCAACACGTCCATGTCGACATTTTTGATGGTGTCGCAGGCCAGGTGGAAGCACTCGTCGTACTGCAACCCGGCCTGCCCGCCGAACACGCGCGCCTCGGACTCGCTCTTGGTCCCCGCATCGCCTGTGAACACGCCCCCGGCCGGGATGCCCCTTTGCACGAACGCGTCATAGTCCGAATCCCCAATGAACCCGAACGGCAGCGCCTCGACCCCCTCGGCGCGCAGGATGTCCAGGAACACTCTTTCGATGGCGCCCGATCCCTCGGGCCCGGCCTCCTCGCTGTCTGAGCCGTCGCCGTCATATACGAACACCACCGCGTTCGGCGAGCCAACCACATCCGCGTTCAGGTATGCGACGTGCGCGGCGGACTCCGCGCGGGAGAGTTCCTCGACGTAGTGTTCCGAGCCGTGCAATCCGTCCTCCTCGCCGCCCCAGAACGCGAACCGGATCCGCTCCCGCGGCACGGCACCCTCCTCGGCGAGCCGCAGCGCGACCTCAAGCACCGCGGCGACCCCGCTGCCGTTGTCGTTGAGCCCGGGCCCCTCCTCGACCGAATCCAGGTGCGCGCCGAGCACCAGCACACTCCCGGAGCCGCTGCCGGTGTCGGCCAGGATGTTGAACGTGTCCACCGGGTTGCGCCGGCCGTAGCTAAACTCCTGCCGGCGCGGCTCGTACCCCGCCGCGCGCAACTGCTCCTCCACGTACGCCGCGGACGCCTCGTAGCCCCCGGTGGCAGCGGCCCGATTCCCACCGTTCGCGTCGGCCGCCGCCTGCAGCGCCTCCAGATGCCGCGTCAGTGCACTGGGCTCCACCGCCTCTTGCACCAAAGACGGCTCCGGCGGAGCCTCCACGCGCACAGGCGGCCGCGGTTCGCCCGAACATGCGGCAACGCCGCCGACCAGTGCCGCACACAGCGCAACCGTCCGCAGCCGGGTGCGGTGATGAGGACGGTTTTGGAAACGCTGTGGAACGGATTCTGCACGTCGCATTTCGACTCCCCCAAGTCTGCGTCCTGGACGCTGGTTGGTTGTTTCATGGAACCGGCAGCGGACGATTCCGGAGCGGAACCGGCGGCCGGAGCTGTAGGTACATGATGGTGCGGACGGTGGGATCTAACAAGGTTGCTCGTCCTACCATCCACGGTCGGGCCCGGCCTTAAGGCTCTACTGTGGCCAAACTGTGAGGCTGCTGTGGAACAGGACGCCAATGACGGCGGCCAGGTCTCGTGGCTGTCATGCGTCAATGCGCGGCGCGCCGTCCAATAAGCCAACTTTCCTGAATTAAACGTGCTATATCAGGCGCTTAGCATTTAGACTTGCTGACCATGGGGAAAGTACTTAAACCATTCACAGCGCTCGCGGTCACGTTGCTTCTGCTTTTCGTCGGGCTCAGCCCGGCGGCTGCGATCACCAGGACATCGAGCGATCCTGTCGTCAAGGAAATTCTGGGACTGGTCAATAAGTACCGCGCCGACAACGGCTTGTCGCGCGTTGTGTGGAACCAGAGCATCGGCAACGTCGCCCAGGAGTGGGCCGAGGTGCAGAACACCCGCATCAACAAGGGCACGTACAGCTTGGAGACCATCCATCGCGAGGGTTACGGCACGAAGCAGATCCCGGCAGGCTACGATTACGGCACCGAGATCATCGCCTACAACAAAACGCCCAAAGCCATCGTCGACTGGTGGATGAGTTCGCCTGTGCACCGTTCGATAGTGCTGAGCCCGAAGGCTACCGACATCGGCATCGGCTATATGCAGACGACGAAGGCCGGGTGGTACGGACAGTATTTCGCTGTGGCCAATGTTGCCGGCTACCCGACGACGCGAAGCACCCTTCCGCCGCATCCGAGCGGCGGCCAGAGTTCCGCTGCGGGCGATGTCCATGAGGGTGATATGGCGGCCGTCGACGCGTGGGGGAACCTCTATGTTTACCCCTCCGCGCAGGGCGGGGACCTCTGGCGCCGCGACTACATTTCCGCAGGCTGGCAGGGAGCCAGCGAAGTTGACGTGGCCGACTGGAACTCCGACGGCGTTCAGGACATCGTGGCCAAGTGGAGCAGCGGGCGTTTGACGGTCAACTTCGGCAGGGCCGCCGGCGGCTTCGATGCAGCCTTCGTGATCGGCGGCAGCGGCTGGGCCGGTTACGACATCCTGGTGGCGGACTGGAAACAGGGGGACAACTATCCGGCCCTCATCGCCAAGAACACGGCCAACGGCCGACTGTACTACTATCCGAATCCTTCCGGCACCAAGCACGGCGCGCGGAAGCAGATCGGGACCGGCTGGGGCTCGCTGGAAATCCTCGCGTTGGACTTCGACGCCGACAGCAGGACAGACATCGTAGCCAAGACCTCCAGCGGCCAACTGAAGCTGTACCGCGGCAACGGCTCATCCGGGTTCATCTCCGAAGCACGGCGCGTGGTAGGAAGGTCCGGCTGGCAGGTCATGCACCATTTCTCAGCCATTCACGACCATCTCGGAGACGGCCGCCCGGGCATTCTGGCCCGTGACCGCTATGGAAACCTGCACCACTACCCGGTGGCGGGCAACAGGATCGGTTCCCGCGTGACGGTCGGCTACGGCGGCTGGGACACGCTTCTGCTCGGAAGCTAGAAGTTGCGCTCCGCGCCAGGAGCAGCAGCCGACCAGGGGAAAATGATCAGGAGGCCTTGGCAACAGCGGGGTAGTGGGCCCAGATCCCGTGGTCGACTTCGAGGACGCTGCCGTCTTCTGCATAGAGGACGGTAACGGCTTCACCGAAGTGTTCGCAGTCTTCGTCCGGGCAGATGTCGGCGAGGTCGCCGGCATCGTCACGAGCGAAATGCTGCTCCCAATCGTCCACCTTGCCGATGGCCCAGGCATCCCCACCGTCCGCCAGTTCCATCAGTTCTTCGATGGTGTAGCGGCGGCCGCGCTGCGGATGGCGGACTGCTTTGCGTGCTGCGGCGGTTACGTTCTTCGTGCTCATGGTCCCAAGTTAGCGCCGCCCTCTGACAGTTTTGAGTTCTCCACACGGCGGGTTGCGGATTCGGCAGCAGCCAGGCTGTGCGCCTACGCCGAATGCCCGGCGTCGAAATCTGCGACATGGCTGGACAGGAGCACCGCCGCATCGGAGGAGACAGTGGCATCAACCGGCGCGACGAGGAAACCGGTGTGGTCGCCCAGGTCGAACCGGTCGAGGACCTTGGCAACCATGCGGCGTGGACAATCAGTCAGGAGCGGGACACCACCGGGCCCGTCCGTCCACTCGCACTCGGCGAACTTGTCCACTTCGTCCCCGGTGTGTTCGCCGAAGAGCGAGGCAAGGCCACGCTGGTCCGCTGCCGGCAGGTGGATGGCCAGCACCGCTGCCTCGCGTGCCACCCGGTGGGTGTGGTTGTTCTTCGAGATGCAGACCAGGAACCGTGCCGGGCTGATGCTGCACTGGGTCGCGAACCCGACCAGGCAGCCCGACCGGGAGACGCGGCCGGCCTGTTCCGAAGCGGCGGTGACGATGAGCATGGGGTAGTCCAGCCCGGAAACCAACCGATCAATGTCGTCGTCAATGCCCATCTGTCCTCCAATTCGCCTAATTTTCCTCATCGTAGGACGGGTTGCGGGGGCTGCGGGTGGAACGGGCCGGGTTGGCGGGGCTGCGGGTGGA
>NZ_ANPE02000105.1 GCF_000328305.2 Arthrobacter crystallopoietes BAB-32 | reverse complement strand
CTTTCGCCCGAAAGGTGCGGGACCGCCGTCGTACGCACTTTTTTGTCCGGCTCCAGCCTCCCCACCGCAGGTATGCACGGGAAGACAAGTCCCGTGCTCCTATTGGCAATTGCTGCGGAGGTGACATCTGCCACAATCGGTGCATCTTTATTCTCCCGTTGGAGGTTTTAATGTCACAGCAACGCACTTTGCAGCAGGGGCAACCTGCAGCCGCGCAGGGCCTCAGCAAGCGCACCCTCGGCGTGCCCGCCCTGGTCTTCATGATCATTGCGGCCTCTGCGCCGCTGACCGTGATCGCCGGCGGCACGCCGAGCAACTTCGCGGTCACCGGGGTGGTGGGGATCCCGCTCTCCTTTATCGTCCTCGGCGCCTGCCTGGCTCTCTTCGCCGTCGGCTACTCGGCCATGAGCGCCCATATCCGCAACGCCGGCGCCTTCTATGCCTACATCGCCCAGGGCCTCGGAAGGGCCGCCGGTGTCGGAGCCGCGTGGGTGGCCCTCGTCGCCTACAACGCCATGCAGATCGGCATCTACGGCCTTTTTGGCTTCGCATCGGCGTCCTTCATCGGGAGCAAGATCGGCAGCGAAATCCCCTGGTGGGCGACGGCTCTGGCCGGCTTCGCGATTGTGGGCTGGCTCGGAGTCAACAAGGTGGACCTGTCCGTGAAGGTCATCGCCGTGCTGGTCGGCTTGGAATTCCTGGCCGTCATCGTCTTCGACATCGTGGCACTCGCAGTCCAGCCGGAAGGCGTCTCCGGCGCGGGCATGGCGCCGTCGAACCTTTTCACGGCGGGTGTCGGCGCCGCTTTGGCCTTCAGCATCGCGGGCTTCATGGGGTTCGAGTCCGCCGCGATCTACAGCGAGGAAGCCAAAGACCCCAAGCGCTCCATCGCCCGGGCCACTTACATTGCGGTCGCCGTGATTTCGCTCTTCTACGCCTTCTCGGCGTGGGCCACGACGATCGCCACCGGCCCCGGCCAGGTTGTTGCACGCTCGCAGGAGTTCGGCCCGGACCTGCTGTTCGTCTTCCTGACCGAGCACGCCGGGACGGTCATCGCCGACATCACCCAGGTCCTGTTCATCACCAGCCTGCTCGCGGCCCTGATCGCCTTCCACAACGCCGTCGCGCGCTACGTCTTCTCGCTCGGACGCGAGGGGGTCATTCCCCGGCAGCTCGCCTACGTCAGCCCCCGCAGCCATGCCCCCGTCGCCGGCTCGCTGGTCCAATCCGGCCTGGCCCTGCTGCTGCTGGTGGTCTTCGCCATTGCGGGCACCGGCTCGGAACTGGGGCCGCTCTATCCGGTCCTGACCTTCTTCACCTGGCTGACGAACACCGGCGCCTTCGGGCTGGTCCTGCTGCTGGTGCTGATCTCGGCCGCGGTGATCGGCTACTTCCGGAAGCACGGTGAAGGCTACTCAGCCTGGACCAAGCTCGTGGCGCCTGCCCTGGCTGTTGCCAGCCTGGGTGCCGTGTTCATCCTGATCGTGGTCAATTTCAATGTCCTGATCGGCTCCGATGGCCTTTCCACACTGTCGTGGCTGCTGCCGGCGATTGTGGTGCTGCCGGGCCTTGCCGGCGTGGGCTGGGGACTGCACTTGAAGTCCAGCCGGCCGGAGCTGTATGCCGGGATCGGCCACGGCGGCTTCGAAGACTAACGGGTCACATCCGTATCGAGCGCCGGACAGGCGGGCCGTTCCAATTGGCCCGCCTGTGACGGTTAAACAGAAAAGCCGGGGCTGCAGAGGTTGGGGGGCTGTGCAGCGCCGGCTTTTCCGCTTCCGGGCTCTCGTTCAGACCCGGGCGAACCGGCCGGCTTCTTCCCAAGCGCGGCCGTCGGATCCAGCCTAGCTTTACGGCCGCACAGGGGCGATGGGGAGAACTACCCATGCGATGTGCTTGACTGCAGTGGCACCTTCATTCGCAGCACTCAAAACGCACCCGCCTCGGCCGTCGGCTCGGGTTGCCGCCGCCAATCTTCCCACTGGGCGTGTCACCCAGCCCCTCCCCCCGCGCCCCATCTGCTGCAACTGGCACAGCCGGCGCCCCTCGCCGTCGTGCTTCTTTCCGGGAACGGCAGCAGCCGGGCTGCCGCGGAGGAGAATCCGCAGCAGCCCGGCTGCCTATTGCTGAACTTGCTGTGTCTGGTACCCCGTCAGCGCGCCTCGGGATGGCTGCGCAGGTACTCCTGGTGCGCCTCCTCAACCCGAAGGTTGGAGCCCCTGGTTTCCTTGACTACGGAGACGGCCACAAGGGAGATAACGGAGAGCACCGCAATGTAGATGCCGATGGAGATCGTCGTTCCGGTCCGGCCGAGCAGCAATTCAGCGATCATCGGCGCGAAGGCACCGCCGAGGATGGCGCCGATGGCGTAGCCGATCGAGACACCCGAGTAGCGGACGTTGGCCGGGAACATTTCGGCGTACAGGGCCGACTGCGGACCGTACGAGAGGCCAAGGCCGATCGTCAGGACGAAGGCAGCCACCGTAAACCAGATGATGCTGGCGGTGTCGATCAGCAGGAACATCGGAACCGACCAGAGCAGCACCCAAACGTAGCCGATCTGGAAGGTGCGGATGCGTCCGATCTTGTCCGATAGGATGCCGCCGTACATGGTGAAGACGAGCCAGCCGAAGGCCGCGAGCGTACTGGCCAGCAGCACCGCGGAACGGTCCATGCCGAGGCCGCCGTCGGCCGGCGCCTTGGTCGCGTACGAGGCGAAGAAGGCGATCAGGAGGTAGCCGGCCGCGTTGTTCGCAATGAAGATCAGGGCGGTAAGGATGACTTCCTTCCAGTTGTGCTTGAACAGCAGGCCGAGCGGGGCAGCCGATTCCTTCTTGCGCTCCTGCATTTCCTTGAAGACCGGGCTCTCATCCACCGCGCGGCGGATCATGTAGCCGACCACAATCAGCACAATGGAGAACAGGAACGGGATGCGCCAGCCCCAGGTTAGGAAGGCTTCTTCGCTCATGACAGTGGTCAGCAGCCACATCACGCCGGTGGCCAGGATCATGCCGCACGGCACGCCGATCTGCGGGTAGGCGCCAAAGAACCCTCGCTTGTCCCGCGGGGCGTGTTCAACCGACATCAGGGCAGCGCCGCCCCATTCGCCGCCGGCGGAGAAGCCCTGCAGGATGCGGAGCAGCACCAGCAGGATCGGCGCCCAGATGCCGATCTGGGCGTAGGTCGGCAGCACGCCGATCAGGGCGGTGGCGACACCCATCAGGATGAGGGTGAAGACAAGCATGAGTTTGCGGCCGAGCCGGTCGCCCAGATGGCCGGCGACAATCGCCCCCAAAGGGCGGAACAGGAAGCTGATACCCAACGAGGCCCACGAGATAATCTGTGCCAGTCCGGCATTCTCGGTGCCGAGCGGGGCGAAGTACAGGGAAGCCAGGACCATGCCGGCAGCCTGCGCATAGATAAAGAAGTCGTACCACTCAATGGTGGTGCCGACCAGCGTTCCGGCAAGAACCTTGCGCTCCTCTTTCCGCGTAGAGGCGTTCAGGTTGCCTGCCAGTTCTTCTGACGTTGACATGAAGACTCCGATCCTCCCATCGAAGATTACCGACAGAACGGTCGGTAATGTGACTGAAGCCATATTACACGACGGTGACAACCATCACAGCCTCTTCGCTAACGATCCTGCAACGGCGGCCTTCGTGCCTGCCGGCCTACAGACGGGTGTGGCGAGGGGTGCCCACACGCAGGCGAACCGGCAGCAGGCGCAAGAACGATAGCTTTGAGGAGGTGGCAGTGATAGGGGAGCGCTTCGGCGCAGAGGAAGGAGCGGTCCAGATGCACACGATGCCATGACCGTCGCTCGCCCCCTGGCAGTGGCGCTTCGGAATTTGCGCCCGGTCCGCGCGACTCAGAATGTTCTATAGTTGAACATCACGTACTGATATAGAACAATGATTCGTGTGAGCACAGGAACAGCCTGCTGTGCCTGTCCCTCAACAGCGATCGAAGGATGAACCAATGAGCCAGCGCATGCCCCCTGCGGACCTGTCGGTCAAGGAGACAGCGCCTGCCACGCCCAAGGGTCCGGCGCATTCGCAGACTCTCTCGCGGGGCATCCGCGCATTGGAGATCCTTGCCGAGGCGCAGGCGCCGATGACCATCGCTGAACTGTCGGAAGCGCTCGGGGTGCACCGGTCGATCGCCTATCGGATTCTGCGCACCCTTGAGGACCATTCCCTGCTGATGCGCGATTCCTCGGGGCGGGTGCAGGCAGGCCCGGGACTCGCAGCGTTGGCTCGAGGCGTGTCAAGGGACCTGCAGTCCGCCGCGTTGCCGGAGCTGACTGCACTGGCGAATGGCCTGGCGATGACCGCGTTCATAGCAGTATGGGACCAGCACGATTCCGTCACCCTCGTCACCGTGGAGCCACGCCACACAGCGGCCGCGCTTGTGCAGCGCCCGGGGACCCGGCATTCGTTTTCGACAGGCGCCCCCGGGATCGCCATCCAGTCTGCAATCGGGCGCGAGGAATGGGAGAAGCGGTCAACTGGCCAGCCGTTCCGGCCGGAAGCGGAACTGGCCAGGCAGATGGGCTTCGCTGTGAGCCACGACGAAGTCATCCCCGGGGTCTCTTCTGTCGCCGTACCCGTCAATGTGCCCGGACAGCTACCCGCCGCCGTTGCGGTGGTCTATATTCGCACGGACACATCAACCGAGGTCATTGCAGCCGCACTGCAGCGCGCCGCCGCCGCGATTGAAGCGGAATTGCGTTGACCTAAGGCTGGTCGACGGCGGTTGCCTTGCGACGGACGACAGCCGCCAGGAAGCCGAGGACGAAGAGCGCGGCCGCCGCACCTAGGGAAACGATGAACGCGGCGGAGTACCCGGCCGATTCCGCCACCGCTCCGGCAGCGGCAGAGCCGAGCGCGCTCCCGAGCACCACTCCGCTGGCCAGCAAGGTCATTACTGTGCCGAGCCGGTTCTTTGGCGCAACTACGGTACCGATGCTGAAAATCGTGACCATTGTGGGGCCGACCGGCAGTCCCACCAGGAGCAGGATCAGGATCATGGGCGCGACTTCTGTCGGCAACTGCAACAACGCCGTGAAGACAGCCATGGTCCCGCCGCAGACGATCCAACGCGCTGCATGATTCCAGCGGGCGGGCCAATAGGCAACGGACAGGGCGCCGAACGCCGATGTCAGGCCCAGCAATGCGTACAGCAGTCCTGCGGAATCCGCGGCGCCGAAGGTTCCCCCGAAGGCACTCAGCGCGTTCTGGGTGGACCCGAAGAACATCCCCATGGCGACCATGCCCAGCACGGGGACCGAAGTATAGAGCCAGTTGACTGGCGGCCGGCTGCGCGCCGCTGCGACAGCCGCCGGATGCCGGCGCTCCATCTTCCTGCCGATCGGCGCCACGGTGAACACAGTTCGATGGAGCGCAAAGGCCGGAACAAGCGTGACCGTCAGGAGCACAACAAGCGCGAATGGCAGCCATGGGGCAACGGTGGCTGCAAGGAGGCCGACCAGTGCCGGGCCCAGCACGAAGGTCAGTTCGTCCGCTGTGCTCTCGTAGGACAGGGCCGTATCCAGCGCCCGTTTGTCGTGGCGGGCCAGTGCCATCCAGCGCACCCGGGCCATGGGGCTTACCTGTGGACAGGAGGCGCCCACAGCCAGCGAAGCTGCGAGAACGGCGGGCATTCCGGCATCTGCCGGGCTCGCGTAGACGGCCAGCAGCAAGAGTGCGACGGCGATTGTATGCACCGCCGCCGACAGCAGCAGCACGGGCCGCTGGCCGTTTCGGTCGGCCAAGTAGCCCAGAAGCGGCGCGCCGAGTGCCGAACCAAGGCCTACGGCGCCGGCAGCGAAACCGCCGAGCGCGTACGATCCGGTGCTCGCAGTCACCATGGTTAATGCGCCGATCGTCAACATCGCCAAGGGCAGCCGGGCGGGAAATCCGATCGCCAGGAAGGACAGGCCCGCCAGTTCAGCGAGGCGCGCGTAGCGGCCCCAGGTTTTCCTTGGGTTGCCACCGCGGGCGTCCGCTTCTGCTGTGCCGGACGGCCGATCACCGGCGTCAGTTTGGGCAGGGATGCCAGGCTCGAAATGTTCGTTCATTGATTTTCCGTAGGTTTGTGCTGCGCATCGTCCCTACCTCCCGATACGCAGAACCCGGATACGCGAACCATCATACCTCCGGCGGCACCCCGTTCCGGCGGCTGCTGCCGGACCTCATTCCACGGCTGCTACGACCGTGCGCACACTTGAACCTTGTCGACCCTTTGCAACCTGCAACTGGGCGCCGATCCGCTGCTTCATCTCGGCAACATGGCTGACCAGGCCTACCACCCGGCCGCCGTCGCGCAGGCCTTCGAGGGCATCCATGACCTGTTCGAGGGACTGCTCGTCCAAGCTGCCGAAACCTTCGTCGACGAAGAGGGTCTCGATGTCCACGCCGCCGGATTCAGCTTGCACGACGTCGGCAAGGCCCAGGGCCAAGGACAGCGAAGCCATGAAGGATTCGCCGCCTGACAGCGTGGAGGTGTCCCGACGCAATCCGGTCCATTCATCACTAACATGAAGGCCGAGGCCGGACTTTTTGTTGCCAGACTTCGAATCATCGTGCAGGAGGGTGTACCGGCCGTCAGTCATCGCATTCAGCCGCTCTGAGGCTGCCGCAGCAATCTGCTCTAGCCTGGCCGCCAAGACGTACGTCGCCAAAGTCATCTTGCGGTCGTTATCGCCCAGCCCCCGGACACTATCTGCCACTGACTGGACCAGTTCGAACCGTTCGGCCGCGGGCCGCAACCGCACGAGCTGTTCCTGGAGCCGCGTCCGGTAGCCCCCCAGCTGCTCCTGCGCGGCCTGAAGCATGCCGTGCCGGACAGAAATCCGGCGCAGATCGTCCTCCAACCTGCGCACCTCGGCACGGGCCTCTTCTACTTGAGCCGGTTCAGGCAGGCCCGACCCGCTGCGCACAGCGTCCTGTGCCCGTAGGACAGCAGAGGATTCGCACAGCAGGCGAAGACGCTGGCCTGCCTCCTCGTAGGCATCCCGGCGTCGCCTCAGATCGTCCAGTTCCGGTCCCGCCAGGAGCGAAACGCGTGCGTCGTCCTCGGTGTCGAATTCCGACGCTTCTACGGCAGCCGCAACTTCATCCTCGGTGCTGTCCAATGCCCGGGCCGCATGCTCCCGCTGGACAAGCAGCTTGGAGCAGGTACCCACCAGCCGCTCCAGCTGCTCCAGACCCGCAATCCACTCCTCAAGACGCTCACCCTCAGGCAAGACTTCAGCCAATCTATGCTCAAGTTCGACAATTCGGGCCCGAGCGAACTGAAGTTCCGATTCCGCCGAGGCCTGCTCGACAACCACTTGGGAAAGCTGCCGCTGCAGCGACTGGACCTGTTCAGCGTTCGACTGCACTTGTTCCTGCAGCCTTTCCAGGCGGCGGCGGGCAGCGAGGGCCGCATCCAGGCTGTCCTGTGCAGCACGGACATCCCCTTGGGCTTCCGACGGATCCGTCGTGCCGCCGCGGGAGGCAAGTCCTGCGAGCTCCTGTTCCAAGGCAGAGCACGACTGCTGTGCCTCCGCGTAGCGAGCCTCGGCCTCGGCATGGCGGCGGCGAGCTTCGTTCTCGACTTCGCGAGTGACCAGCCCTCCGTGGTCCGCCACGGCCGGCTGCGGGTGTTCAATGCCGCCGCAGACCGGACATGGACCGCCTTGTGTCAGCGTGTCAGCCAGCTCCGCCGCGGCCTGCTCGAGCCGGCGTTCCAGCAATTGCAGCCAGCGCTGCTTCAACTCGAGTTGCTCGGCATTGACCCGGTCCCGCAGTTCCCTGGCTTCCTCAGTGCGGCGAAGGCAATTTCCGTAGTGGATTACGGCATCCCGGACTTGCCTGGCCTGGTCAAGTTTTTCCGACAGCAAAGCAGGGTCCAGCGGCTCCCGCCCCAAAGACTCGAGTTGCTGGCGGAGCAGGCCTCCGTGTTCCTCCGCCTCCCGCTTCCGGTTGGAGGCGGCTTCCGCCTGCTGCCGCAGGGCGCCAACGCGCTGCTCTTGGCGTCGCTGTTCCGCCTTGGCCGCTGCCAGCCCTTCGGCTTCAGGCAACATGGCACGAGACCGGCCCAGCTCGTTCGACAGTTGCCGGGAAATGCCCTCGAGGAGTTCCTTGCCGGAGTTGTCCGGCGCCGGACGATCAGCCGCAAACCGCGGGTACAGCCGATGCGCCTGGGCGGCGTCGGCGCTCTCCAGGAAGCCCTTGTCTGCTTGCTCAACCGCTTTGGCGGCCTGATCGCGGTGGCGCAACGGCGCCGCCAGCAGCTCGGCCGCACGGTGCGCTTGGAGGGTTGCGGTCCATTCGGCGTACGCCGGTGCCGCAGCCTCGTGCTCGGCCGCGAGCTTCTCCATGGCTTGCAGCTGTCGGGCGTCTGCCAGGGACTGTTCCTGCGCTGCGATGGTTTCGTTCCGGGCCAGGAGCTGCTGCCGCTGGGATTCCACAGACGACGACGCGCTGGCAACGGCATCCGCCAATGCTCCCTCGAGGGCAGGAATGACCTCCTCCACCGGCAAGGATTCGGCAGGCAACTGTTCTTCGGCCAAATACCGGCGGGCCTCGTCCAAGGCACGATCACGGAGTTGGGCAACTCCCGCCGCCGCCGCGTCGAAGCTGTTGCGGGCTTTCTGGGCCTCTTCGGCCATCAGCTGTTCGACGGTTTCGAAACGATCGGTGTTGAACAGCCGTTGCAGCAGCGGGCGGCGCTCCTTGGCGTCGGCCCGCAGGAAGGCGGCAAAGTCTCCTTGTGGCAGCAGCACGACCTTGGTGAACTGGTCCAGGCTCATGCCCAGCAGTGCCAGCAGTTCGGAGCCGGCTTCATCATTTCGCCACGTCTTGGCCACCCATGTGCCGTCTACTTTTTCCCGCAGCAGCGTCAGGGCCTTCTCCGGGACAGAGCCCTTCTTCGACCTGGCCGAGGGGCGGTCCCATTGCGGGCTGCGGGTGACCTCCAGCCGGCGTCCCCTGGCGCTGAACTCGCAAACAACTTCAGGGACGGCGTCTGGTAGAGCATGGTCGCTGCGCAACCGCTTGCCCTGCTGCCGGGCGCCAGGCACCGAACCGTACAGGGCAAAGCAGACGGCGTCCAGGATGCTGGTCTTGCCGGCGCCGGTTGGACCGTTCAGCAGGAACAGCCCTTGGCTGCTGAGCTCATCGAAGTCGATAACCTCACGTCCGGCAAAGGGGCCGAAGGCCTGGATCTCCAACCGATGGATCCTCATGCCGAGACCTCCGCTGTTGCGGCCCTGGCCAGCATGTCAGCAACAAGCGCGCGTTCCGCTGGGTCTGGCTCCCTGGACCGCACATGCTCCAGGAAGCCGCAGCACAGTTCAAGATCGTCCCGGGCTTCGGCAATCCGCCGGCTGTAGGTCATTGCGGCCTTGGCCGGCACCGATTCAGGTTCGAAGGCGAGGACCAGGGTCTCGGGGAACCGTCCCCGGAGGCGTTCCATGGCCTTGGCCGGACGGTCGTTGTCCGTCAGCGTGATTTGGCAGTATGCGTCCTCAGCCCACGAATGCTCAACTGAGGACAGGAGGTCGTCCATGGTCCCCCTCAGCACGGCTAGGCGCCGGGGTGCCGTCCAGTTAACCGGCTCCACTGTACCTAGTCCGTCCTCGGTGAATTCGACAATGAAGCCGCCCTTCTCATGTCCCGCTTCCGAGAACGAGTACGGCAGCGGGGAGCCGGAATACCGGACCGTGCTGCTGAGCTTCTGTCGCCCGTGCAGGTGGCCTAGCGCCACATAGTCCAGACCGTCGAACAAGTCGAGCGGGACGGCTCCCACGCCTCCGATGCTCAGGTCCCGCTCGCTGTCCGACGTGATGCCACCGCTCGCGAAGGTGTGTCCCATGACGAGGGAGTGAACGCGGCCCTTCGACCGTCTGGCCTCCAGGTCTGCCCGGACACGGTCCAATGCCGCACGGGTCACGGCGGTATGCGTGGGCGCGGCAGCTTCGAGTTCCTCCGAGTTGAGCCGCGGTTCCAGGTAAGGGATGCCGTAGACGGCCAGGGTTGCGCCGCCGAGGTCCAGTTCCACCGGTACAGCCAACTGGTCGATGCGGGTGCGCAGGTGCACGCCGCCGTGGGCCAGGATGTCCGAACCGAAGCCAAGCCGCGACGCTGAATCATGGTTTCCACTGGTGACGATCACAGCCGCTCCGGCCGCACGAATGCGCGAGAGTGTGTCGGAAAAGAAGTTCACCACATCGACGCCGGGCAAGGCACGGTCATACACGTCCCCGGCTATCAGCACGACGTCGATGCCGCGGCTCCTGACCGTATCGAGCAGTTGGCCAACGAAATGCTGCTGCGCCCCGAGCATCCCGACGCCATGGAAGGAGCGTCCGAGATGCCAGTCCGATGTATGCAGTAACCTCATGCTCCCAACGCTAACGGCGGGCTCTGACAGTTTTGTGCAGGCCACGGCGGCACGCCCCGAAAAGACGTGCCGCCACCGTGGTGGAAGGCCTTACTGCTCCTCGTCCGGATTCCGGCTCGGCTTCCCGTTGAAGAAGTCCCGGGCTTCGTCGGCACCGTGGTCGCCCTGGGCCTCGGTCGGGACCGTCCTGCCGCCAGGACCTTCTGCCGCCGGAGCCGGCGCAGCATCCTCAGCCGTTGCCGCAGCGGTTTTCTGCTGCACGTGGGCTTCCGCTGAGCCGTCCGATGCGTCGCCGCCGGACTTGCTGGCAGGCACCATCTCAGCACTGCGGTACAGCAGGCCGGCAATGACCGCGCCCAGGAGCGGGGCGACCCAGAACAGCCAAAGCTCGCCCAGCGTCGCAGGGTCGGCGAAGTAGACGCCGGCAGTGGAACGGGCGGGGTTCATTCCGGCATTCGAAATGGGAATCAGGACGGCGGTCAGGACGGCGAAAGCCAGGCCGACGGCGTACGGCGCGCTGCGCAGCCGGTCCCTGCTGGACGTCGCGCCGAGGTAGACAGCCACAAGGATGGCCGTGGCGATGGTTTCGGCCAGGAACACTCCGGCCAGCCCGAAGCCCAGCTCCTCTCCGGCGGCGTACTTGTTGGCAACCAGGGTAAAGACCTGCGAGAGCTGGCTGGCGGCGGGGTGGCTGAGCAGGATCACCCACAGGACAACTGCAGCCAGGGACGTGCCGACCAGCTGGGCGATAACATAGGCCGGGACGCTCTTCCAGCTGGTGCGTCCGGCGAGCGCGCTGCCGAGCGTGATTGCGGGGTTGAAGTGGCCGCCCGAGATGTGTCCGAAGGCGAGCATGCCGGCGACGACTGCCAGGCCGAAACCGAAGGGCACAGAGAACCCGCCTGCGGGTTGAACATTCCGATGCCCATCGCCCCGAAGAACAACAGGAATGCTCCGGCAGCCTCCGCTGCAATGCGGGCGGACAGCCCGTGGCCCTCTCCGAGCCGGGGAGCACTGGCGGCTCCTGGTGCCGCTGCCTCCGGCTCTTGGGTCTGCTCTGCAGACATGTATTCTTTACCTCCTCCGGCCGGCAGCACGCCGGCATTCTGAACACAAACCGTTTCAGCGTTTCACCGCTGACTGGGAATTGGCTGAATGCCTCCCGTGCGGCAGGGCCACGGTACTCCACCCTAAACTGGTCCGGTGAATGACGTGCTGCAGCCGGCCGGTTCCGGCTCCCCTGACCCTGGTTTTCCCTCCCGCGTGCGCGGCTGCCTGTTGGGCGGCTCCCTCGGCGACCAACTGGGACATCCGGTGACCGCCAGCAGCCGCGAGGGCATCCGGCTGCGCTACGGGGCCGAGGGCCTGCGCAGCTTCGGGCAGCTGGAGACGGCACGGATTTCCGGTACGACCCAGCTGGCGCTCTACACCGTGGACGCGCTGCTTGAAGCGCTGGAGTGGGCCAACGCCGGGACCGCGGCCGATGAGACGGCGTGCCTGTGGCTGGCCTACCTGCGCTGGTATGCCGGGCAGGAAGGCGGTTTTCCCGATGCGGCCCCGCAGCCGCTGCCCCGGTGGATTGACGCCCAGCAGCTGCTGCAGGAGCGCCGGTCTCCGAGCGCGGCCAGCCTGGCGGCATTGGCGACTGGCGAAATGGGCAGCCGGGCCCGCCCAATCAATGCCGACACCGACGGTGCGGACTGTGTCGCGCGGTCCGCACCCTTCGGCCTGCTGCCCCGCGTGCCCGCCGAGATGGTCAGGCGGCTCGCCTTGGACGGTGCAGCGCTGACCCACGGACGTCCCGCCGCCCAGCAGAGTGCGGCTGCCTTCAGCTCGCTCGTCCACGTACTCGTGCACCAGGGCGCAGCCCCGGCGGACGCGGCCACCGCCGTGCTGGCCGCCACCGAGGCCATCCCGGCTGCAGCTGGGTTGGCCGGACGGCTCAAGGCGGCCCTACGGTTGGGCCAAGCCGGACCGGTGCCGGCGGAAGCCGTCAGCGGGGAGCTCGGTGCCGGGCTGGAGGCCGACGAGGCCCTCGCCGTCGCTCTTTACGCAGTCCTCGCCGGCCATGCTTCGGATCCCCAAGAGCATTTCCGCGCAGCTTTGGCCCTTGCAGTTAATATCGACGGCGACAGCTCGTGTACCGGCAGCATCGCCGGCAGCCTGCTCGGCGCCTATTACGGTGAGGCCGGCCTGCCGCCGGAATGGCTCGCCGCAGCAGAGGGAACCGACGAAGTCAACGGCATGGCCGGCCTGTTCCTCGCCCAGACCGTCGGCTGAGGGGTACAGCGGCACCCCGGCGGTTCAGACGCTGGCCGCGGGCCAGTCGCCGCCGAGCATCTGGAGGAACTCGCCCTCGGAGAGGACCTCGATCTGCTGGCCGCGGCCGTGCAGCTGGAGCACCTTCTGCGCCTTCGCCGTAAGCCGGCCGCGCTTGAGGTCGGCGGCGACAAAGCCATCGCCGACCACGAGGACCGTGGTCTTGCGGGTGACGCTGCTGGCCGGCTGGGCGCCCAGCGCTGCCGCGCGGATCTTGGCCTGCTGCCGCTCGATGCCAAGGTTTCCGGTGAAGACTACGGTCTGGCCGTACAGCGGATGGGCTGCGTCCGCCTGGGGATTGGCCGGCGGATTGGAACCCTCCTGCGGCCAGTAGGTCCAGGCCGTCTGCGGTGCAGCTCCGCCGGCGGCCGACAGCTGAAGCCGCTCCCGGGCGGCCACCGTCGGCTTGGAAAGGCCGTCCCGGCCCGGAACATACTCCTGCAGCCGGGACGGATTCAGCTGCAGGCCGAGCATCAGCTCGGCCACACTGGAGGCTTCGCGCCGGCGGGCGATGTCGATCATGATCCCGGCACAGGCCCGCGCGTCCTCCACCGCGTCATGGTGGTTCTGCAGCGGCACGCCGGCGGCCTCGGCGACGAACGGCAGCGAATAGGACACCAGGGAGTAGCTCCGGCGGGACAGGATGACGGTGCAGGCGTAGTCGTAGGCCGGCCCGGCCAGCTCCGACACCTCAAGTGCCGACCGGATGACGCCAAGGTCGAAGGCGGCGTTGTGCGCCACGAGGAGGTCGGCACCGATGAAACCGGCGATCTCGGGGAACACGTCGCAGAAGCGGGGCTGGTCCGCGACCATCCCGGCGGTGATCCCGTGAATCTGCACATTGCGCGGATCGAAATGGTCGAAGCCTTCCGGCGGGCGCATCAGCCAAGACGCTTCCTCAACGACTTTGCCGTCGCGTACCTTGCTCAGTCCGACTGAACATGGGGAGCCCCGGAACCCGTTTGCTGTTTCGAAGTCAATGGCCGTGAACTCAATTCCCACGCCCCACAGGCTACCTTTCGGTGCCGACAGTCAGCGGGAGGCACGACGACGGCGACCCGAAACTGTGGAACCTTTTGGCTCCCAAGCCCGGGCGCCGGGGTTTGGTCAGGGGCGGTGCGGGCAAACTTCACCCATTGTTTACACCCGAGCACTTCCTTGCCTCCGGAGCAGGGGGTCTACTCTGGTGGCATGGAGAAGGTAGCCGCCGGGAGCTGGTATCTGTTCGACTACGGCATGGTGATCTCCACGGCCCCGGAAGACGCGGACTGGCTGGCCATGGAGGAAGCCGCCGGAATCGACCTGCGGCATCCTTCAAGCAGCTATTGGCTGCATCGGCGGGACTATGACGAGGGCCGGCTCAACTCGGTCGACTACTGGTCCCTGGTCCTGGGCTCCCGGGTTTCAACGGGCAGGGCAGCCGAGCTTGATTCCCTCGATGCCATCCAGTGGTCCCACCTGAACCTGGACACCCTGGACGTGCTGGAGCTGCTGGTCTCGCGTGCGGCCGGGCTGGCCGTTTTGTCCAACATGCCCGCGGCGATGGCCGACGAATTCGACGGCGCGGCCTGGACCAAGTATTTCGACCACCGCTTCTACAGCTCGCGCATCGGGATGACGAAGCCGGATCCGGGAGTCTTCCAGCATGTGCTGTCCGCGCTGGAGGCAGAGCCTTCGTCAATAGTTTTTATCGACGACAAAGCGGAAAACATCGCTGCCGCAGCCGCGCTCGGCTTCAGCACCATTCACCATGTGCCCGGCACGGACCTGATGCGCGAGCTGCGGCTGTAGGCAGCGGCGGCGCCGGATTCAGGAAGAGGACTTCTTCCGGTTGCGCAGCTTGATGACCTTGGACGTGATCCAATACGCGGCGAAGAGAACGACGGCGGCAATCACGATCTTTTGGAAGATGCCGGCGTACTGCTCGACGATGTGCCAGTTCTCGCCCAGATAGAAGCCGGCGAGCACGAAGATCGTGTTCCAGATCAGGCTGCCGGCCGCCGTGAGCCCCAGGAACCTCCAAATGGGCATGCGTTCGATGCCGGCCGGGATCGAGATCAGTGACCGGAAGATGGGAATCATCCGGCCGAAGAAGACCGCGCTGTAGCCGTGCCGGTTGAACCAGCCTTCCGTCCGTTCCACGTCCTCGACGTCCACCAGCGGCAGCTTGTCCGCAATGGCCAGCATACGGCGCCGGCCGAGGGCAGCACCGATGCCGTAGAGCAACCAGGCCCCCAATACGGAACCGAGCGTGGTCCAGAGCAGCGCCTCGACCAGGGTGAAGTTGCCGCGGCTGGCAGTAAACCCTGCCAGCGGCAGGATGACCTCGCTGGGCAGCGGCGGAAAAAGGTTCTCCAAGGCGATGGCCAGGCCTGCCCCCGGAGCGCCGATCGTCTCCATCACGTCCACAGCCCACTGGGCAACGCCCGTTAGGTTGGAGGCGGAACCGGAGGATTGGGCAGCAACGGAGGCAGCGATACTCATAGTGCCTTCCAGTTTGCACTATCGCCCGGCGGGCGGCGAACTACCGCGGCCGCTCCGTGACCAAGACCACCCCGGCCCCCGCCGGCGTCGCGGGAGCCAGCGGGAGGATCGGCAGGAGAGTCAGGATAGTGCCTTGACCAGATGCGGCAGCAGTGCCCGGAAAGCCTGGCCGCGGTGGCTGATCCGGTTTTTCTCCTCCGGGCTGAGCTCCGCGCAGCTGCGGTCCATCCCCTCGGGCTGGAGGATCGGGTCGTAACCGAACCCGCCGCCGCCCCGCGGCTCGGTCAGCAGGACCCCGGCCAGGCGGCCTTCCTCGACGGCTTCGAATCCGGCCGAGACGACACTGGCCGCGCACACAAAGGCGGCGGCGCGGTGCGGCGGCGCAATATCCGACAGCTGGTCGAGCAGGAGCTGCAGGTTGGCTGCATCGTCGCCATGGGCACCCGCCCAGCGCGCGGAAAAGATGCCGGGGGCGCCGCCGAGGACATCCACCGCCAGTCCGGAATCGTCCGCCACGGCAACCAGGCCGGTGGCAGCGGCTACGGCGCGCGCCTTCAGCAATGAATTCTCCGCAAAGGTCAGTCCCGTCTCGGGCACATCCGGGGCTCCGGCAGCGGCGGCGTCGATGACCTGCGTGTCCACGTCCAGTCCGGGCACCTGCCCGCGCAGCAGCTCACGAAGTTCCCTCAGCTTGCCGGGGTTGCGGGTTGCCAGAACCAGCCGCGGGGACTCAGCCACGGATGACCTCCGCCAGCGTCCCGGCGAGCGTGTCACGCTGGATCTGGGCCAGCTGCGCCGTGCCCGCCAGTGCCAGGTCTAGCAGTGCGTTCAGCTCATCGCGGTCGAACGGCGCCCCTTCCGCCGTGCCCTGGACTTCGACGAACTGGCCCGAACCGGTGACGACGACGTTCATGTCGGTCTCCGCGCGGACATCCTCGACATACGGCAGGTCCAGCATGGGGGCGCCGTCGATAATGCCAACGCTCACGGCGGCGACCGTGTCGGTCAGCGGACTCGCCGAACGCGCCACCAGCTTGTTGTCCTTCGCCCACCGCAAGGCGTCCGCCAGCGCAACGTAGGCGCCGGTAATGGCGGCCGTCCGGGTTCCGCCGTCGGCCTGCAGGACATCGCAGTCCAGCACGATGGTGTTCTCGCCCAGCGCCTTCAGGTCGATGATCGAGCGCAGGGACCGGCCGATCAGCCGGGAGATCTCATGGGTGCGGCCGCCGATTTTGCCTTTGACGGACTCGCGGTCCGACCGGGTGTTGGTGGCCCGCGGCAGCATCGCGTACTCCGCCGTGACCCAGCCCCTGCCCTCCCCCTTGAGCCAGCGCGGAACGCCGGCGGTGACCGAGGCAGTGCACAGCACCCGGGTGTTGCCGAACTCGATCAGCGCCGACCCCTCCGCCTGGTTGGACCAGCCGCGGGTGATGCTGATCGGGCGCAGCTGGTCCGGACTCCGACCGTCGGCTCGGACAATGGCGGGCGCGGCAGAGCTGGGTTCAACTGAAGTCATGGCTCCACCTTATCGTTCCCGTTCAGATGACGTAGCTGACGCCGGCGACGGCAACCGCCAGGTCGCCGGAGTAGCTTTCGCGGGCTTCCTGGACCGTCCGCACGGAATCGTTCCACACCGGCAGGTGGGTCAGCAGCAGCCGCCGCACCTCCGCTTCGGTCGCGGCCGCCCCGGCGCGCTTGCCGGTCAGGTGGATGCCCTCGATCGCGTCGTCACGGCCCTCGTGGTAGGCCGCCTCGCACAGGAACATGTCGGAGCCGCGGGCAGCTTCGACCAGTTCCGGGCAGCTGTCGGTATCGCCGGAATAGGTCAGCACGCGTGTCACCGGACCGTCAGGGCCGGGCTCCACTGCTTCCACGCGCATGGCGTACGCCTCGTCCACCGGATGGCGGACCGGGTAGGGAGTGATGCTGAAGGGTCCGAGCTTGACCGTTTCGCGGGCGGACCAGCTGTGGAACTCGAACTCCTCGGTCATTCCCGGGTCGGGGTCCAGGCCGTACGCGGTGGCCATCCGCAGCGCGGTGTCCTCCGGGCCCCAGACCGGAATCCGGCCCTTGGACCAGCCGTCGGGGTGCCAGCGGACCGCCACATGCAGGCCGCACAGATCCATGCAGTGGTCCGGGTGGAGGTGGCTGAGGAAGACCGCGTCGATGTCCTCCAGATCCAGATAGCGCTGGGCCGTTCCGAGGGCGCCGTTGCCCAGGTCCAGCAGGATCCGCCACGTGCGTTCGCCGTCGAAAGCCGAAACCAGATAGCAGGAGGCCGGCGAAAGCGGACCGGGGAAGGAGCCGGTGCATCCCACGACAGTCAGGTTCATGCCTGGTCCCCCGCACTCCCGGCGCCGGCCAGCGACCCCTGGCGTGCGGCCGCGATCATCTCGTCCGTGATCCGCGCGATGGCACCGGTCGGATACTGGGCGGAGACGTGGTCCACGTGCTCGACCGTGCGGACTTCAGGCCCTAGGAAACGGCGGGCCAGCACCTCGAACCGGGAAGCGTCGCCGGTGGCGATGAAGTGGTGCTGCGGGACCGAGCCGTCCTGGCGGAGCAGTCCGTTGCCCACCAGCGCACGATAGACGTCCTTGGCGGTTTCCTCGGCACTGGAAACCAGCGTGACATCGTCTCCCATGACGTACGAGATGACGCCCGTGAGCAGCGGGTAGTGCGTGCAGCCCAGGACCAAGGTGTCGACGCCGGCATCCTGCAAGGGGGCAAGGTAGCGTTCCGCAGTGGTCAGCAGCTCATCGCCCGCGGTCACACCGGCTTCGACGTATTCGACGAAGCGCGGACAGGCGACCGACGTGATCTCCAGGTGCGGCGCGGCCGCGAACGTATCTTCGTAAGCCCGCGATCCGACCGTCGCCGCAGTGCCGATCACGCCGATCCGGCCGCTGCGGGTTGAGGCGACGGCGCGGCGGACGGCCGGCTGGATGACCTCGATCACCGGGATCCCGTACCGCGCGGTGTAGCGCTCCCGGGCATCTCGCAGCACTGCGGCCGAGGCGGAGTTGCAGGCGATCACGAGTACCTTGACGCCCGAGTCGACGAGCTCATCCATCACGCCGAGGGCGTTGGCCCGCACCTCGGCGATCGGCAGCGGGCCGTAGGGGCCGTTGGCCGTATCGCCGACGTAGAGGACGGATTCCTGCGGCAGCTGGTCGATCACCGCGCGGGCGACGGTCAGGCCGCCGACGCCGGAGTCGAAAATACCGATCGGCGCCGAAGGCTGGCTGGTTCGTGGCGAAGCACTCATGTCCGGGCTCATGGTCTATCGAGGATATGCCGTGGGCAAGGCTTTGTTGAACTTTGACCCCTGCCCTGTAAGCCATCTCACACCCACGAACCCGGCCTGCCGGACCTACTCCGGCTGCCGCAGGCCGGCCAGAAGCGACTGCATCAGGGATTCCTGCAGCCAAGTCATGAAGTTGTAGACCAGGGCCAGGTATGTCTGCAGGTCTTCGGCCTGCGACCAGTCGTCGATCTCATGCAGCGCCTGGGCGTCCTCGTCCGTCTCGATATCGAGCCGGTCCGCCAGCACCAGCCGGACATCGTTGATGGCGCGGGCCAACAGCTGGGCCTGCTCCGGAGTCAGCAGCAGCGGGTTCTGCTCCAGCAGCAGCGCACCCGCCCGCAGGGCAGCCACCTTGTCCTCCCGAAGCGAGCGTTCGGTGAGGCGGCGGAACTCCAGGGATTCGCCGTCGTCATCCTTGACTCCGTCCGGAAGCAGCCGCAGCAGCGCGCTGTCCTCCGGTCTGGCTGCGTTGGTGTCCAGCCCGACCAAGGCGGCCAGCGGATCTTCGTCCGCGGCAGCGGTGCGTTCGAGCATGCTGATGACGTCTTCGAACAGCCGGCGGACCAGGTCCCGCTCGGCCCGCTCCAGCTCGCCGGCGATTCCCTTGCGCGTCTTCCTGAAAGCCTTCGCCATGCCTACGCCTGGTCCGCTTTCCGGAAGGTGGCCCACAGCCCGAATGAGTGCATCGCCTGCGTGTCCCGTTCGGCTTCTTCGCGCGTGCCGCTGGAGACAACGGACTTGCCCTGCTGGTGCACCTGCAGCATCAGCGTGTTGGCCTTGGCTTCGGGGTAGCCGAAGTAGCTTTGGAAGACGTAGCTGACGTAGCTCATCAGGTTGACCGGGTCGTTCCAGACCAAGACCACCCACGGCACATCCGTAGCCGTGCTTTCGCTGGTGCCGGTGTACCGCTCGGTTTCGGCCTCGACGTCAACAACGGTGTTCTCCACCACCGGGGACAGCGCTGGAAGCAGCTCAATGGTTGATGACATGGCTTCCATTGTAGGCCGCTGCCGCAGCCGCCGCCCGTTCGGCCGGCGGGTACTCAAGGCGCGGCTGCTTGATTAGAGTTTGAGGTGTGAGTACCGAAACAGGCTGGGTTCCGCCCGCGACATCCCTGTACACCGACCACTACGAGCTGACCATGCTCCAGGCGGCCCTGCGCTCCGGCGCTGCGCACCGGCGCTCGGTTTTCGAAGCGTTCGCCCGGCGGCTGCCGGACGGACGACGCTACGGCGTGGTGGCCGGCACCGGCCGGATCCTCGAAGGCCTCCGCAGCTTCACGTTCAGCGAGGAACAACTGGAGTTCCTGGTCCGGACCAATGTGGTGGACGCTCCGACCATCGACTGGCTGGCCGATTTCCGGTTCACCGGCGAGATCTACGGCTATGCCGAGGGCGAGGCCTACTTCCCCTACTCCCCCATCCTGACCGTCGAATCGAGCTTCGCCGAGGCCTGCATCCTGGAGACCTACATCCTCTCCATCCTCAACCACGACTGCGCTATTGCCTCCGCGGCCTCGCGGATGACGACGGCGGCCGGCAGCCGGCCCTGCATCGAGATGGGCTCGCGCCGCACACAGGAAGAATCCGCGGTGGCAGCCGCGCGGGCCGCTGTCATCGGCGGGTTCACCAGCACGTCGAATCTGGAGGCGGGCTACCGCTACGGCATCAAAACCGTCGGCACGGCAGCACACTCCTTCACGCTGCTGCACGACAGCGAGCGGGACGCCTTCACTGCGCAACTGGCATCATTGGGCCACGGCACCACCCTCCTGGTGGATACGTACGACGTCGAGACTGCGGTGCGCACCGCCGTCGAACTTGCCGGACCTGACCTGGGTGGAGTCCGGCTGGATTCCGGGGACCTGGTCACCCAGGCGCAGTGGGTGCGCCGCCTCCTGGACGACCTGGGCAACCACAACACCCACATCACCGTCACGTCGGACCTGGATGAGTACGCCATCGCGGCGCTGGCCTCGGCGCCGGTGGATTCCTACGGCGTCGGCACGGAACTGGTCACCGGTTCCGGGGCCCCGACTGCCAGCATGGTATACAAGCTCGTCAGCAGGGAGAACGACGACGGAGTGCAGGTTTCCGTCGCGAAGGCCGCCAAGAACAAGATGTCGCGCGGCGGCCGCAAATACGCCCTGCGCCGCCTGGACGACCACGGCGTGGCCACTGCGGAAGTGGTAGGCATCGGGCACCGGCCGGAGCGGGACAGCAACGACCGGCCGCTGCTGGAGCAGTTCGTGAAGAACGGCGAGTTGCTGCCCGGGTTCACCGGGGCGGAAGCAGTCCAGCGGGCGGCGGAGCGGCACCGGCTGTCGCTGGCGGAACTGCCCGGCACCCACCGCCGGCTGCAGCGCGGCGAGGCAGTCATTCCCACCGAGTTCGAGGAGCAGCCATGACACGGGCACTGGTCATTGTTGATGTGCAGAACGACTTCTGCGAAGGCGGCGCTCTGGGGGTCGATGGCGGTGCCCGGGTGGCCGCGGACCTAAGCGAGCATCTGGAGGAAAACGGTGCCGGCTACGATTTCGTGGTCGCCACCCAGGACTGGCATGTCGATCCGGGCAGCCACTTCTCCGATACCCCGGACTTCGTCGACAGCTGGCCCCCGCACTGCGTGGCCGGGTCGAAGGGGGCGCAGCTGCATCCTGACCTGGACACCGAGCCGATCGACGCCTATTTCCGCAAGGGAGCCTTCGAGGCGGCCTATTCCGGTTTTGAGGGGGTGCTGGCGCCGGAGGACGAGGTTGCCACCGGAGACTTGGACGAGGACGCGGATTCGGACGAAGACGTCATCACCCTCGACGACTGGCTGCGCCAGAACGACGTCGACGAACTGGTCATTACCGGCATCGCGACCGACTATTGCGTCCGGGCCACGGCTCTCGACGCGGTGCAGGCCGGCTACACCACCGCCGTGCTGCTGCCGCTGACCGCCGGCATCAATGAGCAGCGGGTCGCCGAAACCGTCGCAGAACTGGAAGACAACGGGATCGAGGTCATCCAGGACTGACTACTTGCGGCCGATGAACCAGTCCTGGAGCTTCTTCAGGCGCTTGTTCAGCTGCTCCTCGTTGGCCTGCGCTACGGGCGGTCCGCCGCAGATCCGGCGCAGCTCCGAGTGCACTACGCCGTGCGGCATGCCGGAGCGGGCAGACCAGGCGGAGACGTTCTTGGCCAGCTGGTTGCGAAGCTCGGTCAGCTGCCGGTGGTCGACGACGGCGGGCTGCGGGTCAGCGGCAGCGGCACTGGTGCGGCGCTTGCGGGACTGCTGTTCATGCTGGCGCTGGCGCAGCAGCACTCCCACTTGCTCGGCGTCCAGCAGGCCCGGGATGCCCAGGAAGTCCAGCTCGTCGTCGGAACCGATCTCGCCGCCAGTGCCGAATTCGCCGCCGTCGAACAGCACCCTGTCGAACGCGGCCTGCGATTCGAGCGCTTCGTACTTGCCCTTGGTCAGCGAGTCGGACGCCTTCTCTTCCCGGTTCGCGGCCTCCATCAGGCCTTCTTCCGGAAGGAAGTCGTCGTTGTCCTTCTCGGGGCGGTCCAGCGCGTGGTCCCGCTCGAGTTCCATCTGGTTGGCCAGCTGCATCAGGTTGGGCACCGAGGGCAGGAAGACCGACGCCGTCTCGCCGCGTTTCCGCGCGCGCACGAAACGGCCCACGGCCTGGGCGAAGAACAGCGGCGTGGCAGTCGAGGTGGCATACACACCGACGGCAAGGCGCGGCACGTCCACGCCTTCGGACACCATCCGCACGGCCACCATCCAGCGGCTGTCGCCGGCGGAAAACTCTTCGATCTTCTCCGAGGCGCCCGCGTCGTCGGACAGGATGACGGTCGGCGATTCCCCGGTAATGCGGCTGAGTTGGCCGGCATAGGCCCGGGCATCCTCGTGGTCGGTGGCGATCACCAGTCCGCCGGCGTCAGGCACTGCACGCCGCACCTCGGTCAGCCGCTTGTCCGCGGCGGCCAGCACGGCCGGTATCCACTGGCCCTGCGGGTTCAGGGCAGTACGCCAGGCCTGGGCAGTGACATCCTTGGTCACGGCGGCTTCACCCAGCGAGGCAGCCATCTCGTCCCCCGCACTGGTCCGCCAGCGCATCTGGCCGGAGTAGGCCATGAAGATGACCGGACGGACAACATGGTCGCGAAGGGCACTGCCGTAGCCGTAGGTGTAGTCGGCGCGGGACCGGCGGATGCCGTCCTTGTCTTCCGCATACTCGACGAACGGGATGGCCGCAGTGTCCGAGCGGAACGGCGTACCGGTCAGCGCCAGCCGGCGGGTGGCCGGTTCGAACGCCTCGCGGATGCCGTCGCCCCAACTGAGGGCGTCGCCGCCGTGGTGGATTTCGTCGAGGATCACCAGGGTCCGGGCGGCCTCCGTCTTGGCTCGGTGCAGCATCGGCTTCATCGCCACCTGTGCATAGGTGACGGCCACGCCGATGAAGTCCCGGCCGTGCTGGCCGTCGGAGTTTTTGAAGTTGGGGTCGATGGACAGGCCCACGCGTGCCGCCGCATCCGCCCACTGGCGCTTGAGGTGGTCCGTAGGCGCGACGACGACGATCCGGTTCACGGTTCCACGGTCCACCAATTCAGTGGCCGCCCGGAGCGCGAAAGTAGTCTTGCCAGCTCCCGGAGTAGCGACGGCGAGGAAGTCCTGGGGCGCGAGCGTAAAGTATTTGTCCAGCGCCTCAGCCTGCCACTGGCGCAGCTTGGGGGCGGTGCCCCACGCCGCGCGTTCCGGGTAGGCCGGAGGCAGTGCCGGGCCGGAGCCGAATAGTGTCTCTTGGCTCATCTGGGCGGAAGCTCCTTGCGGTGCGATTCGGTTGATCGTTTGAGGCATTCGGGCATGCCAAAGCCGCGGCCAGCCGGTTGCAGCCGGCTGGCCGGAGGGTCAAACGCTACTTGTCCTTGCCGGAGCCATCATTGCCCGGGCGGAGACCCTCGTAGATCTCCTTGCACTCCGGGCAGACCGGGAACTTGTTCGGGTCCCGTCCGGGAACCCAGACCTTGCCGCACAGGGCGATCACGGGTTCCCCGGTCAGGGCGGACTCCATGATCTTTTCCTTGCGCACGTAGTGGGCAAAGCGCTCCCGGTCCCCCGGCTCGAGCTCCTCGCGCTGCTCTTCGCGCTCGATCGTCGCGGTCGAACCGCCGGGCCCCTGCGGCTGGCGATACGGGTCGTTCTCGAAAGGATCAGGGGGCAAAGTCATGGAACCATCTTAGCGGCTCGGGGCCCCGGGACGGCTCACTTGTTGACCGCAACAGCCTGGAGCAGCTCGGGAGCCCGGCGGTCGTACCACTTGCCGCCGATGCGTAGGCCCGCCACCAGCAGGACCGTCCCAAGAACCAGGCCGACGACCAGCGTGAGCCAGCTCCACAGCGGAGCGCCGGTGAGCACGGCCGCCAGCGCCAACGCCGCTTCCGGCAGAGCCAGCAGCACCAGCACCCCCATACCGAGCATCTGCACGATCATCATCCGCGCTGTCGAACCCGGCGGCGTCTTGAAGGGGCTCTCCCCCGGCAGCGGCACGTTGTAGGTGTAGCGTGCCGACACCACGCTGGAGAGCCCGAACCCGCTCAACAGTACGCCGAGCGAGAGCCCGAGCGTGGCCGGCAGCAGATGCCACGGCCCAAGGAAGAAGAACGGCGCGACGGCGAACACCAGGGTGACCGAGAGCGCGAAGACTGCACAGGCAAAGACCCGACCGGCGCGGTCGGCCATCCCGCTGACGCCCGTGGTGATGTGGAGGGCAAAGGCGGTGTTGTCGTAGGAGATGTCGGCCGAGATTCCGAACGAGAGGAGGAACGCCATGATCGGTCCGAGCCACAGCATGAAGGAGAAGTCCCCGCTCTGCGACAACGCGAAGACCATCACGACCGGGATCAGCGGAACCGAGATGAGGGAAGCGCCATAGCGCGGATCCTTAAACCAGTAGGTCAGCGCCCGGGCCGCCACCGCACCGGTCGGGGTGGCCGGGAAGCGGGAAAACCAGCCCAGCTTGCCGGCGCCCTTGCGCGCCACTGCGTTGTAGGGCGGCGTGACCAGGGCACGCGCCAGGCTCAACTTCCACAGCCAAGCGACCAGGCCCAGGAAAACCAGGCCGATGCCGAACCGGGCGGCGGCAACGCCCCAATCGCCCAAGGCGATATCGCCCGGAACAGCCCAGATGCTGCCCAGCGGCTTCCAAGCCAGCGTTTCGGCCAGCGACGGAAGGAAATCCCGCGAGTTGCCGAGACCTTCAGTAATCCCCGCGATGATCGGACCGAGCAGCATCAGCGGGATAATGCCAATCACGCCGCTCAGGTCCTTGAACCGGCGCGAACTCGCCAGCGTCGTGGACGCGGACGTTGTCAGGCGGGACAGCACTACCGCGGTGAGGGCAGCGACGGCGGCGCACGGCACAGCCGCGATCATCGCCGCCGGATGCTGCCACCAGGCCGCGGCTTGCCCCAGCGACGCCAACAGGGTCATAGCCCCGGGAATCCCCACGAGGCCTCCCACGGCCAACCCGGCCAGCAGGTGCGGCATCGGCACGGCGAAGGTGACAAAGCGCGCGGGGTCCAGAGTCATATCCACCCCGGTAGCGACCAGCGGTATCAGCGCCCAGCCCAGGAACACAGCCGCGCCGGCGAGGATGATCGCGGTACGCGCGATATCGGGCTCGCCGCTGCCGAGGAAGACCAGTCCGACAAGGAGCATGCCGAGGACGCCGAGGGCGTAGAGTCCGCCGAGGATCACGCCCACGAGCGGCCAGGGGCTGCGCTTGAAACCGTTGCGCAGCAGCGTCAGTTTAAGCCTTACGAGGTGCGCAACCACGACAGCCCCTCCGACTGGCTCCGGCCCCCAACCAGCTGGACAAAGCGGTCTTCGAGGCTCGCCCCGTCGCGTACCTCCTCGACGGTCCCGGCCGCCAGCACGTTGCCGTTGGCGATCACGGCAACGTGGTCGCACATCCGTTGCACCAAATCCATCACATGGCTGGAGACGATGACGGTTCCGCCGGAGGCGACATAGTCGTGCAGGATGTCCCGGATGTTCGCGGCAGAGACGGGATCGACGGCTTCGAACGGCTCGTCAAGCACCAGCAGCTTCGGCGCATGGATGAGGGCGGAGGCCAGCGCAATCTTCTTGGTCATGCCCGCCGAGTAGTCGACCACGAGGGTACCGGCGTCGTTGGCCAGGTCGAGGGCGCGCAGCAGGTCCGCCACCCGGGAGGCAACGGTTTCGCGGTCCATGCCGCGCAGCAGCCCGGCATAGCTCACCAGCTGCTCGCCGGTGAGCCGGTCGAAGAGCCGCACCCCGTCGGGCAGCACACCCATCAGCTTCTTGGCTTCCAGCGGGTGCGTCCAGACTTCGGTTCCGTGCACCCGGACCTGGCCGTAGTCGGGACGCAGCAGTCCGGTGGCCATCGATAGCGTGGTCGTCTTGCCGGCACCATTGGGGCCGACGAGGCCGTAGAAGGAGCCTGCCGGCACATCCAGGTTGACCCCGTTGACCGCGACCTTCTCGCCGAACCGTTTGGCCAGGCCGCGCACGGCCAAGGCAGGAGCTTCGGGCTGCGGGTGCTCAGGCAGTTCCGGTCCGGTGCCTTCGGGCACGGGGTCGTGCGGTGTCGAACCGGCAGGCGGCACAAAGTCGGGGGATGTCATAGAGCCCAACGTAACAACGGGCCGGCGGCGGAGGCATCATCCGCAAGGACTAAATCCCCTCGTGAGGCCCTTAGAACAGGGCTCTCGCCAGGGCCTGCCGTGCCTTCGAGACGCGGGGGTCGGCGGCACCGACCACCTCGAAGAGTTCCACCAGCCGCGCGCGTGCTGCTTCGCGCTCGTCCCCGGCGTGCAGGCTGACGAATTTCACCAGGCGCGCGAAGGCGTCCTCGACATGGCCGCCGGAGACGTCCAGGTCGGCAACGGCGAGCTGGGCCTCCAGGTCGTCGGAACTGGCAGCGGCGGCTTCGCGCACGGCGTTGGGATCCGCCCCTTCCAGCCGCTGCATCAGTTCCACCTGGGCCAGACCGCTGCGTGCCTCGTTATCCGCCGGACTCTCGGCCAGGGCCTTCCGGTAGGCCGCGGCTGCAGCGGCGTAGTCCCCGGCTTCGATGGCGTCGAACGCCTCCTGGTGCAACGGCGGCAGCGGCGGCTCCTCCTGCGGTCCGCCTGAGCCGGACGGCGCGGTGCCGGTGACTCCGTTGGCCTCCGCCACCTTGAGCAGTTCGGTGACGAAGGAACGCAGTTCCTCCTCGCTGGCGACTCCCTGGAAGAGTGGGATCGGCTGTCCCTTGAGCAGCGCCACCGCGGCAGGAACGCTCTGCAGCTGGAAGGCCTGGCCGATCTGCGGATTCGCATCAACGTCCACCCGGCCGAGCACGAACCGGCCTGCATACTCGGCAGCCACCTTGTCCATGGCGGCCGACAGCTGCTTGGCCAGATCGCTGTAGGAGGCAGTGAGCTCCACGATCACCGGGACCTGTGCCGACAGCTGGACCAGGGACGGGAAGCTCTCCTGGTTGATGTCCACGATGTAGGCCGGGCGTTCCCCAGCCGCTTCGCCTGCCGGCTGGCCCGGCCCGGCCTGGCCGGAGCCGCCGGCGGGAACACCCGCGGGTGGCTGAGGCCGCTTGAGCGCTGACAGGTCCACGGCTCCGCGGAGGTTGACAGAAGCTGGCGCAGGGCCGCGCCCTGCAGCTGGTGTGGTCATGAACATCACCCTAGTACGATCCCGGGCAGCGGGCGGAATCCGCCGAGAGCGCCGCCGCTACTTGATTTTGGCGTCGACAAGGTCCTGTGCCACGCCGATCACGCTGACCGGTTCCTTGGCGCCCGTCGGGGGAACGTAGACCGCCACCGACTCACCATAGGTGACGTCTACGCCAGAGGTCGTGGAACGCTCTCCGGCCAACGTGGCGAACTCGTCCGACAGTTCGACGGTAGCGCCGGGTTCAGCCGGGACACTGCTCATCACATTGCTGATGTAGCCGAAAACCATCGCACCGCCGTCGGCAGTCTTCAAGGCGCGCACCGAGTCCGGTGCCACCTTGCGGCTGAAGGTGATGTCGGCATTCTCGTTGGCCTTGACCTGGGCGTCCTGGAAGGAACGGATCTGGTCAGTGAAGGTGTTCTTGGCCACCTTGTCGGCGTTCTTGCCGCCATTGAGGTTGGCGGCCAGCAGTTCGAGGGCATCCTTGGGCGCATGCAGCAGGCCGTCCGCGGCGTCCGGGGCGACGGCGGCCGTCCCGCCGGCTTCGCTGGCGACCTGCGGGAAGGTCGTGCCGGGCAGCATCTGCACGGCTTCCACCATCTTGTAGTTCTCCCGGGGACCGCCCTGCGAGAGCACGATCACTTGCGGCACCTGGTTGTCCTTGCCCTGGGTAACAGCGACGGCGGTGCGGGGCCAGGAGGCCGTGGTGCTCACCATGGCGGTGCGCAGCGGCTCGGCGGCCACAGGGGCGGGCGCTGCTACGTCGCTGTTTTCTGCACGCACCGCGTAGTTGGCTTCGCGGAGGGTGAGCGCGGATCCGCCCACTCGGGAGGTTAGCTCCTTGGCATCCTGGGCAGAGTCCCCGGCGGCCACCGCGGCGGCTACGGAGTCCAGGATCCGGTTCAGCTGGCCATCCAGCAGCACCGGATACGCAGTACCTGCTTCACTTGAGGCTGCGGAGGATTCGGCTGCCCGGGCCGGCTGCAGGACCGTTGCCGCCAGTGCGCCGGCTGCGGCGACAGCGAACACCGGCTTGACGAGCCTGCCAGCTACGGTTTCAGCGCGTCCACGCACCCGCTGCCCCGCGGCTGAGCCAGCGGAGGCACCGGCGACGGCGGCTTCCGGATGGCCGATTCGGCTGCCCGCGTCCGGGCCTCCGGCATCGGAACCGCCACGCCGGGCGAGCACAGCCAGGGCCAGGCCCAGCACGGCCAGCAAAGCGCCGATAATGAAGAGGACCATGCTCCAAGGGGTGCTGCTGTCATTGGGCCAGCTGACGGTGACCGTTGCCGGTGCAGGCTGCTTGCCGTCGGCCGCCAGCAGGATGGACCACTCGCCCTCGGCCGGCTCGATCCAGCGGTGCTCGGTGCTGCCATTGGCAGTTTCCTCGCTGACCCACAGATCCGAACCTGCCGGGTTCGGCACTTCGGCCTCGCCTTCGACGATTTCGGCCTGAAGCTGGCCGCCATCCACGGCGCTGATCGCGGTGTGGGCGGCCTCCCCAACCCATGCCTCGACGTCTCCGGCACGGCCCACGGCCAGAAGGAATTCGCCGTCGGCCTCTACAGAGATGTCCACACGCTCGTCATGGACGCCGAAGACAGCGGGCTCGATCACGGTGACCGGCGCCGTCGACTCCCCTGCCGAATAGCTGGCGGACAGCGTCTCGGGCGGAGCCCAGACGGTGCGGAACCCGATGCCCAGCAGGATGGCCACCAGACCGGCTGCGATCAGAGCGACTGCAGTCTTCAAACGCACAAGAATACCTATCATTTGTCGCGGGAAAGCGGACCTGACCGCCGGCTCTGACGCGGAGCATGCCGCACGCCGGCTGGCCGCTGCGGACCAGGGGTCAGTGTTTATAACCCTATGGTAACGAATTGCCTGTTAGAGTGCGTTGTCGGCTGTCCCCCGCTGCCAACCCACAAGGGACAGCTTGGATAATCGTTCGCACACACTTCTCCCGCCGCTGCGGGCTGACGGAACAGGGCAATTCGCGTGACCGAGCATGAGGACCAGCCTGCCGCACAGCAGGCCACGGGCGACCCCGCAGCACCAGAAGGCGGGACTCCCCTTCCGGCGCCGGCGCGACGAAGGTCCGTCCTGCACGCACTTGGGCGGCTGGGGGCATCCATTCCCCGTGCCCAGCCGCGAGTGCGCTTCGAGATGCCGCCCGAGACCCAGGCGCCGGTGGACGAGGAGGCGGTCGCCGCAGCTGTGGCCAGCCAGGGCGCCGTGCACCACCCAATCCACTTCGGTTTCATGGCCACGGTGGGCGTGGGTCTGGCCCTGCTGCTGTATTTCGTCCTGACCAATGTCGGACAGCTCCTGGGCTGGATCGCCGCAGCCTTGTTCATCGCGCTGGGCTTGGATCCCGTCGTCCGCTGGCTGGAAAGCAAAGGCCTGCCGCGGCCGGCAGGCGTTGTCGCCGTCGTCCTTGCCTTGGCGGGCTTGCTGGCCGCATTCTTCTCGACGCTGATCCCGACTATTGTCAACCAGACCACTCAAATCGTGGCCAACGGACCGCGGTACGCCGACGAATTCCTCAACTCGCAGCTCTTCCAATCCATCGACCAGCAGTTCCAGGTCCGCACGCGGGTGGAGGACGAGGTTGCAAAGTTCTTCGACAATTCCGAAGCCATCACCGGCATTTTCGGCGGGGTGCTGGGGGTCGGCAGCGCCGTTCTCCAAGGAGCCTTCGGCGCCCTGATCGTGCTGGTTCTGACCTTGTATTTCCTGGCCTCGCTGCCGGCGCTGAAGATCTGGGCGTACCGCTTGGCCCCGAAGTCCAAACGCCAGCGGGTGCAGGCGCTGGCCGAAGAAATCACCGGCAGCGTGGGAAGCTACGTTATCGGCCAGGCCTGCGTTGCGCTGATCAACGCGACGGTCGCGTTCATTGCGATGAGCATCGCGGGCGTGCCTTTCAGCGTGCTGCTGGCGTTCCTCGTCGCACTGCTGGCCTTCATTCCGCTGGTGGGCGGCATGATTGCCGGAATCATGGTTTCGCTGGTCGCCCTGACGGTCGGCTGGCAGACTGCGGCACTGTTCGCCATCATCTATTTCGCCTACCTGCAGTTCGAAGCCTACTTCGTCTCTCCGCGCATCATGCAGCGCGCCGTGGCAGTGCCGGGTGCTGTGGCAGTCATCGCGGTGATCGCCGGCGGTTCGCTCATGGGCGTCCTGGGCGCGCTCATGGCCATCCCCGCGGCCGCCGCAGTCATGCTGCTGCTGAAGGAAGTCGTGATCGTCAGGCAGGACCGGAACTGATACCTACCGGCGGTAGCGGAAGCTGCGGGTTTTCCAGCAGTGGTGGTGCCAGTGCCGCCGTTCGGACAGCGCGGCGTCGGCGCCGAACAGCGAGTCCTCCCGCCACGCCACTACATGCTCTACGCCGGGAGCAATGATGAGTCCGCAGCCCGGACAGATGTAATCCTTCACGGCGTTCCTCTGGGTGATCCGCCTCACGTTCCACTCGCCGTCGGGTGCACTCTGGCGCTCCGGAATGCCGAACCTGGCACGCTCCAGATCAAGCTCCGCGCCGCGGTTCCACTTGCCCGAAGCCTGGCCTGAACGGCGGCGCGGTCGGTTGGAGCGGGGCATAGGCCCATTCTGCCCGCCTCCACGGGAGCGGCCAAACTGGCGGTAAGGTGGCCTACTGTGCGTCTCGTTATTGCCCGTTGCTCTGTTGACTACATCGGCCGGCTCCGCGCCCACCTGCCGTTGGCCACGCGGCTGCTGATGGTTAAGGCCGACGGATCGGTCCTGATCCATTCCGATGGCGGCTCCTACAAGCCGCTCAACTGGATGAGCCCGCCTGCCACGCTACGGGTGAGCGATCCGGTCGACGGCGAACATCCCGAGGGCGTCACCGAGGTCTGGAATGTCCAGCATGCCAAAAGCGACGACCGCCTGGTGATCAGCATCCATGAGCAGCTGCATGAATTCAGCCATGAGCTGGGTGTGGATCCCGGCTTGGTCAAGGACGGCGTGGAAGCCGACCTGCAGCGCCTGCTCGCCGAACAGATCCACACCTTGGGCGATGGCTATACCCTCGTCCGTCGCGAGTACATGACTGCCATCGGGCCGGTGGACATCCTGGCCCGCGATGCCGATGGGGGCACCGTCGCCGTCGAACTCAAGCGCCGCGGGGACATCGACGGTGTCGAGCAGCTGACGCGCTACCTCGAACTGCTCAACCGCGACCCCCTGCTGGCCCCGGTCAAGGGCGTGTTTGCCGCGCAGCAGATCAAGCCCCAGGCCCGCGTGCTGGCAGAGGACCGCGGCATCGATTGCCTGACACTGGACTACGACGCCATGCGGGGAATCGACGACCGGGAATCCAGGCTTTTCTAGCCCCCAGTCCCGGGCAGCGAACTTTCGCTTAACAATAGGTTGAATGACGCAAATGACCGTTGACCTGCCCATACGCCTATGTGATGCTTAGAGCAGTCTTTGTGTAGGTGAGTTTTTCATGCTCGCAAGACATTGTTGCGAGCGTGAAGCTCCTCAAACGCTTCGGCAGCCTGCCGGATCCTGAGGTCTTCCGTGGAGTAACCAGGACCGGTATAAGGTGTGCCGGTCTGAGAAGTACCGTTATGAGGAGAAATACATGGCACAGGGGACCGTCAAGTGGTTCAACGCTGAAAAGGGCTTCGGCTTCATCACTCCGGATGATTCCGAGGGCGATGTTTTCGTTCACTACTCTGAGATCCAGACCGGTGGATTCAAGACCCTGGACGAGAACCAGCGCGTGAGCTTCGAAATCGGCCAGGGCGCCAAGGGCCCCCAGGCCACGGGCGTGACCGTCATCTAGTCCCGCAATAGCTTCCGGCGCTCAGCCGGCCAGCAGGCAGCCTCCCGGCGCACCGGGAGGCTGCCTCAGTTAACGGAGCAACCCGGCCTGGGCCAGCGGATCCGGCGCTTGGCCCCGCCGTTCGACGGTTGCCCCCAGCGATCGGAGCTTCGCATCGAAGTCTTCGTATCCGCGGTCAATATGGCCCACTCCCCTGACTTCGGTGACCCCGTCTGCCACGAGGCCGGCGATAACGAGCGCCGCTCCGGCACGGATGTCGTTGGCCTCGACTGGCGCGCCGGAGAGCTCCGGGACACCTTTGATCAGGGCGTGGTGGCCGTCGAGCCGGACAATGGCACCCAAACGCGCAAGCTCATTCGTGAAGCCCCAACGTGCCTCGAAGACGTTCTCCGTGACCATTCCGTTCCCGTCAGCGACTGCGTTGAGCGCGACCACGAAAGGCTGCAGATCCGTGGGGAACCCAGGGTATGGCAACGTGGACACGTTGATCGGCGCCGGGCGTCCCGATCCTTCCACAACGAAACCGTCCTCCCGCGGAGTCACCGTACAGCCAGCCTGCTCCAGCTTGTCCAGCACAACGCCGAGGTGCGAGGGGTCGGCCTTGCAAATATCGATCCGGCCGCCGGTGACTGCGGCGGCAAAGGCCCACGTACCGGCCACAATCCGGTCCGGTACTGTCCGGTGGGTCACAGGGTGCAGGCGTTCGACGCCGGTAATCACCAAGGTGGGCGATCCGATGCCTTCGATGCGCGCGCCCATCGACACGAGCATCTGGGCGATGTCCGAGATCTCGGGTTCGCGTGCGGCATTGTCGATCGTTGTGACGCCGTCGGCGAGCGTTGCCGCCATCATGAGGTTTTCGGTCGCGCCTACGGAGGGGAAAGCCAATCGGTGGTGGGCTGCCTTCAACCCGTCCGGTGCCTTGGCCACCAGGTAGCCGTGGTCGATGACGATCTGCGCACCCATGTGCTCCAGCCCGCCACGGTGCATATCCAGCCCACGGGAACCGATGGCGTCGCCTCCGGGCAACGCGACTTCGGCCTGGCGGCAACGCGCCACCAGCGGTCCCAGAACGGAAATGGAGGCACGCATGGCGCGCACCAGATCATAGTCCGCCTGGTGAGCAGGTTCGGCGGGGACGTCGATATGCACCGCCGCCTCTCCGACGTCGTACTCCACGCCGCAGCCGAGCCTGCGCAGCAGTTCGGCCATGATCCAGACGTCCTGGATATTCGGGACATTCGTGATGGTGGACTGTCCCTCAGCCAGGAGCACGGCCGCCATCAGTTTCAGGACGCTGTTCTTCGCCCCGGCTACATGCACCTGTCCGGACAGAGTGCTCGGCCCGGTGACCACGATGACGTCTTCCATTCTGTCCATCCTAATCAGCGCTTCCGGTTATTAAACAAAAGCGGCCCCCATGGGGAGCCGCAGGGTATGGCTGGTGCCGGGTCACCGCCAGGTTCCGATGCCGATCACCGGGCCGGCCTCCAGCCAGGAAGACAGGCCGGCGTACACGTCGAAGTTCATCGCCAGCAACAGCTCCTGCTCTTCATGCTTGAGTATCACCACGATCGCACCCGGTTGGATCTTCGGCCGTTCTTCCTCAGTGGGCTGGCGCCAGCCTTTGAGCTCCAAGGCGCTGCGCCTGAACTTGTATCGTGGACGCGGGCTCAGCGAAAACAGCCTAAGCCATTCCAGGTGCTGGTCCGCATAACGACAAACCCCCATTTGCCAGCTGCCGGGCAGCAGGCAAATGGAGGCGTCGAATGTTCCCAAGGCGCGCCGCAGTTGGTAGCGGCGCATCCCAAAGGCCAGCAGCGCCAGGATGAGCAGCACGAACACTGCCATGAGGACAACGAACGCGACCGATAGCTCGTTCACTGGCGCCGCTAGCAGGACCTAGGCCGTGGCCAAATCGTTGACCGTGGCGTTGTCGGCCACGATCACAACACGATTGCTGTCCACGGAGAAGAACCCTCCGTCGACAGTGACGTTGATCCGGTCACCGTTGACGGGCTGGATTCCCAGCTCCCCGGCCGCGAGGATGGCCAGCACCGGAGCGTGGCCGGGCAGGATCCCGATCTCGCCGTCGGCAGTGCGCGCCTTGACCAGGGACGCCGCGCCGGACCACACGAAGTGGTCCGCCGCGACAATCTCAACTTCCAGCTCAGCTGTTTCGTTAGCCATCGGCTCTACTTACCAGTCTGTTCCTGGATCTTGGCCCAGTTGCGCTCCACATCGTCGAGCCCACCCACGTTGAAGAAGGCCTGCTCTGCGATGTGGTCCAGCTCGCCGTCGCAGATCGCCTTGAAGCCTTCAACGGTGTCCTTGATGGACACAGTCGAACCCTCGACGCCAGTGAACTGCTTGGCGGTGTAGGTGTTCTGGGACAGGAACTGCTGGATGCGGCGGGCACGGGAGACGACGATCTTGTCTTCTTCCGAGAGCTCGTCGACGCCCAGGATCGCGATGATGTCCTGCAGTTCCTTGTTCTTCTGCAGGATCTGCTTCACGCGGATGGCCACGTCGTAGTGCGCCTGGCCAATGTACTGCGGGTCCAGGATGCGCGAGGTGGAGGTCAGCGGGTCGACCGCCGGGTACAGGCCACGGGAGGCGATTTCACGCGAAAGTTCCGTGGTCGCATCCAGGTGGGCGAAGGTCGTCGCCGGAGCCGGGTCGGTGTAGTCGTCAGCGGGCACGTAGATCGCCTGCATGGACGTGATCGAGTGGCCCTTGGTCGAGGTAATGCGCTCCTGCAGGAGACCCATTTCATCGGCCAGGTTCGGCTGGTACCCCACAGCGGAAGGCATGCGGCCCAGCAGGGTCGACACTTCGGAACCGGCCTGGGTGAAGCGGAAGATGTTGTCAATGAACAGCAGCACGTCCTGGTTCTGCACATCGCGGAAGTACTCCGCCATGGTCAGTGCGGACAGCGCCACGCGCAGACGGGTTCCCGGCGGCTCATCCATCTGGCCAAAGACAAGGGCAGTGTCCTTGAGAACGCCGGCTTCTTCCATTTCGACCCAGAGGTCGTTGCCCTCACGGGTGCGCTCACCCACGCCGGCGAAGACGGAGGTACCACCGAAGTTGCGCGCCACACGGGTGATCATTTCCTGGATCAGCACGGTCTTGCCGACGCCGGCACCGCCGAACAGGCCGATCTTTCCGCCCTTGATGTACGGAGTGAGGAGGTCGATGACCTTGATGCCGGTCTCGAGGATCTCGGTCGAGCTTTCGAGGTCGGCGAAGCTGGGCGCCTTCCGGTGGATCGGCCAGCGCTCGGTGACCTCCAGCTGCGACTCCGGCATGTCCAGGGGCTTGCCCAGCACGTTGAAGATGTGGCCCTTGACGCCGTCGCCAACGGGAACGGAGATCGGAGCACCACTGTCCTGGACAGCGGTACCGCGGACCAGACCGTCGGTTGCCTGCAGCGAAATGGCGCGGACCAGGTTATCGCCCAGGTGCTGCGAGGTTTCGAAGGTGATGGTGTGGCTTTCGCCGTTGAGGGTGACCTCAGCGGTGAGCGCATTGTAGATTTCGGGGATCGCGTCGGCCGGGAATTCGACGTCGACAACCGGGCCGATGACACGGGCAATACGGCCAGTGGCGCCCGAGGCGACGGAACCGGTTCCGTGCTCGATGGTTTGGGCAGTCATCTCTCTCACTTCTCAGTTAGATGGCGTAGTTAAGTTTACGGTCTGATGGAGTACTTCGATGCGGCGGTCAGGACGCGGCCAGCGCGTCCGCGCCACCGACAATCTCGGTGAGCTCCTGCGTGATCTCCGCCTGGCGGGCGTTGTTACGCAACCGGGTGTACTTGTTGATGAGTTCCGTGGCGTTATCGCCGGCCGACTTCATCGCACGCTGGCGGGCGGCCAGCTCGCTGGCAGCAGCCTGCAGCAGTGCGGCAAAGATGCGCGATTCGATATACCGCGGCAGCAGGGCGTCGAGCACCTGCTCCGGCTCCGGCTCGTACTCGTACAGCGGCAGCAGGTCCGATTCCGAGGCAGCTTCCTGCTCGACAACCTCGAGCGGGAGCAAGCGGATGACCGTCGGCTCCTGCGAAACCATGGACTTGAAGCGGGTGTAGACCACATGGATCTCATCAACGCCACCCTCTTCGAAGGCGGTGTTGAAGTCCGCAAGCAGCGCATTGCCGATTTCCCGTGCGACTTCGAACTCCGGGTTGTCGGTGCTGCCGGTCCACACCTGCTGGTAGTCGAGACCGCGGAAGTCGAAATACGCCTGGGCCTTGCGGCCAACGAGGTAGTGGCGGACTTCCTTGCCTTCGCCACGGAGCAGTTCCGTCAGCGATGCAGTCTGCTTCAGGATGGACGCCGAGTAGGCTCCAGCCAGACCGCGGTCGGAGGTCAGCACCAGCACTGCGGCCCGCCGGATCTGCTCCGGTTCGGTGGTCAGCGGATGTTCAATCTCGGACTGCGAGGCCACAGCAGAAACGGCACGGGTAATCGCATTGGCATACGGCAACGAAGCAGCCACCCGGCTGCGGGCCTTGCCAATGCGCGAGGCAGCGATCAGTTCCATCGCCTTGAAGATCTTGCGCAGCGAGGAGGTCGAGGCAATCTTCTGGCGGTAGACCCGAATCTGGGCTCCCATACTTTTCCTTTCCTAATTCCCCCCGGAGGGCGGGGACCCGATGCTGCCTTGCGGCACATGGGCGTCCCCGCACCTGCCGGTGAAAACGAATTAGCGCTTCTGCCGGACGATCTGTTCCTGGTCGACGGCATCCTGGGCCAGAGCGTCGTACTCCTCATGGCCGGCGCCAACGAGCTGGTTGTCACCCTCACCGAAGAAGCCCTGCTTGAACTCGGTGATCTGGGACTTCAGCTCGTCGAGAGTGGAATCCTCGAGCACGTTGGTCTGGGCGATGGTCGTCAGGACCTGGGAGCGGTGGCGCAGGTGCTCCAGGAACTCCCGCTCGAACCGATTGATGTCCTCGACCGGAACGTCGTCCAGGTAGCCGTTGGTGCCGGCCCAGATCGAGACGACCTGGTCCTCGACGGGGTACGGCGAGTACTGGCCCTGCTTCAGCAGTTCCGTCAGGCGGGCGCCGCGTTCGAGCTGCTGCTTCGATGCAGCATCCAGGTCGGAGGCGAACATGGCGAAGGCCTGCATGTCGCGGTACTGGGCCAGCTCGAGCTTCAAGGTGCCCGAAACCTTCTTCATCGCCTTGACCTGTGCGGCGCCGCCCACGCGGGACACCGAGATGCCGACGTCGACAGCAGGACGCTGGTTGGCGTTGAACAGGTCGGACTGGAGGAAGATCTGGCCGTCCGTGATGGAGATGACGTTGGTCGGGATGTAGGCCGAGACGTCGTTCGCCTTCGTTTCGATCAGCGGCAGGCCGGTCATCGAGCCTGCACCGAGCTCATCCGAAAGCTTGGCACAGCGCTCAAGCAGGCGCGAGTGCAGGTAGAAAACGTCGCCCGGGTAGGCTTCGCGTCCCGGCGGGCGGCGCAGCAGCAGCGACACGGCGCGGTAGGCCTCGGCCTGCTTGGACAGGTCATCGAACACGATCAGTACGTGCTTGCCCGAGTACATCCAGTGCTGGCCGATGGCCGAGCCGGAGTAGGGCGCGAGGTACTTGAAACCGGCCGGGTCGGAAGCAGGCGAGGCCACGATGGTGGTGTACTCCATCGCCCCCTTCTCCTCCAGCGTCTTGCGCACGGCTGCGATGGTGGACGCCTTCTGGCCAATTGCCACATAGATGCAGCGGACCTGCTTGTTGACGTCGCCCGATTCCCAGTTGGCCTTCTGGTTGATGATCGTGTCGATCGCAATGGCCGACTTACCGGTCTGGCGGTCGCCAATGATCAGCTGGCGCTGGCCACGGCCGATCGGAATCATGGAGTCGATGGCCTTCATGCCGGTCTGCAGCGGCTCGTGAACCGACTTACGCTGGGTCACGCCCGGCGCCTGCAATTCCAGTGCACGCCGGCCTTCAGACTCGATCGGGCCCATGTCGTCCAGCGGTTCGCCCAGCGGATCCACAACGCGGCCGAGGAAGTTGTCGCCCACGGGGACCGACAGGACCTCACCGGTACGGTGGACTTCCATGCCTTCTTCGATACCGGTGAACTCACCGAGGATCACGACACCGATCTCGCGGGTGTCGAGGTTCTGGGCCAGGCCCAGGATGCCGTTCTCGAAACGCAGCAGCTCGTTCGACATGGCGGAGGGAAGGCCCTCCACGCGTGCGATGCCGTCGCTGGCGGTCGTTACGCGGCCAACTTCAACGCGCTCGGCGGTCCCGGGTTCGTAGGACGCCGCGAACTCGTTCAGTGCATTACGGACGTCATCGGCATTGATGGTCAATTCGGCCATCTGCAGTCCCTGCTCTCCTATGTTGCGATCGCCGCACCTGCGGCAACCTGTGTGTATATCAGTCTGTGTTGAGGCCGTAGGCCAGCCGTCCCTTGAGGGAGCGGCTAGACCGCGAGCTTCCGGCGAAGTTCGGCCAACCGTGTGATGACCGATGAATCGACCACTTCATCCCCGACCTGGACGCGGACGCCTCCAACCAGTGATGGGTCGACGTTGACATTGATCTTCAGCTCGCGGCCATACAGCCGGTCGAGACCTGTCTGCAGGCGCGAAAGGCGATCCTGGGTCAGCGGACGGGCTACGCTGACTTCAGCGATCCAACGCCGCTGGCGCTTGGCGACAAGCTCGACAAAGCGCTGAACCAGCGTCGTCGGCTTCAGTCCGCGCGGGGCGGACACGGCCTGGCTGATCAATACCTGCGCCTCCGGACCGGCGTGCGGAACCAGCTTGAGGGCTAGCTGCACCTTGGCCTCGGTCGATGCCTGGGGCTCCGAGAGGGCTCGCTGCAGATCGTGGTCCGCATTGACTGCCCTGATGAAGCTGAACAGGTCGTTCTCCAGACCTTCGAGTCCGTCAAGGCCTGTGCCCTTGCTCTCCGCGACTGCGATGGCAGTGGTCGCCGCGAGGGTTTCCAGCGCATCTCCAATGTCACGTGCTGAAGCCCAACGCGAAGCAGCAAGACCCTCGACGACGATCCGGGCATCAGCCGAGACCTTTCCGCCGATAAGGTCGGAAACCAGACGGGCCTTGTCTTGGCCTTCGCGTGCGGGGTCAGTCAGGCTACGGCGCAGCCCAGCATTGCTGTCCAGCAGGCCCAGGATGGCAAAGAGTTCCTCTGCCAGGGACAGTGGAGCCGTCGGCAGTTTGGCCTCAAGATCCTGCTGTGCCGCTTTCAGTGACTCGCTCGATACACCTGCCATTAGTTCGCAGCACCTGCACTCTGGGACGCCGGTGCAGCCGTCTCAAGGTCGGCCAGGAAACGATCCACGACACGGGCGGCGCGGGCATCGTCGTTGAGGGACTCCCCGACGATCTTGCCGGCCAGTTCGGTGGCAAGCACGCCCACTTCGCTGCGCAGCGAAGTAACGGCGGCCTGGCGCTCGGCTGCGATCTGCACCTGGGCCTGTTCGCTGATGCGGGAGGCTTCGGCAGCGGCCTTCTCTTTCAGGTCCGCCAGGATCTGGGCGCCTTCGGCACGTGCATCCTCACGGATGCGGTTGGCCTCGGTGCGGGCATCAAGCAACTGCTGCTTGTACTCGTCCAAGGCGGCGCTGGCTTCGGCCTGGGCGGCCTCTGCCTTGGCAATGCCGCCTTCGATGGCCTCGGCACGCTCTGCATAGGTCTTCTCGAACGCCGGGACGACGTACTTGACGACAATGAACATGAGCAGGGCGAAGCCAAGCAGCGTAACCAGGATTTCCCAGATGTTAGGGACCAGAGGATTCGCACCCTCTGTGGCGGCGAGGATTACTGTCTCATTCATATCTCACCCGTCCTATCTACTCGGTTTGGAAAGTGCGCGGTGCCGACTAGAGGACGAACGCGAACACCAGGCCGAGGATAGCCAGAGCTTCGGTCAGTGCCAGACCCAAAAAGGCGATCGGCTGCAGCACGCGCTGGGCCTCGGGCTGACGGGCAACACCATTGATGTAAGCAGCGAAGACCAGGCCGACACCGATGGCACCGCCAATGGCGGAGAGACCGTAACCTACGAGGTTGAGATTGCCTTCCATTATTTTCCTTTCAAGATGCCCGTGACGGGCAGGTTGTTTGGTTCAGGAGCATCCCCAGCGGGGAATTCTAGTGTTCCTCGGCCAACGAGCCTTGGATGTAGATCGCGGTCAGCAGGGTGAACACATAGGCCTGCAGGACCTGGATCAGGACTTCGAACATGAACATGCCGACGCCGCCGGCAAGGGTCAGCACGCCAAGCGGCTTGATCAGCGCCGCGCCGTCCATGAGCAGGAACTCGGAGCCTGCGGCCGCCAGCATGATGATCAAGTGGCCGGCCAGCATTGTGGCGAACAGACGAAGGCTGTGCGTGACGGGGCGCACCAGGAAGGTCGAAATGATTTCGATGAGGACGACCAGCGGCAGGATGGCCTTCGGAACACCGGAGGGCACCACAGCGAGCTTGAAGTAGGCAATGCCGTGCTTCTTGATGCCCAAAACAATCCAGGTGATGTAGACGATGCCGGCCAGCGCGTAGGCGGTGCCGACATGCGACGGCGTAGGCAGCTGCAGCAGCGGGATGGAGCCGAAGAGGTTGTTGACCAGGATGAAGAAGAACAGTGCGAACAGCAGCGGCACGAACGGCTTGTAGTCCCGTTCACCGATGATGTCCTTGCCCACCGAGTTGCGGACGAAGTTGTAGCTCATCTCGCCGAGGAACTGCAGCTTCCCGGGCACGAGCTGCCGCCGGCGCGAGGCAGCGACGAAGAACCAGGAAATGAGTGCGACGGACAGCAGGATCAGCAGCATCTGCTTGCCGAAGCCTGTGCCGTATTCGGCGCCCCAAGGAAGGATCTCGGGAAGATGCATATCTTCGAGGGTGGGTGGGACGAAGCCACCTTCATCAGCGGCCGCCGGAAGCGCAAGCGCGATCAACGCGTTTCCTCTCTGCAGTGTCCATCATTGGGCGTTTCAGGGTGGACTGCCGACGCGGCACACCACCATATGAAGTTGTTGGCATTTAGTTGTTGTTTCCCCGGCCGTCCCCATGGCGGCGCCGTGCGCTGCGCGTGAGGTTGTGTTTCCGGGCCAGATAGTATCCCCCGCCGGCGCCTAGAACGGCTCCGACGATGAACAGCCAGCGGGTATTCAACAGATAGTCCAGCCCCCACCCTATCAAACCCCAGGCGATGATCCCGCCAATTATGTAGGTGAGAAGGGTGTTGCCACCTTGGTACTCCTGGCCGCCGTTTCCGTTGCCTGCGGATGGTTTAACCGGCATGGCGCCCATCCTTCCGCGGAGCTCCATTCGGGGTGCTTGCCTGGTCGTCATAGATCTGGTAGCGGACACGCGAGAAGGCATGGACTTCAGCCACCTGCCACACGACCACCGCTGCGACTGCGGCGATGAAGAACCAGGTCGTATCCAGCCATTCAGGTGTGCCGATCAGGAACAAAGCGGCGCCGAATCCGACAACTTTGAGGATGTAGGTGGCAATAAATGCACCGATGGCACCGGAGGGATTCCGTTGACCGACGACATGCCCAACCAGGAGGCTGATACCGAAGAACACCACAACCAGTGCTGCTCCGAGCAACGCGCTCAACGCTGCGCCTCCACCGGACATAACCGTTCCGAGAGCCATGACCACGACGGTTGCCGCACCTGCTGCTGCGGCAGCCTTCGCGAGGATCCGCAGCCAAGGAGAAGTCGTGGGACCTGCTGCTCTAAGCGACGCAGCGCCCACGGCACGTCGGCCGTTGGATTCGCGTGCGTTCATAGCTGTCCGTCCAGAGGTGCGGGAGGGGGGAGACCGATCTTTCGGCCAGAAGAATTCTACATGAGATAGAAGTTCCTTGGAGCCAACGGTCCGTCTGCCCCTCTCAGGCGGTTGACCGCTCCTGCAAACGGCGGAAAATCCGGGGGGAACGCAGATAGAAAACGAGGACAGCGACGCCCGCTGCCAGTGCCGCGGCCTTCACCGGGAGGGTTCCTTCGGCTGCGATTAAACCGCAGATTCCAGTCAGCACGGAACACACCGTTACCACGAGGGCTGACTGCAGATGGGACAGGCCGGCATCCGTCAGGCGCTGGTACACATGCTGTCGGTGCGGAGTGTACCAGCGCTCCCCCGCGCTGATGCGCCGCAGCAGGGTGGTCATTGTGTCCGCCAGGTAGACCGCCACCGGGCCCAGCAGCATTTCCGGATGGACTCCGTGCAGGAACGCCGCCACACCCGTCACGGCGAGCGATCCGCCCAAAAGGTAACTTCCGACGTCGCCCAGGAAATTGCGGCCGGAGAAATTCCACGGCAGAAAGGCCGCGAATGCAGCTGCCACAACCACGCCCGCCGACACCAGCCATGCCAGGCCCGTCATCCCCCCGGCAACGGCGAAGAGGCCTCCGGCTGCCAAACCATGCAAACCGGAAATCCCATTGACCCCGTCCATGAAGTTGGCAACGTTGATGTACCCGGCAATGGCAATGGCCCCCAGCGGCACCCACCACCATGTCGAATCCGCTAGCCGCACCAGCATGGCCGTAGCCGCCGCCCCGATGCCCAGCTGCAGCAGGAACCGGGCCAGGATCCCCAGCCCGCGGAAGTCCTCGACCCAGCCGAGCAACGCCGCAGCCAGCGCTGCCCCGCCGAGCGCAGCCAACACGGGCACGCCCTGTCCGGATCCCAGCAACATCGCTGCCAGCAGGCCGCCCGCGACACCGGCAGCCACGGTGATGCCCATGCCGCGGACTACGGCTTCAGTGTGCGACGACCTCTCGTTCGGGATGTCGAGCACGCCGAGCCTGAGCAGGATGGGCTTGAGCAGGACAGGCAGGATCAGGCTGAGGACGAAGGCCACTGCAGCAGCCACCAGGTGGGTCACTTCGCCGTCTCCGCTACGTCCCCGGAGGCGGCCAGATGCTGGCGGTTCTTCCACTCTTCGAGTGACATCTGGACGGGGTTGAGGGCAGCGATGCAGGCGTGGGAAATCTTGGGGTGCAGCGGCCTCGAATCGTCCTCGCCGGCGCCGATGAGGTCCTCATGCAGCTTCTCGCCCGGCCGCAATCCGGTGAAGACAATGTCGACGTCCTTGCCGGACATGGCGATCATGCGCTGCGCTACATCCAGGATCCGCACCGGCTCACCCATGTCGAGGATGAGCACCTCGCCCCCGCGGCCGATGGCACCGGCCTGGATCACCAACTGGCAGGCTTCCGGGATCGTCATGAAGAACCGTGTGGCGTCGGCATCGGTGACGGTAACCGGCCCCCCATGCCGGATCTGCTCGTTGAACAGCGGCAATACGGAGCCGCGGCTGCCAAGGACGTTGCCGAACCGCACCGAAACGTACTTCAGGCCCGACTCGCGGGCCACCCAGGCGGTGATCTTCTCCGCGACCCGCTTTGAATGGCCGAGGACCGTGGTGGGATTGGCTGCCTTGTCGGTGGAGATATTCACGAACGTCTGCACGTTGGCGGCACGCGCTGCGTTGAGCACGTTCAGTGTGCCAAGGACATTGGTTTTCCACGCCTCTTCCGGATATTGCTCCAGCAGGGAGACATGCTTGAGTGCAGCGGCATGGAAAACCACCTCCGGCTGGCGGTCGAGGAAGATGTCCGACAGCGCTGTCGCGTCCCTGATGTCGGCCAGCACGGTGTCCTTGCCGTTGAGCAGTCCCCGTCCGGTCAGCGAGATCTGGGTGGTCTGCAGCCCGGTTTCGTCACGGTCCAGCATGATCAGCTCGGCAGGCTCGAAGTCGTTGATCTGGCGGCATAGTTCGGAGCCAATGGAACCTCCAGCACCGGTCACCAGCACACGCTTGCCTTTGACGTAGTCTGCAATTTCGTCGACGTGGATGTCCACCGGCTGGCGGCCGATCAGGTCTTCGATGGCGACCTCCCTGAACGAGAACTCCGAGCCGCCGGTCAGCATGTCCTTCAGCGGGGGCACAACCAGGACCTTGATGTTCAAGCCGACCACGACGTCGGAAATGCGACGGACTTGCTTGGCGTCCACGTTGGCGATCGCGATCAACAGCACGGTGGCGTTCGTCCTGGCCACGATGTCCGGCAGGTCTTCCATCCTGCCCAGCACCGGCACGCTGGCGATGCGCAGATGCTTCTTGGCCGGATCGTCGTCGATCAGTCCTACCGGCAGCCACGGAGATTCCGGGTCACTGCTCATCCGGGTCACGATGGACTTGCCGACGAACCCGGCCCCGTAGACGAGCGTCCTGGCCGCCTGGTCCCCCGGCTTGGCCTTGCTCTCGACATACATCCGCTTCACGTAGCGGATGGCGGCCATGAACAGGCACGCGAAGGGGAAGGCAATCAGGCCCGTGCCGCGGGCAATGCTCATGGAGATACCGAAGAACAGCAACGCCACTGTCAAGATCGCCGAGACCGAGACCGTCACAATGACCAGCAGCTTGGCTTCGTGGAAGCTGCCGAAACTGTAGCGGCCCTTGTACAGGGCGAACGCCGAGCCCACCGCGAACTGTGAGGCGATGGCAATGCCGCACAGTACCAAAATGCCCGGCAGCCGCAGTCCGCTCAGCTGCATCTCGTAGCGCAGGTACACCGCGAGCACGATCGCGACGATCCAGGCGAACGAGTCCAGCAGGAACTGTGACCAGAGCCAAAGGGCGCGGTCGCTGCTGGCGGTCCTGCCGTGGGCGGGAATGCTTCGGCTCATGCCCGGGCTGTCCCGTCCTGCGGGAGCGGTTCCGCTCCGCCGTCTTCCGGCCCCTCCGCCTCCGTCTGCTGCTCCGGCAGTTCTTCACCCAGCCCAAGGATTCCGGGGACGACTTCGCGCAGCTGCTCGAGGCTGAACGTGCCCTCCCGGACCACGCGCAGCGGCGTGGACGTGCAATCGACGATGGTGGAAGGCACCGCTGAAGTGCCGGCGTCTCGCGCGCCGGCCTCCAAATACACCTCAACCGACTCACCGAGCTGGGCAAAGGCTTCCTCGGCAGTTTGTGCGGCCGGCCGTCCCGTCCGGTTGGCCGAGGATACGGCCAGCGGTCCCGTCAGCGCCAGCAGGTCCAGAGCAATCCGGTCATCCGGCATGCGCAGGGCCACGGTGCCCTTGGTCTCCCCCAGGTCCCAGGTCAGCGACGGCTGCGCATGGAAAATCAGGGTCAGGCCGCCCGGCCAGAACGTATCCGCAAGCCGCCGGGCATCTTCGCTGATGTCCACGGCCAGTCCGTCCATGGTCTGCGGCCGTGGAATCAGGACCGGTGGCGGCATTTTCCGGCTGCGCCCTTTCGCAGCCAGAAGCGTGGCGACGGCCTGCGGCGAAAAGGCGTCAGCGGCGATCCCGTAGACGGTGTCAGTGGGAATCACGACGCACTGTTTGCTGCTGATGGCCGTCTGGGCGGCGGCAAGTCCTTCGCTCCGCTCGGCTTCGTCCTGGCAGTTGAATGTGGGGGTCACAGGGTTCATTCTTTCATTCGTGGCGTGGTTACCGCCTGATTGCGGCGGTGGCGCGCTCTCGTCCGGTGAGATCGGAGACTGTGGCAATATCGTTCCAGCAGCCGGCGGCCGCGAGCAATTTGGACACAGCGGCGGCCTGGACTTCGGCATGCTCCATAATGAAGTACCCGCCGGGCTTCAGCAGGCGCGCAGCGCTGTCCGCTGTCGCACGCGGAAGTTCCATGCCGTCCACTCCCCCGCCGTACAAGGCCAGCTCCGGGTCATGTTCGGCCACTTCCGGATCGACTGGCACCGCATCCGGCGGGATGTACGGAGGGTTGGAAACAACGACGTCGAACGTTCCCTCATGTTCGGAAAGTGCGGTCCGCAGGTCCCCCCTGACCAGGGTTACACCCAAAGGCTGCAGGTTTCGCTCCGCCCAGGCGTAGGCCAGCCCGCTCAGCTCCACCGCATACACGTCGGCTCCCGGCACCTCATCAGCTACCGAACCGGCAATAGCGCCGGAACCGGTGCCCAGGTCGACGACCTTCGCCCCCGCCACCCGACGTGCGGCGTCGATAGCGTGCTGGGCCACGGTTTCCGTTTCCGGCCGCGGAACGAAGACGCCCGGGCCAACGGCCAGTTCCAGGTGGCGGAAGTAGGCCTTGCCCGTGATGTGCTGCAGGGGCACGCGGCGGGCGCGTTCCGACACGAGCTCCGCCAGCCCCTCCGGTTCCGGAGCTCCGGTGAGTGCCAGGACCCGAACCCGTCCCGCCGATTCGCCCAACACATGCGCGGCCAGCAGCTCGGCGTCCACACGCGGGCTTGGAACGCCGGCAGCGGCCAGGAGCCGGGCGGCCTCCGCCAAGGCCTCGGCCAGACTTGCAGCAGCCACCGCCGTTAGTGGTCCTCGCCCAGTGCCGCCAGCCGGGCCTCTTCGTCCATTTCGATTGCGGACTGGATGACCGGTTCCAGCTCCCCGTTCATGACCGCGTCCAGGTTGTAGGCCTTGTAGCCGGTCCTGTGATCCGCGATCCGGTTCTCCGGGAAGTTGTAGGTCCGGATCCGCTCCGAGCGGTCCATCGTCCGGATCTGCGACTTGCGCGCCTCGGAGTTGGCCGCGTCGATCTGTTCCTGCTGGTGGGCCAGCAGCCGTGCCCGGAGCACACGCATGGCTGCTTCCCGGTTCTGGATCTGGGACTTCTCGTTCTGCATGGCGACGACGATGCCGGTGGGCAGGTGCGTGATGCGCACTGCCGAGTCGGTGGTGTTCACCGACTGGCCGCCCGGACCCGAGGACCGGTAGACGTCGATCTTCAAGTCGTTCTGGTGGATCTCGACCTCTTCGGGCTCATCCACTTCGGGCAACACCAGCACGCCGGCGGCGGAGGTATGGATGCGGCCCTGTGATTCGGTAACGGGCACGCGCTGCACCCGGTGCACGCCGCCTTCGAACTTCATGCGCGCCCACACACCCTCGGCAGGATCGTTGGAGGAGCCCTTGATCGCCATCGAGACGTCCTTGTAGCCGCCAAGGTCCGATTCGGTCGCCGAGATGATCTCGGTCTTCCAGCCGCGGTTCTCCGCGTAGCGGGCGTACATGCGCAGCAGGTCCCCGGCAAAAAGCGCGGCTTCGTCGCCGCCTTCGCCGCCCTTGACTTCGATGATCACGTTGCGGGCATCGTCCGGGTCCCGCGGAATCAGCAGCCGGCGCAGGCGCTCCTGGGCTGCCTCAAGGTCGGTTTCCAGTCCCGGCACCTCCGCGGCGAACTCCGGATCCTCGGCCGCCATCTCACGTGCGGCACCCAGGTCCTCGGTCAGCTGCTTCCACCGGTTGTACGCCTCGACGATTCCGTTCAGCTGGGCGGACCGCCGCCCCAGCTTGCGCGCCAGCGCCTGGTCGGCATAAACAGCCGGATCGCTCAGCTGCTGCTGCAGCTCGGCATGCTCTTCCAGCATGCCCTTGACGGACTCAAACATCTCAAAACCCCTTCGGCTTCTACAACAAGTCTAAATAACGACGGCGCCGGCGCGGGACGCCGTTAAACGACGAGGCCGCCCAGAAGTTTCCGGCCCGGGAGTGGCATCGGGCCTACCGGAGCCGGAAACTTCTGGGCGGTACCCAGCTACTTGTCGTTGTCGGACTTCGAGCCCAGCGTGGTCTTCTGGACCTGCATCAGGAACTCGACGTTGGATTGCGTGTCCCGGATCTTGTTGGTCAGCAGCTCCAGGGCCTGCTGCGTGTCCAGGCCGGACAGCACGCGGCGCAGCTTCCACATGATCTTGACTTCCTCAGCCGAGAGCAGGTTCTCCTCGCGGCGGGTGCCGGACGCGTTGACGTCCACCGCCGGGAAGATCCGCTTGTCGGCCAGGCTGCGGGAAAGCCGCAGTTCCATGTTGCCGGTGCCCTTGAATTCCTCGAAGATGACCTCGTCCATCTTGGACCCGGTCTCCACCAGCGCGGTGGCGAGGATGGTCAGCGAACCGCCGTTTTCGATGTTGCGGGCAGCACCGAAGAAGCGCTTGGGCGGGTACAGCGCGGACGAATCCACGCCGCCGGACAGGATGCGGCCGGAAGCCGGAGCCGCCAGGTTGTACGCGCGACCGAGGCGGGTCATCGAATCCAGCAGGACCACGACGTCCATGCCCATTTCCACCAGGCGCTTGGCACGCTCGATGGCGAGTTCGGCCACCGTGGTGTGGTCATCGGCAGGCCGGTCGAACGTCGAGGCAATAACCTCGCCCTTGACCGTCCGCTGCATGTCGGTGACTTCTTCCGGCCGCTCGTCGACCAGCACCATCATGAGGTGGACCTCGGGGTTGTTGATGGTGATGGCGTTGGCGATGGCCTGCAGGATCAGCGTCTTGCCGGCCTTCGGCGGGGACACGATCAGGCCGCGCTGGCCCTTGCCGATCGGAGCCACCAGGTCGATAACGCGGGGGCCAATCTTCTTCGGCTCGGTCTCCAGGCGCAGGCGCTCCGACGGGTAGAGCGGAACCAGCTTGGTGAAGTCGACACGGTCCTTGTTGTCCTCGGCCGGCTTGCCGTTGACCGAGGTCAGGCGTACCAGCGCGTTGAACTTCTGCCGGCTGTTCGGGTTCGGATTCTCGCCGTCCCGGGGCGCACGGATGGCACCGACGACGGCGTCGCCCTTGCGCAGGTGGTACTTCTTCACCTGGGCGAGCGAGACATAGACGTCGTTCGGGCCGGGCAGGTACCCGGAAGTGCGAACGAAGGCGTAGTTCTCCAGGACGTCCAGAATGCCGGCGACCGGCAGCAGTACGTCGTCGTCCGAAATCTCGGTGTCATCGACATCCGGCGAGCGATCCCGGCCGCGGCGACGCTCGTTCCGGTCACGGTACCGGTTGTTGCCGGCGTCACCGTCGCGATCGCGGCGGTTCCGGCTGCGGCGGTTGCGGTTGCGTCCGCCGTCCTCGGCGTCGTCCCGGGTGTCGGCGTCGCGGCCGTCACCGTCGC
>NZ_ANPE02000106.1 GCF_000328305.2 Arthrobacter crystallopoietes BAB-32 | reverse complement strand
CTGCGGCACCGAGGTCCAGCGCGGTGCGCACGTGGCTGGCCCGGCCGATCCCGCCGGCCGCGATCAGCGGCAGCCGGACCGTATCGCGCACCTGCGGCAGCAGTTCGGCCAAGGTCAGGTCGTTCGGGTCCACCCGCACAGCGAAGGTGGAGCGGTGGCCGCCGGCTTCGGTCGACTGCACCACCAGCGCATCCGCGCCGGCCGCCTCGGCTGCCTTGGCATCCTGCGCATCGGTGACCATGACAACGACGGCGGTGCCCGCCTTATGCAGCGCCTCCACCGTTTCGGGTTCCGGCAGGCCGAAGGTGAAGGACACCACCGCCGGCTTGGCCCTCACCAGGAGTTCGATTTTCTCCGCATACTCATCCGTGTCCTGCCAATCCGGCTCCGGCACGGACTGTTCCAGATACTCGGCCAGGCGGCGGCGGTACGCTTCCAGCGCCTCCACGTCGTCCGGATCGGGCTGCCCTGCACCGGCAGCCGGGACGAACAGGTTGACCCCGAAAGGGCTCGGCCCGAGCGAGCGGACCCGGGCGATCTCCTGGTCCAGCTTGGCCGGGGATTTCAGCGCGCCGGCCAGGAAGCCCAGCCCGCCGGCGGAGCCAACGGCCGCGGCGAGTTCAGGCGTTGACGGTCCGCCCGCCATGGGCGCTGCGATCACGGGGACAGCCAGGTCTGCAACGTTCCACATGATCGAAGACTACTATCGAACGGCCAACGGACCGTAGCAGAGGCAGCCGGCTGCCCGGCAAGGCCGGCCTGCCCCTCGACCATGCCCCGCTGGGCTGGTTAGGTTGGAGCCATGGCTGAGAACGACAAGACCGGCCGGCGGACCAGGCTCCTCGCCCGCGTCAGCGGGCGGGTCCAGGGAGTGGGCTTCCGCTATTGGACCAGGGACCAGGCTGACCGGCTTGGGCTGACCGGAGCCGCGGTGAACCAGCCGGACGGCTCGGTGAAGATCATCGCCGAAGGTTCCGAGGAGGCTGTCGAAGTACTGCGGCTTGAGTTGGCCTCCGGCCGCACGCCGGGCAAGGTGGAGCGACTGGAAACCACCTACTCGCACGCGACCGGGGAATTTTCGGCCTTCGGCGTCGGCTGAGCGGCCGGAATCACGCGCTGCAGTCCGGGGCGGGGAAACCCTAGCCCTCCGCAACCGCAGGATCAAGACTTTGGGGCCAAACGGCGTCGTTCTCTGATGAATGCTTGGGCTGGAGCACCGGGACATGCTAAGCATGCTTATAGATGAAGCAGGGGCTGCGCTCGACTGCTGATTCGGTCCATGCGGCTACAGGAGGTTGCTCATGCAAACTGTCCACGACAACCCGGTTGACTCCGAATTCGACATGTATATCGACGGGGAAATCGCCGGCTGGGTCCGGTACCGCGTCGAGGGTCACGAAATCTGGATGCTCTATACCGGCATCAGCCGCGGCTTCCACGACCGCGGGCTGGCCGAACCACTGATCCAGACGGCCCTGGACCAGGCCCACCGGCGACGCATCGGGGTGCTGCCGTTCTGCCCGCTGGTCAGGCAGTACATGAAGCAGCATCCGCAGTACCTCGGCCTGATCCCGGCGGACCGGGCCGGCCTGTTCCGGGCCTACCGGGTCCCGGAGCCTGCGGCCTCCTGATCCGCCGCCGGCGTGGTGCTAGGGCAGGCTGACGCAGGCGAGCAGGTCGCCGTCGCCGTCCAGCCCGGCGATATCGCCGAGCTGCGGGTGGTAGTACTCGAACCACTGCTGCGCCTGGCGCTGCGTGCCGAAGTCCGAGCAGTTGACACCGCGTGCCGGCGCCGGCTGCGGAGCCTCGGCCCGGGATGCTGCGGCCACCGGCTCCTTCACTGCCTGGCCCGGACAGCCCTGCAGCACCCGCGCCATAGCGTCGTGCTCGGCCTGCGTGACCCAGAGGGAGTAGGCGGCCTTGACCGAAACCTGCGTGGCGATGAAGGTGCAGCGGAAGGACTTGTTCTTCGGCAGCCAGGTCGCGGCGTCGCCGTCCGATTTCTGGCTGTTCATCTCACGGGTGGTGGCCAGCAGGTTCAGCGGATCATTCGCCAGCTGGGTCCGCTGCTGGAGCGACAACTGCCGGGCGCCTTCTGCCAGGCGTCGCTGAGCGAGACCACGTGGTCCACGGGCACGAGCTGGCTGGTGCCTTCCCCGTAGGCAAACGGCACCTGCTGGCCGGAGTACGGGTCGTCGAGCATTCCGCCGACCACCCGGCAGGACGAGGCGCTGCGAAAGGCGACCTGGTCCAGGTCCCGGGCCAGGATGTCGTTCCGGGTGTCGCAGCCGTTGCGGTCAACGTCCGCCCACGCCTCGCCGAATTCATCCCGGTCGTAGCCGGTCTTCGGCGCCCGACCCTTGACCGGCAGCGTCTCCAGCAGTGCCTGTGCAGTCGACGCGCTTGGCCGTTGGCCGCCGGCTTCGTCCTCGCCGGCCGTGGTTTCCGCCGGAACCGCCGGAACCGCCTGCCGGGTTGGGTTTGTCCCCTCCGCCGTGGTGTGCAGCGGTGTTGGTGCTTCCGCCGTAGCCGTGGACGACGGCGTGACCGCGGCTTCCGGGACGTGCGCACCGGAGCTTGGGGTGCTGCCCGCGGATTCGTCCCCGACCCCGGCTGCGGCTCCGCCGGCCCAGCCCAACAGCAGCAGCACCGCCGCGATGGCCGCAGCGAGCCCTGCCTTACGGCGCATCCGCCCCGCTTTTTGCCTGTCCCCCACAGACCGCTCCCCCAACTTCCGCCAGCTTCTTCCCGCCCGTCATGCCTGTGTAGGACAAGTGGACGGGCGGAGAGCTGCGCTTGATTCCTGCCTCCCAGAATACCGGCCTGCACCGACAGCACCGGCAGCGGCCGCAAGCGAGCAGGACGACGAGTTGGAGCCGCAGGGACAGGTGGAGCATTAGACTCATTCCACAGCCTGCCGGAGAGTGCAAAGGATACCCATGACAGAGCCAGATGAGCGCACACCCCGGCGCGCCGCCGTCGTCGTCAATCCCATCAAGCACACGGATGTGGACCTGCATAGCCTGGCGGCGAAGGTCTGCCGCGGCGAAGGGTGGGAGGAACCGCTGTGGCTGGAGACGACCAAGGACGACCCCGGCCACGGCATGGCGCGCCAGGCGATCGCCGAGGGCGTGGACCTGGTGATCGCGGCCGGCGGGGACGGCACGGTGCGCTGCGTCGCCGAGGAACTCGCCGGCACCAACGTGCCGCTGGGTCTGTTGCCCCTCGGCACGGGCAACCTGCTCGCGCGGAACCTCGATATCGCCGTCGACGATCCCGAAGGCGCCCTGCACGCCGCGTTGTCCGGCACGGAACGCAAGATCGACGTCGTGCACATCACCGTGGACCACGCGCAGAAGGCGCATGTCTTCCTGGTGATGGCGGGGCTGGGGTTCGACGCGGCGCTGATGGGCGACACGCGCGATGACCTGAAGGACAAGGTCGGCTGGCTGGCCTATGTGGACGCCGGCATCCGGCACCTGCCGGGCAAGCCGGCCAGGACCCGGATCACTATCGACGACGGCAAGCCGTTCCTGCGCCGGCTGCGCAGCGTGATGGGCGGCAACTGCGGCAAGATCGTGGGCGGGCTGGAGATCTTCCCCGGGGCGAAGATCGACGACGGGCTGCTGGAGATCATGACGGTGGCGCCGCGGGGGCGGTTCGGATGGTTCGCGGTCGTGGCCGAGCTGCTGCGGCGCGGCAAGAGCAAGGACCCCTCGATCGAGTACTTCCAGTGCCGGTCGGCGGAAATCCAGACCTATGAACCGCAGGACGTGGAGATCGACGGCGACTACCTGGGCAAGGGCACACACCTGCTGATGCGGGTCTATCCGAATTCGCTGCGCGTGCGGATGCCGTACGGTCATAAGGATCCGGCCGTCCTGGTCAGCCCCGAGCCGTAGCCTGGGCCGGAGGATCAACGGAGGCAGGAGCAACTCATGGCAGCAGAGGGCACCTTATTCGGCTGGGCCTTCGGCGACCCCGGCCGGGAGGCCGACGAGGCGTACCTGGGCACACTGCGCGGCCAAGCCTTGGAGAACGCGCTGCAGGAGGCGGAGCGCAAGGGCGTGGAGGCCGACGCCGCCACCGCGGTCTACACCGTAGTGGACGACGACGGCTCCCTGCTCAACCATGGCGAGTCAGGCCGCGGCCGGGTGGTGGTGCGCTGCACAATCCGCGTCAGCGGACCCGGCGCAGCGGACCTCCACGCGGAAGGGCCGATGAACGGCTGAGCCGCCCCCACCGGTCAGCGCACCTTGTCCTTCAGGAAGGCCACGGCGCGCTTCCAGGCCAGCTTGGCTTCCTCCGGGCGGTAGTTGCCCTGCGGGTTCTCGTCGTTGTGGAAGGCGTGCGGCGCGTCGTAGTAGAAGTACTCGACCTCGGCGCCGGATTCGCGCTTGATCTGCTCGGCCTGGGCCTTGGCCTTTTCCACCGGGTACGAGGAGTCCTGCTTACCGTAGTGGCCCTGGACCGCGGCGCGCACTCCGGCGTAGGAGTCCGGCACGCCCTGGCCCACGCCGTAGAACGGTACGGCGGCGCCGATCTTTTCGCCCTGCTGTGCAGCGAGCGCCAGGACGAAGCCGCCGCCCATGCAGAAGCCGATCGCCCCGACGGTCTTGCTTGTCACCGCCTCGCTGCCGAGCAGGTAGTCCACCGCCCCCGCGAGCAGCCGGGCGCCCTCTTCCTCGGGCAGCTGGGACATCATCTTCCCTGCTTCGGCGCCGTCGTGCGTGATCCGGCCGCCGTACAGGTCCGGGGCGAGGGCCACGAAGCCTTCGGCCGCCAGCCGGTCCGCGACGTCGCGGATGTGGTCCACCAGGCCCCACCATTCCTGGATGACGATGACGCCGGGGCCCTTGCCGGATTCGGGCAGGGCAAGGTAGCCGTGGGCTTCGCCGCCGGCGGACGGGAAGGTCAGGTTCTGGTGCGGGGTGGTCTCGGCCAAGTTTCCTCCTTCAAGAGCGGAACATACCGTCCCCAGTCTATGGAGCCGCCCGCGCTGGTCAACGGATGGCGGTCAGGAACTCCTCGACCATCGGCGCGCCGGTGACCGCGCCCAGGTCGCCGTCCTCGACGAAGACGGCCAGCGCCAGGTCGCCCTGGGCGGCGATGACCCAGGAGTGGGTCTGCAGCGGATCCTGGTTGCCGTACTCCGCCGTGCCGGTCTTGCCGATCACGGGTTCTCCGGGCAGCGCGGCCAGGTTGGCGAGGTAGCCGTCCGTCACCGCCGCGCGCATCATGCTGCGCAGCTGGTCCGCCTCCTCCGTGGTGAGTTCGGCGCCCTTGGCCGGCTCCGCCTCGCCGTCGTACCCGTCCACCAGGCGCGGAACCACCAGTTCGCCCTCGACCACGGAGGCCATCATCACGGCCAGGGCCAGCGGCGAGGCCTGGACACGGCTCTGCCCGATCATCGATGCCGCATGCGCCGTTCCCTCGTTGTCCTCGCGCGGGATGGCGCCCCAGAAGGCCTCCAGCCCGATATCCGCCGTCATGCCGATGCCCAAGGCGCCGGCGGCGTCCGCCAGCTGGTCCTGCGACAGGTTTTCGTATTCGGAGACGAAGGCTGTGTTGCAGGAGTGCGCGATGGCCTCGGTCAGGCTGATTTCGCCCAGGAAGGCCGGATCATAGCCGTCCGCGTTCTCGAAGGTCCGGCCGTCCGCGGTGAACTCCGCCGCGCAGGTGATGTCCGACTCCGGCGTCATGCCCTGGCGCAGCAGGCCCAGCGCAGTGGCGATCTTGAAGGTGGAGCCGGGGGCATACTGGCCCAGGAAGGCCGTGTTGTAGCCTTCGCTCGCCGGGCCGTTGGCCGCCGCCACGATCTCCCCGGTCGAAGGGCGGAGGGCCACGATCGAGCTGGGCGAATCGGTGTCTTCGAGGACCTCCTCGGCGGCGGTCTGCAGTTTCGGATCGAGGGTCAGCTGCACGTCCTTGCCGGCCGCGACCTCGGTGCTGAACAACTCGCGCCGCGGAGCCTCTGCCCCCTCGGCTGCGGGCTCGCCGACTGCAGCAATGCGCAGGCCGGGCGTGCCGGCGAGGCTTTCGTTGAAGGCGGCCTGGATCCCCCCGGCTCCGACGGTGTCGCCGGCTACGATGGCGCCGTCGGACTTCTCGATGTCCTCCGCGGTGGCCTCGCGCACGGAGCCCAGCAGCCCGGCGGCGAAACCGCGGGTCGGCGCCAGCGGGAGCTTGTCCTCCACGGCGAGGAAACCGTCGATGGACTCCAGCTCGTCCTGGTCGAGGTCCTCGAACGCGGCCTCGCGCAGGGTGATGGCGTCCACGAACGCGTCCGGCCCGTAGGCCTCCACCTTGGCCGCGTAGTCCGCGGCCTCAATATCGACGACGGCGGCAAGTTCCTTCGCGGCTTCCTGCGCCTGGGCGCTGGTCAGGCCTTTCTTATTGATCCCGACCACCCGGACCGGACGCTCCGTGACAATGGGTTCGCCGGCGGCGTCGAGGATTTCGCCCCGTTCCGCTTCCTCCGTCGCCAGGGCCAGCGTCTCGCCCGCCTGCAGCGAAGGTTCGACGACGGAGGGCGCCCACTGGATCTGCCAGGGCACCTCGTCGTTGCCGGAGCGGACCAGTCCGGCCGTGGTGGTGTAGGTCCAGTCCTGCTCGGTATCCGGCACGTCCCAGACGTAGTTGAGCGTGGCGGTGGCGTTGTCCCCCTCGGGCTCCGAAACGGAGGCGACGGAGACAGCCGGCTGCAGGGGGTCCATGCCTTCGAGGATGCCGGCGAGTTCCTCCTGGACCGCGTCCGCGGCCGTGGTGAAGGCCAGCCCGGAAACGTCGCCCTCGGTGAGCGCGGCGGCCAGGCCGTCCGCGGTGCCGCGCCCGTCGTCCTGCGGGGCGCACGCCGCCGCCGTCCCGACCAGAGCCAAAGCCAGTACCGTGCCAACCGCGCGCCGCAGCATGTTCCCCCTAGAAACCTTGGATATCCGGATTGAACCTATCCGCGCCACGGGCATCTGTCGAGTAGGTACCATCACACCATGATCAGTCAGGAGCGCATCGCAGGCTACCTGGACCGGCTCGCCTCCGGCCAGCCGACCCCGGGCGGCGGCGCCACGGCGGCGGTCCAGCTGGCGCAGGCCGCAGCCCTGCTGTCCATGGCCGCCAATTTCAGCAGCGGCGGCAGCGAACCCGCGGAACGGTTCGGCTCCGCTGTCCGGCAGCTCATCCCGCAGGCGCTGGCCGTCGCGGACGCGGACGAACACGCCTTCGGCGAAGCAGCCTCCGCCTACGAACTGCCGGCCGACACCGCTGAGGACAAGGCGCATCGGAGCAACGAGGTGCAGAGCGGGCTCCGCAAGGCCGCCGCCCCGCCCCTGAGGCTCGTGGAGCTGGCGGCAGAGCTGCTGGATCTGGCCCGCGGGCTCGAGCCGGAGGCCAATCCCAACGTGCTCAGCGACATCGCCGCCGCCGCCGAGTCCATCCGCTCGGCCGCCGGAACCGCCGCGGCCACGCTGGAAACCAACGCCGCACACCTGGCCGACGACGCTGCGGTTCAGGGCCTGCAGGACGCCGCTGCCACAGCCGACGACGTCGCCGCGGCTTCCGGTGCGCTGGCAGACCTGCTCAGGAGGCGGATCCGCGGCGATAACAGCTAAGCGGCGGAGCAGCCCCTACCGACAACAGCTGAACGCAGCGTGATCCGCTGTGACCCGGCGGTTTCGGAACCGCAACCATCGGCTCCGATGAAACGCCGCAGCAGGCCCGGCGCCGGCGCCAATGCCACCCGTTCCGCAATGCGCACAACGGTTCGAAATCAGTACAACGTAAGCCGGATCCTTTCGTCCGCGGCGCCTTTAGTCTTGGTCCATCATTCGCGCTATTTCGAAAGGCTCCGGCCATGAAGAAACTGCACGCGTGGCTGGCGGTCCTCCTGATGATCGTTGGACTGGGGCTTGTCGCACCCAGCTCGGCCACCGCGTCTTCATACTGCGGCATCTCCTGGGGATCACTCGCCAAATCATCGTCACGCATGAGCACCGCACCGATCACCAACGTCCGGGCCGGCAGGCACGCCTGCTTCGACCGGATGGTCGTCGATATCAAGGGCAAGCGCACCGGATTCGACGTCCGCTATGTCAAGAACGTCCGTTCCGAAGGCTCGGGCTTCGTCGTCCCGCTCAAGGGCGCGGCGGACCTGCGCGTCATCGTCCGCTCCCCTGCCTACAACAGCAAGGGCCAGCCGACCTACACGCCGCGTGACCGCAAGAACCTTGCGGACGTCTCGGACTTCCGGACCTTCCGGCAGATCGCCTGGGCCGGCAGCTTCGAAGGCCAAACCACCATCGGCCTGGGTGTCCGCGCCCGGCTGCCGTTCCGCGCCTTCACCATCGCCGGACCAGGTTCCAACTCGAGGCTGGTGATCGATGTAGCGCACCGGTGGTAACTCCCAACCCCAAAAACAACGACGGCGGCCGCGCGGCCGCCGTCGTTGTTTTGCGTTCCGCTGTGGTGCTGCCCAGGCTGTGCGGGCAGCGCCGGCTGGTCAGCTGCCGCCGAGTTTGCCGGCCAGGCGCTCGCGCATGACGGCGCTGGCGGAATTCAGCCCGATGATCTCCACGTCCTTGCCATGGGCCCGGTACTTCTCCGTGATGGCATCCAGGGCCGCAATCGTGGAGGCATCCCAGAGATGGGAGGCATGCATGTCGATGAGCACCTTCTGCGGATCGTGCGCATATTCGAACTGCGTGTAGAGGTCGTTGGACGATGCGAAGAACAGCTCGCCGTCGACGGCGTAGGCCGCGGTCTGTTCCCCGTTGATTTCCAGCACGGTGCGCTCAACCGAGACGAAGTGCGCCACCCGGCGGGCGAAGAGCACCATCGCGGTGAGCACGCCAACGCCAACGCCGATGGCCAGGTTGTGGGTCCACACAGTGACGATGACCGTCACCGCCATGACCGCGGTTTCGCTCTTGGGCATCATCTTCAGCGTCGAGGGCCGGATGCTGTGCCAGTCGAAGGTCGCAATGGACACGAAAATCATCACCGCCACCAGGGCGGCCATCGGGATCAGCGCGACGATGTCGCCGAGCGCCACCACCAGGATGAGCAGGAAGGTTCCGGCGAGGAAGGTGGAGATCCGCGTGCGGGCGCCGGAGGCCTTCACGTTGATCATGGTCTGGCCGATCATCGCGCAGCCGCCCATGCCGCCGAGGAAACCGGTGATGATGTTCGCCGCGCCCTGGCCCCACGACTCGCGCGTCTTCTTGGAGCGGGTGTCGGTGATGTCGTCAACGAGCTTGGCGGTCATCAGCGACTCCAGCAGGCCCACGAAAGCCATCGCCAGGGCGTACGGGAAGACGATCTGCAGCGTCTCCAGGTTCCATGGCACGTTCGGGAAGAACAGCGTGGGCAGGCTGTCCGGCAGCTCGCCCTTGTCCCCTACTGTCGGCACGGCGATGGAGGCCAGCACGGTGATGAGCGTCAGCACGACGATCGCCACCAGCGGAGCGGGGAATGCGCTGGTCAGCCGCGGCAGCCCGAAAACGATCGCCAGGCCGAGGGCTGTGAGCGGGTAGACCAGCCACGGCACACCCAGCAGCTCCGGCACCTGCGACAGGAAGATCAGGATGGCCAGCGCGTTGACGAACCCGACCATCACCTGGCGCGGAATGAAGCGCATCAGCTTGGCCACCCCGAGGACGGCCAGCAACACTTGGATGATGCCGGCGAGGATGACCGCAGTGATGAAGTAGTCGATCCCGTGGGAAGCGACCAACGGAGCGATCACCAGGGCGACGGCGCCGGTGGCCGCCGACATCATCGCCGGGCGCCCGCCCAGGAAAGCGATGGACACCGCCATCGTGAAGGAGGCGAAAAGGCCCAGCCGCGGATCGACGCCGGCGATGATCGAGAAGGCAATGGCCTCGGGGATCAGCGCCAAACCGACGACGAGGCCCGCCAGCACCTCGGTCTTCAGCAGGCGTGGCGACTTCAGGGTGCGCAGCACCGACTGCCGCTCTTCCGGGGTCAGGCCCGGCGCTGTGCCGGTGGTTAGGGACAAGGAAGCTCCGTTCGGGCTCGGGAAGGCGGCCTTGGCCTTCGTGTTGCTTGGTGCCGGAACCGGCTTTTCAGGACTCCTCGGAGTAACTGAGCGAAAGCCAGTTCTCGCGGCTGGCCCGGGCGGCGCCTTCGGCGTCCCCGGCTTCGGCGCAGCTGATGATCCGGGCGTGCTGCTGCACTGAATTGCGGGCGGCGAGGCTGCCGAACCTATTGCGTTCCACCCGCCGCAGCACCGGCGTCCACTGCTCGAGCACGGCCGCCACGGCGGCGTTGCCGCAGGCCGCCACGAGCACTCCGTGCAGTTGGTCGTCGGCTGCCAGCGCCCGGTCGACGTCCTGCCGCTGAAGCGCGTCGGCGAACTCCGCATTGGCCCTGGCCATCGCCTGGATATCCATGGCGCCGACCAAGGGGACCGCCAGGCGTGCTGCGAGTTCGTGCATGGCTGCCACAACCTGCTGGGCGTTCACTGTAGAGGCCTCGTCGTAGGGGGCCACCGTCGTAGCTTTGCCCGGCTGGGCGATCACCAGGCCGGCACGCTCCAGCCGCAGCAGAGCCTCGCGGATCGGCGTGCGGCTGACGCCGAGCCACTCCTCGAGTTCCCCGTCGCGCAGGCGTTCCCCCGGAACCAGGGTGCCGTCCACAATGGCGTCGCGGATCGACTCGTACACGTGGTCGCGCAGGAGTGAGCGCCGGTGGAGGCCATGTTTCGACGGAATGGGCATGCCCAAAATTCTACTTGACGGCCGCCCTGCAGGATGCAATATATTGCATACCAGAACAATGCCACAGCACACCGAGCAGACAGGACCGACCATGGCCATCACTGATTTCGAGCGGTACCCCCTTACCTTCGGGCCCAGCCCCATCCACCATCTGCCCCGGCTTTCGCAGCACCTGGGCGGCGCGCAGCTCTGGGCCAAGCGGGAGGACGTGAACTCCGGACTGGCCTTCGGCGGCAACAAGACCCGCAAGCTGGAGTACATCGTGCCGGACATCCTGGCCGAGGGCGCGGACACGATTGTCTCGATCGGCGGCTTCCAGTCCAACCACACCCGCCAGGTCGCGGCGGTGGCGGCGAAGCTCGGCCTGAAGGCCCGTCTGGTGCAGGAGAACTGGGTCGACTGGCCGGATCCGTTGAACGACCGCGTCGGCAACATCCTGCTCTCCCGCCTGATGGGGGCCGATGTCCGGCTGGACCCCGCCGGCTTCGATATCGGCATCCGCGACTCCTGGAAGGACGCCATCGCCGAGGTCGAGGCGGCGGGCGGCAAGCCCTACGCCATTCCGGCCGGCGGGTCGGAGCACAAGTACGGCGGCCTCGGCTTCGCCAACTGGGCCTACGAGGTCAGGCAGCAGGAGCAGGACCTGGGCGTCTTCTTCGACACCATCGTGGTCTGCACCGTGACCGGCTCGACCCATGCCGGCATGATCGCCGGCTTCGCCGCCCTCGAAGACGAGGGTGGCCGGCCCCGCCGCATCATCGGCATTGACGCCTCCGCCACGCTGGACAAGACCCGCGAGCAGGTCAGCCGGATCGCGCGGAACACGGCCAAGCTGATCGGCCTCGAGCGCGACCTGCGCGAAGACGAAATCACTGTCTTGGAAGGCTGGGCCGGCGACCTCTACGGCATCCCGGTGGAGTCCACCCTCGCCGCCATGCGCCTGGGCGCCTCGCTGGAAGCGATGATCACCGACCCGGTCTACGAGGGCAAGTCCCTGGCCGGCCTGATCGACCTGGTCAGCAGCAAGGAGATCCCGGCCGACAGCAACGTGCTGTACGCCCATCTGGGCGGGCAGCCGGCCATCAACGCCTACAGCGGACTGTTCCGCTCCTAGGCCATAACGACGGCGGGGCGCACCTTGGGCAGCTGGCCCCACACAGGTCGCGCTCCGCCGTCGTACCCCTGCCAAAACCTCTGACCGGAAGGGACCGCAATGACCACCGATACCGTTTACCAGGCAGCCGAGAGTTCTCCGTCCGTCAATGGTCGGCCGCTTTCCGCGGCGGCGACGCTGGACGGCAGCGTCCTGGATTCGATCGCGCAGCGTGTCCTCTGGCTCTCCACCGCCATGATCGACGCGGCCAACCGCGGCCGGCCGAACTCCTCCGGCGTCAAGGCCGGCGGGCACCAGGCCTCCAGCGCCTCGATGGCCGGGATCATGACGTCGCTCTGGTTTGCCGAACTCACCGCGGAGGACCGGGTTTCGGTCAAGCCGCATGCCTCGCCGGTGCTGCACTCGATCAACTACCTGCTCGGCGAACTGGACGAGTCCTATCTGGGCCGGCTGCGCGAAAAAGGCGGGCTGCAAAGCTACCCCAGCCGGCTCAAGGACCCGGACACCGTGGACTTCTCCACCGGCAGCGTCGGCATCGGCGCCACGGCACCTATCTGGGCGGCCATGTCGCACCGCTACCTGCGCGACCAGTTTCCGGAAACGCCCAAGGGCGGACGTTTCATCAGCCTGCTCGGCGACGCGGAGCTGGACGAGGGTGCGGTCTGGGAAGCAGTGACGGACCCGGGTGTCCGCCAGCTCGGAGAACTGCTCTGGATCGTCGACCTGAACCGCCAATCGCTGGACCGGGTGATCCCCGACGTCCAGATCCAACGTCTGCAGGGTATGTTCGCCGCGGCCGACTGGCAGGTGCTCACCTGCAAGTGGGGCCGCGGGATCAAGCAGCTCTTCGCGGCCGAGGGCGGGGACCTGCTGCGCGCCCGGCTCGAGGACATGCCGAACGAGGAATACCAGCGGCTGCTGCGCAGCGACCCCGGGCAGCTGCACGAACGGCTGCTCGGCAGTGCGCCGGATCCGAGGCTCGCAGCCTTGGTTGACCCGCTCACGCCCCGTGAGCTTGGCGTTGCCATCCGCGACCTGGGCGGCCACGATATCGGGCTGCTGCTGGAAACCTACCGCCAAGTCGATCCGACGCGTCCGACGGTCCTCTTCGCCTACACGGTCAAGGGCCGCGGCCTGGCCACCGAGGGCCATCCGAACAACCACGCTGCCCAGCTGAACGAAGCGCAGATGCAGGAGCTCGCACAGCTCTCCGGCATGGACCTGGCCAACCCCTGGCAGCGGTTCGCCGCCGGGACGGCCGAGGAGGCAGCCTGCCGGGTGGCGGCAGAGCGGCTGGCCCGCCCTGCCGTCGGTGAAGGCCGCATCCCGGAACTTCCGGCCGAACTCCCGTGGTCCTACAAAGCCATAGGCTCCACGCAGGCCGCTCTTGGCCGCTTCCTCTCCGACCTGGCCCGAGGCGTGCCCGAAGCAGCCGAGCGCGTCGTGACGCTCAGTCCGGATGTGGCGTCCTCCACCAACCTCGGCGGCTGGATCAACAAGACCGGCGTCTGGTCCCCCGGCGAGCGCCGCGACTGGTTCGCCGATGATGCCGACCGCCTGCTGAAGTGGACTGAGGGTGCCCACGGCCAGCACATTGAGTTGGGCATTGCCGAGGTCAACCTCGTTTGCCTTGCCGGCGAACTCGGTGCCACCTGGAGCCGCTGGGGCCAGCCGCTGATCCCCATCGCCACGCTGTACGATCCGTTCGTCAACCGCGCCTTGGAGCCGTGGTCCTACGGTATCTACGCCGGCGGCCAATCGATCCTGGTCGGCACCCCCTCCGGCGTGACCCTCGCGCCTGAGGGCGGCGCACACCAATCCATCAACACGCCGTCGATCGGCCTGGAACAGCCGGGCTGCATTGCCTGGGAACCGGCCTTCGCGCAGGACCTGGAGTGGTGCATGCTCGCGGCGATGAACCTCATCGGCCGCCCCGGCGGAACGTCCGCTTACTTCCGGCTGTCCACCCGGCCCGTCGAGCAGTCGCTGGCCCGGCTTCCGGAGGACCCGGCACTGCTGGAGCGGCGGCGCGAACATGCCGTCGCCGGCGGTTACCGGATCATCCGCCACGCGCCCGGCAGCGAGCAGGTCACCCTGGTCGGCGTCGGTGCCATTATGCCGGAGGTGCTGGAGGCTGCGCGGCGGCTGGAGGCACTCGGGGTGCATGCCGGCGTCGTTTGCCTCACCAGCCCGGACCTGGTCTTCCGCTCGCTGCAGGAACGCCATAAGACGGGAGGCAGCCAGCGGACCGCCATCGTCGAAGCGCTCTTCCCGGCCGCCGAGCCTGCCCCGCTCGTAACCGTCATGGACGGGCACCCGCATACGCTGTCCTTCCTGGCCGGTGTCCGCGGCGATAGGATCCGCAACCTCGGCGTGACGGAGTTCGGCCAATCCTCCAGCGTCGAGGATGCCTACCGGATCCACGGGATCGACGTAGATTCGATCGTACGCGCGGCGGCTGATCTGGCCGGGCTCTAGGCGCAGCGCCGGCAAGCCCCGCAGTCCCGGTTTTCCGTTGTGGGCTTTCGGGCGTGGATGTAGCGTGGGGATCGTGGCCACGGCTGGTCCGCGACGGCGGACCGATTGAAACCCAGCCAAAGGAGCTCACCATGGAAACCGTGGAAGAAACCATTGATGTGGCAGTCCCGGTCAGCACGGCCTACAACCAGTGGACGCAGTTCGAATCATTCCCGAATTTCATGTCCGGTGTTGAGTCGGTCGCCCAGCTGACAGACACGACGAACCACTGGATCACCAAGATCGGCGGTGTGGAGCGCGAGTTCGACACCGAGATTATCGAGCAGGTGCCGGACCAGCGGATCGCCTGGCGGAGCACGGACGGGAAGTCGCATGCCGGTGCTGTGACCTTCCAGCGGCTCGATGACCGCAATACCCAGGTGTCCGTGCGCTTCGAGTGGGATCCGGAAACCTTCGTGGAGAAGGCCGGCGCGAAACTCGGCATCGACAGCGCCAAGGTGAAGTCGGATATGCGGAAGTTCAAGGAGTTCATCGAGACCCGCGGCACCGAAACCGGCGCGTGGCGCGGCGATGTCAGTGACAGCGGGCCCACCGGCACCGCGGCAGCCGGCTCCCCCGGCGTCCCGGAAAGCACGGACCTGCCCGGCACGACCGGCCGTCCGGGGACCACGGGAATGGACGACCTGCCGCCCGGCCGCCCGGTCTAGCCCGTCACATCCGAAGGTGTGCGTCCTCTGCCCTGCCGCGGAGGACGCACACGTACAAATTGAAAAGGAATTGAAGCATGAACCGTCGCCGTCTTTCCCTGCTCGGAGCAGCTGCTGCCATCACCCTTGCCGCGGCTGGCTGCGGCGGTTCCGGACCTGCACAAGACGGCCCGGACGGCACCGCCAGCGCAGCGCCGGTGACGCTGCAGCAGATCCAGGACGAGGGTGTCATCACCGTCGGCACCGAGGGCACCTACCGCCCCTTCTCGTTCCACCAGGACGGAGCCGGTGAGCTGACCGGCTACGACGTCGAAGTCATGCGGGCCGTGGCGGACAAGCTCGGCGTCGAGGCGCAGTTCGAGGAAACGCAGTGGGATGCGATCTTCGCGGGCCTGGAGGCCGGCCGTTTCGACGTGATCGCCAACCAGGTGACCATCAACGACGAGCGCCTGGCCAAGTACGACTTCTCCGATCCGTACACGGTCAGCAACGGCGTGCTGGTGACCACCGCGGACAATAACGAGATCACCTCCTTTGCGGACTTGGAGGGCAAGACCACGGCCCAGTCGCTCACCAGCAATTGGTACGCCTTGGCACAGGAGTCCGGCGCCGACGTCGAAGCCGTCGAAGGCTGGGCCCAGTCCGTCTCCTTGCTGGAGCAGGGCCGCGTGGACGCAACCATCAACGACAAGCTGACCTATCTGGACTACCAGAAGGACAACAACAACCAGAACATCAAGATTGCGGCCGAGACCGAGGACCAGTCCGAAGTCGGGCTGGCCTTCCCGAAGGGCAGCACGGACCTCGTCGAGGCCGCCAACAAGGCGCTCGACGAACTGCGCGCCGACGGCACATTGGCCAGGCTCTCGGAGAAGTACTTCGGCGAGGACGTCAGCCAGTAGCTGCGCGGGCGGCCCTTGCGCTGCTCAGCTGTCGTCGGCGAGACCGAGCCTGACCGCCGTCCCGACATACATCCCGGCCAGGGCGCGGGCCGTGTGCTCCACAGCCGAGTCCGCCGGCAGGAAGGAACTCGAGTGCAGGGCCCGCGGGTGGTCCGCGGGGCTGGTCGCTTCATGGCCGTCCACGCCGAGGAACGCCATGAGGCCGGGCACCCGCTGCGTGAAGAAGGCGAAGTCGTCCGAACCGCAGCTGCGCAGCGGTTCGGCCAGCGGCAGCCCCGCCCGCTCGACCCACTCGGCGGAGTGCAGCGCGATGCCGGCATCGTTCTCCAGCACCGGATCACCGCGGTCGATGCCCACCACCGCCCGCGCGCCAAACGCCATGGCCAGGTGCTCGGCAATCTCCCGCAGCCCCTTGTGCAACCGGTCCTGGTCCGCCGCGGTCATGCTCCGCAGCGTGCCGCGCAGCACCGCCGTGTCCGGGATGACGTTGGCGGCGGAGCCCGCAGACAGCAGTCCGACCGTCAGCGTGGCCGCCTCGACCGGGCTGACGCTGTTCCGGACGAGGTCGTAGAGCGCGAGGGTAATCCGCGCGGCGATGGGCACCGGGTCCACCGCCAGATGCGGGTAGGCGCCGTGCCCGCCGTGGCCATGGACAGTAACGGTGAACTCGTCATAGGCGGCGTTGACCGCCCCGGAAACTATGCTGACCGAGCCGGCCGGCAGCGAGTGGTGGACATGGACCGCCAGCACCGCCCCGATCCCGGCGGCTTCCAGTCCGCCTTCGTCCACGATGTCGCGGGCACCCGAGGGATGGCATTCCTCGCGCGGCTGCGCGATGGCCACCACGGCAGCCGGCAGCCTGATCCGGCCGGCGGCCCGCATGAAGGCGACCATGGCGGCCTGGTGAACGTCGTGGCCGCAGGCGTGCATGACTCCGTTCTCCGCGGCCCATTCGACGCCGGTGCTCTCGTACATGGGCAGCGCGTCGAGTTCCGCGCGGATGCCGATGGCCGGGACGTCGTCCGGCCCGGTGCGGGCCAGGAAGCCGGTCCCCGCCACCTTATGGACTGGCAGGCCCAGCGCCGAGGCCAGGGTGGAAGCGGCCGGCCCCTCTTTGCCGGACAGGCAAGGGTACTGGTGGAGGCTGTGGCGAAGGGCGACGGCGGCGTCCAGTTCGCCGTCGAGCGCCGTGTTGAGCGCTTCGAACAGGGTGTGCGCCGAGGGCATCATGTCAGCTCCAGTCCATAGACGCGGGCCGCGTTGCGGTACCCGATGAGTTCCGCCGCCCGTTCCGCGTCCCGCGGCGACCACTCGCCGTCGTCAATCCACTGGGCCGCGGCGCGGCCGAAACCGCGGCGGAACAGCAGCGCGCCGAGGTAGTACAGCTCGGGCAGGCCGATGGTGTCCGTGGAGAACAGCGCCTTGTGGAAAGGCGTCAGTTCCAGGGACTCGGCGATCACCGCGGCGGAGCGGCTGCCGGTATGGTTGACCGCCAGGCCGACGTCGGCGTAGACGTGCGGAAACACCTGCGCCAGGTAGCCGGCCTCGCGGTGGTAGGGATAGCAGTGCAGCAGCATCACCGGCACCCCCGTTTCGCGCGTGGCCCGCAGCCAGCCGGTCAGCAGCAGCGGATTGCAGCGGGCCAGATCGAGGTCGGCGTCCCCATAGCCGGTGTGGAACTGGATCGGCTTGCCGAGCTGAACGCCGGTCCAGAGCAGGTGGCGCAGCAGGACCGGGTCCTCCAGCCGCGGCACGGAACCGTCGGCTTCCCGCCCCAGCCACCGGGCGGCCGCCAGCTCCACCTCGCGTGCGGTCGGCGGCGAGGGGTCGAAGCCGAGTCCGAACCGGTAGGCCGCCACGGACTTGAGCCCGGCGGCGTCCCGGGCCGCACCGGCCAGCGTCTCGGCAAAGTCCGCGGCGAACGACGGCGGCGTGGTTCCGTTCGCCGCGACCTGTTCCGCCAGGTGTTCCAGCCGGATAATCTCCCTGGCCACGCCGCCGGCCAGGTCCGCGAGCTCCCGCGGGGACGTCAGTTCCGGGGCGCGGTAGCCGGTGTCCACCAGGAAGGTGCCGATCCCGGCCGCGCCCAGCAGCCGCCGGTTCACGGCGTCGGGGCCGAGTTCCTGCCGGCGCGCCAGGTATTCCTCCGGTGCTGCGTGCGGTTCCAGGTCCAGCAGCGGCGCGCACCAGCGGCGGACCGCAAAACCCAGCTGGCTGTCGAACATGCTGGTGCCCGGCGGGGCCGGCCATTCGGACTCGGTGAGCAGCGCCTCGAATCCGGCGCGGTCCAGCGGCTCCACCGTGATTCCGTGGCAGTGGTGGTCCGTCAGCGCCATCCCCGCCATCACCGATCCGGCCTCCGGCAGCCTGCCTGTTTCAGTAGACATCGGCGTACCTGAGGCATTTGGCGGCATCGTCAAGCTCTGCCAGCCGCCGCAGTTCGTCCCGTTTGAGGGCCCGGTAGACGGTGAGCAGGTCCGGCGCGAACCAGCCGGAAACCACGCGGTCCGCCTCGAGGGCGGCGAGCGCATCGGTGAGCGTGCCGGGGAGCCTGATGATGCCGGCGCGGCGCTGCTCCTCCTCGCCCACCTCTTCGATCGGGCCCTCGATCAGGGCAGGGGCCTCCAGCTTCGTCCGGATACCTTCCAGTCCGGCGCGGATGAGCAGCCCCATGACGAGCCACGGGTTGCCGGTGGCATCGCCCGCGCGGAACTCCAGGTTCAGCTGGCCGGCCGGCTCCCGTCCGGCCAGGTCGATGGTCGGGCAGAGCCGGAGCATGGACTCGCGGTTGTGCCGGCCAAGGAAGGCATGGGTGGCGGACCAGCGGTGCGGGGCCAGCCGCAGGTAGGACACTTCGCTCGCCGCCGTGAACGCCAGCAGCGCCGGTGCATGCCGGACAATCCCCGCCGCGAAAGCACCGGCCGCGGCCGAGAGCCGGCCGGGACGCGCGCCGTCGTAGGTCACCGGCCGCCCGGAGCTGTCCCGCAGGCTGAAGTGCACGTGCACGCCGTTGCCCACGGCTTCCGGCTCCAGCAGCGGCGCAAAGGTGGCGCGCTGTCCGTGCGCATGGGCCAGGTTCCGCACGATATCGCGCAGCAGGACGGCCCGGTCGGCCGCGGTCAGGGCGTCAGTGGCAGCAATGGTGATCTCGCACTGGTGGGCGCCGTACTCGGCCAGCCAGTTTTCCGGCTGCAGCCCGGCGTTGGCAAGAATCCCCACCAGTTCGGTGCCCAGCGGTTCGGCCCGGAGCATGGCCTGCAGCGACATCGGCGGCTCGGGCGGACCGGCGGAGGCCAGCATGAACTCGTGCTCGAAGGCGCCCAAGACCTGCAGCCCGGCCTCCTGCTCGAGATCGCGGATGGCATGCCGCAGGAAGGTGCGCGGACAGCACTCCCACTCGCCGCCGTCGTTATGGGTAATGTCCGCCAGCATCACGGTCAGCGGCGGCCGGCCCGGGATGCCATCGATGCGGGCCGTGGAGCGCTGGTCCGGAATCAGCCGCAGGTCGCCGGTGGCATCGAACGGGCTGCCCTCCACGATGGTGCCGAAGGCGCCCACGCCGAGGTTGGCCGGCACCCAGCCGCAGCCGGTGGCGGGATCGAGCTGGGCCAGCGGCATCGCCCGGCCGCGGGTGATCGCGCAGAGGTCATTGGTGGCGAGGAAAGCCAGTTCCTGTTCAGCCATCCGGTCCCCCTCGGCTGGATCCGCAATGCGCGCGATGCGCTGATTCAACCACTTCCGGCCAGCAACGGGAAGGCCCTGGCCCTCTGCCTTCGGATGCTGTACTAGCGTAGCCCTATGAATGTCGACTGGGAGCTGGTCAGGACCTCGCTCTGGCCGATCGTCCAGGGCGGCCTCACCGGGACCATTCCGCTGTCCCTGGCCAGCTTCGCCCTCGGGCTCGTGCTGGCGCTCGTGGTGGCGCTGATGCGGCTGAGCGGCAGCGCCATTTTGGCCGGCATCGCGCGGGCCTACGTCTCGGTCATCCGCGGCACTCCCCTGCTGGTGCAGCTCTTCGTCATCTTCTTCGGCCTGCCCTCGATCGGCGTGGTGATCGATCCCTGGCCGAGCGCCATCATCGCCTTCTCGCTCAACGTCGCCGGGTACGCGGCGGAGATCATCCGGGCCGCCATCCTCTCCGTGCCCAAGGGCCAGTGGGAGGCCGGGCACACCATCGGCATGTCACCCGCGCTGACGCTGCGCCGGGTGATCCTGCCGCAGGCCGCACGGGTCTCCGTGCCGCCGCTGTCCAACTCCTTCATCTCCCTGGTGAAGGACACCTCGCTGGCCTCGCTGATCCTGGTCACCGAGCTGTTCCGGCAGGCGCAGGAGATCGCGGCGTTCAGCCAGGAGTTCATGGTCCTCTACCTGGAAGCCGCCGCCGTCTACTGGGTGTTCTGCCTGGTCCTCTCCGCCGGCCAGACCCGATTGGAAAGGAGGCTGGACCGCTATGTCGCCCACTGATCCGGCCGCGGCCCCATCAGGCGCCGCCGACAATCCCGTCCTCAGCGTGGCGGAACTGCGCAAGTCCTTCGGCAGCAACCAGGTGCTCAAGTCCATCGACCTGTCCGTCAGCCAGGGCCAGGTCCTGGCGCTGATCGGCCCGTCCGGTTCCGGCAAGACCACCGTGCTGCGGTGCCTGAACGGGCTGGAAATTCCCGACGGCGGACGGGTCGCCTTTCGCGGCGGACCGGCCGTGGACTTCGGGCAGCGGGTTTCCCGCAAGCAGCTGGCCGCGCTGCGCGACCAGTCCGGCATGGTGTTCCAGCACTACAACCTCTTCCCGCACCGGACGGTGCTGGAGAACATCATCGAGGGGCCGGTCCAGGTGCAGAAGCGGCCCAAGGCCGAAGCCGTGCGGGAAGCCGAGGATCTGCTGCGCCGGGTGGGCCTGCACGACAAGAAGGACCAGTACCCGCACCAGCTTTCCGGCGGCCAGCAGCAGCGCGTGGGGATTGTGCGCGCGCTCGCGCTCAAACCGGCCCTGCTGCTGTTCGACGAGCCCACGTCGGCCCTGGACCCCGAGCTGGTGGGCGACGTCCTGCACGTGATCAAGGAGCTGGCCGAGGACGGCTGGACCATGGTCATGGTCACCCACGAGCTGGCCTTCGCCCGCGAGGTAGCCTCCGAGGTCGTCTTCATGGACGGTGGCGTGGTCGTTGAGCGCGGCCACCCCGACCAGGTGCTGCGTGATCCCCACGAGGAACGGACGCGCCAGTTCGTGCACCGGCTGCTCAATCCGTTCTAGGAGAGCAGCCGCTGGCCGCCGCAGATGCCGACTGGGAACGGATCGGCTATCCAAGCCGCCCATCGACCTGCCGGATCACGAACGCACCATCGCTCGCCTGTAACAGCACCTCGGCGAGGAGACCTACCGGGAGCAGAGGGACGAAAGCGAGTTTGTTTCCACCGCGCCTTGGTCTCCGCCGGGATTGTCCGGCCCGTCGTTCGGGCCTACGATGCAGCTGTCCAGCGACATCGACATGAGCAGCACTGATGCAGACACGATCTGATTCCTTCTGATCTTGATACTGCCCCTGACAACTACGATTGGCGGCCAAGACGTCGAACGATCCGCACCCGATGGGCGATGAACGCGAGGACGGCGGCGACGAGCCCGGTGCCGATGCCGATCCCGAGGCCGATCAGCGCGGTGTAGCCCCGCAGGAAGAACTGCTGCGCACCCGGCTCGAACCCGCTGGCGAAGTCGACCGCGCCCTGCGGGATGCTGTGCGCCGCGCCGGGCGCGTTCCAAAGCAGTTGGTGGGCCAGGATCAGCGACAGCCCGTAGAGCACGCCGAGGACGAGGAAGTCCCTCACAGGCCGCCGCGTATCGCGCACGATGGCAACTGCCAGCCACGCCGCGAACGGCACAAGGGCGAGCACGTAGTACAGCAACCCGCTCTCGGGTGCGACGATGTCGAGATCGGCGAGCACCGTGCGCGGCAGCCCGACGGCGACGAGGGCGGCCATCAGCGGCCAGGGCATGTCGGTGAGCGGGAACGGGTGGAATCTCATCACTTGTCTCCTCCGCGGGTGAGGCCCCACGGCTTGGCTACCGCCAGGATGACTGCGAACGTCAGAGCGGTCAGGGATACGGCCGGTGGGAAGAACATGGACGCGATGCGCAGATCGGGGGTGGCACCGGTCAGCAGCCCGGCGCCGTACCGGTCGAGGTCGGGCATCCCTGGCGCGAGCACCGTGACCATGACCGTGCACAGGACGACGTTGAGCCCGAGCTTGACCGCGACCCACCAGTAGCGCAGCAGCCCCCACTTCGTGCCCAGTCCCAGCAGCACCCCGCTCAACAGGCAGGTGAGACCTGCGGCGAGCATCGGCGCGACGGTGAACTGCGCCAGCGCCCGGTAGGCCAGACTTCGTTGCCCGAGGTCGTCGGCGAACCACCCGACCAGCACGAGCACGGCGACGATCACGTCGATGCCGATCCAGGCCCCCGCCGCGACGATGTGGCACACCAGCCAGACGCGCCGCCATGGCCTTGGTAGCGACCATCCCTGCTGCCGCGCGCCTGGCTGCACGTGGGTTCGTCGTCTCATCGACCAGTCCGCGGACCGCGGTGAACCGGTACCGACACTCAATGAGCTCCTCGAGCTGGTCATCGCGCCTCTGTACTTCTACGCACTGTTCACCGAACCTGTGACGGACGCGGCGGCCGTGAGACTGGTCGATCGGCTCCTCGACCTCGTCGCTCACCGTGCACCCTCCGATTCCTTGGCCGCAGGAGATGGTGTTGCATAAGAGCTCATAACTCTATATCCGCATGTTTGGATACTGGGTTATGCATTTTGATATGGAGAATGCGCTTTACCCTACCCAAATGAGGCACGCGCCCCATTTCGCGAGCACTTTAGATGAGTCTTGCCGCAGGAGGAGGACAGGGATGAACAGGTACGGCGCCGCTGGCGCGGATGTCGAATCGCACCGGAAGCCTTAAATGACGAGCCGGCCGGCAGTCCCCCCGACTACCGGCCGGCTCACGCCAGGCTCAGGACCTAGCTGTTGCGGCGCTTCAGTGCCACAGCACCCGCAGCCCCGCCGACCAGCAGCAGGCCTGCTCCACCCATGGCCCAGAGGGCAGCGGGATCGGTTTCGCTGGTGGCGCCGGAGCGGTCCACCTCCAGCTTCTTCGGGCCGTTGCCTGCAGCGTTTCCGTTGCCGGTCACGACGACGGAGGCGGTGCCGACTTCGCCGGTCTCGTCACCGGTGACGGTGATCCAGTGGCGGCCGTTCTGGTTGAAGGTAACTTCCTCGGAGATCTCGCCTTCGGCGTTGGCCGAAGTGATGTTGACGTCGCCCTTGAAGTTCTGGGCTGACTGGTTCTTCGCGACGGTGATGGTGGTGCGTTCACCGGCGTTCAGGCCCGTGGCGGAAACCGTGACGGTTCCACCGGCTTCAACACGTGCATCGGAGACGACGACGCTCTGGTCCGGTGCGGGGTAATCCATGGTGGCGTGGGCGGCAGTTCCCGAGCCAAAGGCCAGGGCCAGCGCCAGCGCCGTGGCTGACAAAGTCTTTTTCATGCTGATACTCGCTTCAGTTAGGGGGTGTCAGAATCGAAATCAATCCATTGTTTACTTCCCTGAGCAGGGAAAACGGCGCAGCTGGCGACTGCACCGTCCCTTCGAATGTATCGATTAAGCAACGGGTTGCCGAGCCCTGCGACCGGTTTTTGCCCAATGTTCCGCAAAGTTCATCTTCGGCATGCAAACCTCCCGCCGCCGTCGTACACTGCCCCGGTTCCCGCGTCCGGGACTCTTGGCGGGGCATGCACAGTAGGCTGAAAGGCAATCGAGCCAGGGCCTCATCGGCCGGAAGGAGCACGTTTGCTGGACATCGAACTACTGCCGGAGAGCATGCTGACCCAACTGGCCATGCTGGTGCTGGCCTTCGTCCTCTCTGCCGTGGTCGGGATGGAACGGGAAAGCAGGCTCAAGAGCGCCGGGCTGCGCACGCACACGCTGGTTGGCCTCGGTTCCGCGCTGTTCACGCTGGTATCGGCCTACGGCTTTGCGCACGTGCTCGGCAGCGACGTCGTCCTGGACCCGTCCCGGATTGCCGCCCAGATTGTGACCGGCATCGGCTTCCTTGGCGCCGGCGTCATCTTTGTCCGGCAGCATGCCGTCTCCGGGCTGACCACCGCCGCCTCCATCTGGATGACCGCGGCCATCGGCATGGCCTGCGGTGCGGGCATGCCGCTCATCGCTGTTGCGGCCACTGTGCTGCACCTGGCCACCGTCGTGATGCTCAAGACTGTGGGCCGCTGGATTTCCCCGGGCGACAAGGTCCGCGATTTCACCGTGGAAGTGCGGGACCTGGAGGGCGTGCTGCAGCAGGTAGTGGATTGTGCCGCCGAACTCGGGTTCGATGCAGCGTTGAGCCGAACCCGCCGCTCGCGGCTGGACGGCGAGGCCTTGTTGCAGGCGGACCTGCGGATCCAACACGCCGCCGGCTCGCTCGATGAACTGGTCAAGGGCCTCTCCGCGTTGGAACCGGTCATGACCGTCACGGTGCTCAGCGACGAGAACACCTGACCGCGGATGGGATAATTCCACCCATGACCTTCGCGATTGCTTACCAGGGAGAACCCGGCTCCAATTCCCACATGGCCTGCACTGAAGTGCGCCCGGATTGGGAGGCCGTGCCCTGCGCGAGCTTCGAAGACACCTTCGCGAAGGTCACCAGCGGCGAGGCGCAGCTGGCGATGATCCCGATCGACAACTCGATCGCGGGCCGGGTGGCAGACATCCACGCGATGCTGCCCGAGACCTCGCTGCAGATCATCGGCGAGCATTTCCTGCGCATCCGCTTCAGTCTGCTCGGCATCCCCGGGTCCAGCATCGAGCAGGCACGTGAGGTGCACAGCCACATCCACGCGCTCGGCCAGTGCCGGAAGCTGATCCGGCGCCATGGCCTCAAGCCGGTGATCGCCGGCGACACGGCGGGATCGGCACGGGAAGTCAGCCAGTGGCAGGACCCGACCAAGGTCTCGCTCGCCCCGCCGATGGCCGCCGAACTGTACGGGCTGGACGTGCTGGCCACGGACGCCGAGGACGATCCGACCAACACCACGCGCTTCATCCTGCTCGCGGACAACCAGCCGATCCCGTCGCGCGAGCAGCTGCCCGGCCCGGCCGTGACCAGCTTCGTCTTCCGGGTCCGTAACGTGCCGGCCGCGCTCTACAAGGCGCTGGGCGGCTTCGCCACGAACGGCATCAACATGACCCGGCTGGAAAGCTACATGGAGGGCAACCAGTTCGCCGCCACGAAATTCATGGTGGATGTCGAGGGCCACCCGGAGGATCCGGCGATGGTGCACGCCTTCCAGGAGCTGGACTTCTTCACCACCAAGATCAAAGTGCTGGGCGTCTACCCGGCACACCCGTTCCGGCTGGCCAGCGGCGGAAAATAACGACGGCGGGGCGCGGCTTCGCCGGTTCCGGCACCTTGGGCCCGGCGGACAATGTCCGCCCGCACCGCCCCAGCAGCCCCGGGCGTATCCTGTGGACATGCTCACGGGCGCGCGCATCTGGGCCTGTTTCGCGGTGCTCTTCTGGACCGTTGGCTTTTTCGGCGTCATCGACCTAGTGATGCTCCTCGGCGTCAACCCGGCTTTCTTCGCCGTGATGGGGCTTGAGGCCAGCTGGGGTGTGCTCTTCACCTTCATTGTCAGCGGCGCTTTCCTGGCCATTGCCGCAAGGCCGGCCCAGCCGTGGCCGGCCATGGTCCAACTGTGGCTGGTGGTTGCGGCGTTGCTGCTCGCCAGCGTTGCCGCCGAGGACGCCGGCCCGCTGGCCGCCGCGCTGATGCTGCTGCCCATGAGCCTGGTCCCGCTGCTCTCCCGCGCCGACCGGCCGAAGCGCGCGAACCGGCGGCTCATGCCCAGCGGCCCCCTGCTGGCCCTGGCTTTGCTTGGCGCCCCGGGCTGGTGGAGCTACGCGGCCGTCGCCGTCGAACAATCCCTAGCCCCCGGCGTCGTCGACGACACCTCCTGGGGGCTCTCGCACTGGCCCATCCAAGCCGCGCTCGGCCTCCTGCTGGCCACCTCGGTCCTGGTGATGGCCTTCTGGCCGCCGGGACGGACCCTGCTCGGCACCACCACCGGCACCAGCGCCATCGTGCTCGGCCTCTGCTGGCTGGTCTATCCGGACAGCGCCGGCGCGGTGCACAGCCCGTGGCTCGCCGCCGCCGCCATCCTGTGGGGCAATGCCGTCATCCTCAGCCGCTTCCTCGACCGGCCGGAGCCCGGCCCGGATATCCGGCGCGCTGCCCCTGCCGCCCGCCCGGACCTGCCCAACCTGGAAGCAGCCGCCGACGCCCCCGACAACCCAACCGCCCGCCGCCGTCGTTAGCTCCCTCCCGGGTTACACCTGGGTGGGCGGAATCCGGACCGTGAGGTCCCGTGTGGCCGGCAGCTGGCAGGAGAGCCGGCTGCAGTCCAGCCGCTCGGCAGCCGTGCAATCCAGCATCTCGTCCTCTACGTCGCCGAGTTCCGGCAGCCCGTCCAGGTTCCCCGCGTCGACGTAGACGTGGCAGGTCGCGCACATCGCGCTGCCGCCACATTCGGCGACGATGCCGGGCACGCCGCTGGCAACGGCGGCCCGCATCACGCTGACGTCGGCCTCGGCGTCGACGACGTTTTCCAGCCCGTCCGGCTGGACGAAAGTAATCTTCGGCATGGTCTTGTCCTTCCCTGCTCAGGCGGCGGTGAGCCGCAGGGGCAGGCTGTCCAGTCCGCGGAGCGTGTTGTTGAGCTGCTGGACCGGTTCGCCGGCCAGCTCGATGGTGTCCACGTGGCGTGCCAGGGCACTGAGGAAGCATTCACCTTCCAACCGGGCCAGCATCTGCCCCAGGCAGGCGTGGACCCCGAAGCCGAAACCGACGTGTCCGGCGGCCTTGCGGCGGATGTCGAATTCGTCGGGCCGCTCCCACTGCCGCGGGTCGCGGTTCGCGGCGGCCAAGAACATCAGCACCTTGGAACCTTCCGGAATGGCCATGCCGGAGAGTTCCGTGTCCCTGCTCGTGGTGCGGAAGAAGGTCTGCACCGGGGAAGAGAAACGCACTGTCTCTTCGAAGGCGGCACGGGCCAGCGCCGGGTCCTCGCGCAGTGCGGCGAATTGCTCCGGGTTCCGGGCCAGGCACTCCAGAGCGTTGCCGATGCCGTGCACGGTGGTGTCCACGCCTGCCGACAGGAAGGACCGGAGCAGCTTCGCCTGGTCCTCGGCGCCATAGCCGGCTTCGGCCGCGGCGGCGTGGATTTTCGCGCCCAGGCCGTCCCGTGCCGGCGCACCCGGCTGGCACTGTTCCATGATCCAGCCCTGCGCCTTCGCGCCGCGCTCCATCGCCCGCTCGAAATGGCTGTTCCGCGGCCCGAAGGTATTGAAGACCATCGAACCGTAGGGCAGCAGGTTCTCCCGGCCCTCCTTGGGCAGGCCGATGAAGTCCGGAAAGACTTCGAGCGGGTACGCCTCGGCCAAGTCGGCCACGCCGTCGATTTCCCCGCCGCGGGCGGCTACGCGGGCCACCAGTTCGTCGGCGCGCTCCTGGAACCCTTCCTTGAGCGTGCGCAGCAACTTCGGGGTCAGGATCTGCGAGACGACGTGCCGCGCCTTGGTGTGGTGGGGCGGATCGGCTTCCAGCAGCAGGCTCGGCGGCCGCCACGGCTTCTCCTTGGCGAAGTCCGAGATCCCCACGCCGCGCGAGGAGACGTACGTTTCGTGGTCGACCAGCACCTGCGTCACCTCGCTGTACCGGGCGACACCCCACAGCTCGTAGCGCTCCAGCCAGAACACCGGGCCGGCTTCGCGCATTTCCTCGTGGGCCGGGTAGGGGTTGGTGAGGAAGCTGTCGCTGAAGGGGTCCAGCTCCAGCGATGCGACTCCGCTCAGCGCTGAGGTCTCGGTGGTCATGGCTCCTCCTATTCGGCGACCAGCGTCTGGACGTCCAGCTCGCTGTCCGTGATCTGGTACTTCAACATCAGGTCGGCCGTCTTCTGCAGCGCCTCGACATCCAGCTCACCCTGGAACTGCGGCATCTCGATGGCCTGGACGACGTCGGCCCCCACCTTGGTGAACGTCGGCACCAGTTCGACCAGCCGGTCCCGGTCACCCTGCAGTTCCTCCGCCGATGCAGCGAGCGCTTCCTTGAACGCCGCCACTGCCTCGGGATTCTCCTGGGCGAACTTCTCGGTCGTGATCCAGCCGGCAACCGGCATGTCCGCAACCGGGCCGGTGAACAGGTCGCCGATCTTGACGAGCCCGGCGGCTGCCGCGCCGGCTTGGAAGGGTTCGACCTGCCAGATGGCATCCACGTCGCCGCGCTCCAATGCCGCCTGCATGTCCGGGTACGGCATTTCCACGAGCTTCACGTCGGAAGCCTGCAGGCCTGCCTCCTCGAGCAGGGCGTTGATGGCCACGGTGCCGATGTTCTGCAGGTTGTTCACTGCGAAGGACTTGCCCTTCAGGTCGGCAATGCTCTCGATGCCCGAATCCTTGGCGACGAAGATCCCGTGGTCCGCCTTGCCGACGTCGTTGCCGGCGACCAGGCGGACCGGGAGGCCCTGCTCGGCGGCCAGCAGGGCCGAGGTGTAGTTGGTGTAGGTGAAGTCGACACTGCCGGAGACCAGTCCGGGGATGGCTGCGGCGCCGCCCTGGGTGGAAACCAGCTCGACGTCCAGCCCGTTCGCCTCGAAGATCCCGGCTTCATCGGCATGCACGGCGGTGGAAGTGTGGACCAGCGGGAAGTAGCCGACCTGGACTGTTTCCGCGGTGGCGTCGGCACCCTCAGGCGCCGCACTGCTGCTCCCGCCGCAAGCGGTCAGGCCAAGCGCCACGGCAGCGGCTCCTGCCGCCACCATGGAAGCCTTCGTCTTCAGGATGCTTCGACGTTGAATCATCAGTGTCCTTTCCCGCGCGGGCGCTGCACGCTCCGCCATCTGATTGCCCCAACCCGGTTCATGCACCGGCTGGACAGAACTATGACCCGTGACACATTCTGGGGAGAACCCGGTTTTCATTTGAAAGGAAAAACTCATGGCGAAGGCTTCCGCCGGACGTTCCGCACTTAGCCGCACCATGCAGTTGCTCGCCGCGTTCGACGTCGATGCGGTCTTCCTCTCGATCTCGCAGCTGTCCCGGCGCAGCGGAATGCCGCTGGCCACGACCCACCGCTTGGTCGCCGAGCTCGAGGAATTCGGCCTTCTCGAACGCCAGCCGGACAAGACCTACCGCTTGGGAGTGCGCTTGTGGGAACTGGCCTGCCGCACCCCGGGCGCTCTGGGACTGCGTGAGATCGCGATGGTGCATCTCCAGGCCGTGCAGTCCCGGGTGCGGCAGCACACCCAGCTGGGCATCCTGGAGGGAAACGAAGTCCTTTTCCTCGAACGGCTCTCGGCACGGGACGCGGTGGTCAACGTGACGCTGGTCGGCGGCCGCCTGCCTCTCCATGCCTCAAGCAGCGGTCTCGTCCTGCTGGCTCATGCCCCGGAGGCCTACCAGGAGGACATCGTGCGTAAGGAACTGTTCCAGTACACGGACCACACCATCCGCGACCCCGAAGACCTGCGCCGCACGCTGCACGAGATCCGCAGGTCCGGCCACGTCGTGGCCAGCGGCTATATCCATCCGGACGCGCGCGGCATCGCGGTGCCCGTGTTCGGGGTCAATGATGCCGTGGTTGCAGGCGTCAGTGTGGTGGTGCCCAACGACGACGCTCCCGTGCTGCCGCTCGTCGGCCTGCTCAAGGCTGCCTCCAGGGCGATCACCAAGGACCTGCTGGCCGCCTATGCCCCAACCGGCAGTGCGGCGGCAGGGAGCCGGTACCGCACGCTGGTCGGCTCATCGGTGGATTCGCTCGAGTACCTGCCCTCGGCGCCGCGCCCCGACCGCACTCCAGCCGGTCCCGGCCTGCGCCGGGATGGCACCAAGGGATGACAGCGCCGGGGCCAGCGGCAAGAATGGGCCTCATGCAACTGCCTGTGATGCCCCCGGTCGCGCCCATGCTCGCCAAGTCCGTGGCGAGGATCCCGGAGGGCGAGCTGAGCTATGAGCCCAAGTGGGACGGCTTCCGGTCGATCATCTTCCGCGACGGCGACAACGTGGAGATTGGCAGCCGGAATGAGAAGCCGATGACGCGCTACTTTCCTGAGGTGGTCGAGGCCGCGCTGGAGCAGCTGCCAGAGCGGTGCGTGGTGGACGGCGAGATCATCCTGGTCCGTCCCGGCGGCGACCGGCTGGACTTCGAACTGCTGCAGCAACGCATTCATCCGGCGGCCAGCCGGGTGAAGCTGCTGTCCAAGGACACTCCGGCGAGCTTTGTGGCCTTCGACCTGCTGGCGCTCGACGACGTGGACCTGATGCCGCTGCCGTTCTCCGCCCGTCGGAACGCTCTGGAGGAAGTCCTCGCCGACGCCGCAGGGCCGGTCCACTTGACCCGCGCCACGCAGGATCATGCCGAGGCCGAAGAGTGGTTCAAGCATTTCGAAGGTGCGGGGCTGGACGGCATTGTCGCCAAGCCGCTGGACGGGACGTACCAGCCGGACAAGCGGGCCATGTTCAAGATCAAGCACGAACGCACGGCTGACTGCGTAGTGGCCGGCTACCGCGTGCACAAGAGCGGTCCCGGGCTTGTCGGCTCGCTGCTGCTGGGCCTGTACGACGGCGGTAACCTCACCCATGTGGGGGTCGCGGGCGCCTTCTCCATGAAGCGGCGCAAGGAACTGTTCGAGGAACTGCAGCCGCTGATCGCCGATTCGGGCACCCACCCGTGGAACCGGACCGAGCATGAAGCCGGCAAGCGCACGCCATTGACCTCCGAGGGCAGCCGCTGGAGCGCCGGCAAGGACCTCTCGTTCGTGCCGCTGCGGCCCGAACGCGTGCTCGAGGTCAAGTACGACCACATGGAGGGCGAGCGCTTCCGGCACACGGCACAGTTTGTCCGCTGGCGGCCGGACCGCGACCCCGAGTCCTGCACCTATGAGCAGCTGGACGAACCGGTCAAGTACAACCTCGCGGACGTGCTGGCTTAGCCCAGCTGCGGCAGCACGTCCTGGCCGAAGGCGTGGATGAACGGCTTCTGCTCCTGCCCGACGAAGTGCAGGTACAGCTCGTCGAAGCCCAGCTCCAGGTACTCCCGCAGCCACTGCACGTGCCGGCCGGTGTCGGCCGAGACGTTCACCGCCTGCCGGATCTGCTCCTCCCCCACCATGGTGCTGACGGCATCGAAATGCGCCGCGGTGGGCAGGTCACCGCCTACGAACGAGGGGAAGACATTGCTGCGCCACTGGTCCAGGGCAATTCCGACGGCGGCATCCTCCTCGGGCGCCCACGACAGGTGCACCTGGAGTGCGGCTTTTCCCTTGCCGCCGTTGTCCCGGTAGGCACCGAGAACCTTGCGCAGCTGCTCGGCCGGCTGGTTGACCGTAATGAGTCCGTCCGCCCAGGCCGCTGCCCGCGCGGCGGTGTCCGGGCTGATCGCCGGGGCAATGATGGCCGGCTTCGGATCGGGCACGTCCCAAATCCTGGCCTGCTCCACGGTGACGAGTCCCCGGTGGGTGACCGCGCCGCCGTCGTGCATTTGCCGGATGACCTGCACGCACTCCTCCAGCCGCTGCTGCCGGACATCCTTGGCCGGCCAGGCATCCCCCGTGACGTGCTCGTTGATGTTCTCGCCGCTGCCCGGGGCAAACCAGAACCGGCCCGGGAACATGGATGCCAGGGTTGCCGAGGCGTGCGCGAGCACGACGGGATGGTAGCGCTGGCCCGGGGCCGTGACCACGCCGAAGCGCAGCCGCGTCGTCGCCAGCGCCGCACCGAGCCAGGACCAGGCGAAGCCGGAATGGCCCTGCCGCTCCGACCACGGCTCCAGGTGGTCGGAGCACATCGCAGCACCGAAACCGGCCTGCTCGGCGAGCTGGACATCGGCCAGCAGCTGGGCCGGCGCGATCTGTTCGTGCGATGCATGGAACCCGATGACAGCCACGGTCCATGCTTACCCCGCGGTCCGGGGGTTGTCGAGGCATCGGCCGGTATTCGCGCCGGAGGCGATGCGGGCAGGCACAGCGCGTGTGGTAGGAAGTTAGGCGGGACAAGCAACCGCGACGGAAGGCAGCATGGACACTCGCCGCATTGGAACCAGGGACGTCGGCAGCATCGGGCTCGGCTGCATGAACCTCAGCCACGCCTACGGGGTTCCGCCGGTCCGCGAGGACGCCGAGGCCCTGCTGCTGCACGCCCTGGACCGCGGGGTGCGGCACTTCGACACCGCCGCCATCTACGGCGCCACCGCGAACGAGACCCTGGTCGGCGAGGTGCTCGGCCCGCGGCGGGACGAGTACTTCCTGGCGAGCAAGGGCGGCATGACCAGCGTGGACGGCAAGCGCGTCATCGACGGCCGGCCGCACACCCTGAAGGCCACCTGCGAGGAGGCGCTGCGGCGGCTGCGCACCGACCACATCGACCTCTACTACCTGCACCGCTGGGACAAGACCATCCCCGTCGAGGAGAGCGTCGGCGCGCTGGCGGAGCTGGTGGCTGAGGGAAAGATCGGCGGCATCGGCCTGTCCGAGGTTTCGGCGGACACGCTGCGCCGGGCACACACCGTGCACCCCATCGCGGCCCTGCAGACCGAGTATTCGCTCTGGACGCGCAATCCGGAGCTCGGCGTCCTGTCCGCCTGCCGCGAGCTAGGCACGGCGTTCGTCGCATTCAGCCCGCTGGCCCGCGGCTTCCTGACCGGCAAGCTGCGCGATCCTTCCGCCCTGCCCGAGGGCGACCTCCGCCGGGGCATGCCGCGCTTCTCGCCCGCGAACTTCCCGCTGAACCTGCGGCTGCTGGACGGCTACACCCGGCTCGCCGAGGAGGCGGGCTGCACGCCCGCGCAGCTGGCCCTGGCCTGGGTGCTCCACCAGGACGGCAACATCATCGCCCTTCCCGGAACCACGAACAGTGCGCACTTGGACGAAGACCTGGCGGCGGCCGCCGTCGTACTTGACGAAAACATGCTGCAGCGCCTCGACGGGCTGATTAATGAGCAGACGGTGCACGGCGCACGCTACAACGCCGCCGCCCAGGCCGATGTGGACACGGAAACCTTCGGGAAACCGGAACCGGCGGAGTAAGCCGCCGGGTTACGAAGTATTGCCGCACTTGGCCCTCCGCGTTGACCCTGCGCGCCCGCGCTTCTACCGTGGAAACCAGAATCATGAGCGCCAACACCAAGCCCTGGCTGGTTGGCCGGCAACCCTCTCGCCGTAGCGGGGTGCTCCAGGTGATGATTCGGCCCGCTGGCCACCTGGCCTGCGGAGCAAGTACCGCGCATCTGCCGGCGGCTGAGGACACCGGCAAATCCGCCTGACGGCAAAGGAATCCGCATGTCCCTCCACGATGATCTGCAGCCGGACACCCTCCGCAAGGCCTTCGGGCGGTTCCCCTCCGGCATCGCCGCCCTGTGCGCCATTGTCGACGGCGCGCCCCAGGGCATTGTCGCTTCCTCCTTCACGGTGGGCGTTTCCATGGACCCGCCGCTGGTGATGTTCGCCGTGCAGAACACCTCCCGGACCTGGCCGATTGTGCGTACTGCGGAACGGATCGGCGTCTCCGTCCTGGGCACCGGGCACGACGGCGTCTGCCGCCAGATCGCGTCCAAGACCGGGGACCGCTTCGCCGGACTTGAGCTGCACTCCACGGACGGCGGCGCGCTGTTCCTCGAGGAAGCCGCACTCTGGCTGGACTGCTCGGTGGAGAACGAGGTTCCGGCCGGCGACCACCACGTGGTGCTGCTGCGCGTGCACGCACTGACCACCCACGACGAGGCGCACGAGCCGCTGGTGTTCCACGGTTCGGCCTTCCGCCGGCTGGAGCAGCCTGCCTTCGTGTAGCGCTCGCCCGCCGGTCCGGTCCAGTCCTGCCGGCGTCGGTCCCGCTACCGGGCAGTTCCAAGCGGACGTCCAGCTTTCGTCCCTAAAGTAAAGCGAATGATGACGACGACGAGGGCCGCCGCGGCCTGCCCTGACGGCCGCGCCTTCCCGTGACCGCCACGGCCGAAGAAGCGCTCGTCTCCCCCAGCCTGCAGAGCGTGCCATTGGCCGGTGCTCGCGGGCCGTTCCGCGTTGCCTTGGCCGGTATCGATGGTGCCGGCAAGACGTCTGTCGCCGCCGATGTGCAGGCCCGGTTCGCCGCCGCTGGCGAACCCATCTCCGTCCACGGGATCTACGCCGGGCGCAAGACGCTGGAGCGCTGGGCCGGCCGGTTCGGCACCACAGCACAGCGGGTCTTCGGCCACGGAGGCTTGACTGCCGTGGAGAACGGCGTCCGCGCCGCCATGGCTCTGGGCGCTTACTGGCGGACCCGGAACAGCAGCGGCCTGGTCCTGTTCGACCGCTCGCTCTACTGCCAGCTCGCGCGCGACGCCAGCCG
>NZ_ANPE02000107.1 GCF_000328305.2 Arthrobacter crystallopoietes BAB-32 | reverse complement strand
TGACCGCGTCGAGGTCCTTGGCGGCCATGATCTGGCGCAGGCCGGCCAGGCGGCGCTCGAACTCGGCGTCCGAGAACGTCAGCTGCTGCTTCTCGCCGTTGTGCAGGACCTTCAGCCGCTCGAGCTCGGAAACGCTGCTTACCGGGGAATCTGCGATGGTCATCGAATCTCCTAAAAGGTTCGTCAAAAGGTGGATTGGTTTCAGAAGGAAGTCGGGGTCGAAGTGCTTTCGGAAGCCGGTTCGACAGTGCGTCGCGCCGAGGCTTCGGCGGCGGCTTCCTTGGTTACTGCAGTCAGTGCATGGTCGACCAGAAATCGGCGGTGGACCCGCGGGCCGAAGGTGGCGTAGACCGCGGCGCTGGTCAGGCCGCCGGCGAGCCAGGAGAGGTCCAGGCCGCCCATGGCGACAGCGATCGGACCCTGGGTGGCGGGGAGCAGGCCGTACATGAACAGCCAGGTGGCGAAGATGCCGGCAAACAGGGCTCCGACGCCGGCCCAGTTCACGACCGGGAGCCGGGTAGTGCCGATGGGGTCGAAGAGGCGTGCGGTGTCGGCCGGCAGGCGGCGGTCCAGGTAGTAGTAGTGCACCAGCATGATGCCGCCCCAGGCAGCGACCCAGGCAACCAAGCCGATCAGCCAGGAATCCAGCACGGTGGCGAAGTTCTCCTGGTAGATGAAGAAGACCACTGCGATCAGGGCGACGACGCCGACGATCATGTTCAGGACCCGCCGCTTGATGCGGACATCGAGGGCCTGCGCGGCGACCGAGAAGGTGTAGATGTTCAGGATGTTGGTGGCGATCGGGCCGTGGAGGACCATCAGCAGGACCGGGATGGCCAGGACGCCGTAGTTCTCGACGATCAGCTGGCCGGGGTCGATGCTGCCGCTCTTGGTGGCCAGGCTGGCACCCAGGACACCCAGCCAGACAACCGGAATGAACTGGCCCAAAACGGACGCCAAGTACAGCTTCTTCTTGGGGATGCTCCTGCTGACGAAGCGGGAGTAGTCAGCGGCGTAGGTGAACCAGGTGATACCCCAGCCGATGCCGATGGCGGTCATGACCGCGCTCATGGCGGCGATGCGTTCGGTGCCCTGCAGGATTTCCCCGGGAGGTCCGGCGTAGCCCCAGTCGATGTCCATGCCGAACCAGGCGACTGCCGACATGGCAATCAGGACCAAAATGGTCGGCGGCACCGTCCAGCGCTCGAAGGCGGCGATGGCCTTGTAGCCAAAGAAAGCGATAATGACCTGCAGGGCCATGATGACGGCCGCCACGGCGATCTTCCAGCCGTAGTTGGGCTGGCTCGGATCCACCCAGCCCAGGCTGCCGAAGAGCGCCATTACCAGGTCCAGGATGATCCAGGTGTTAACCGCGCACCAGCCGATCCCAAGCGTGGCCTGGATCGCCGCCGGAACATAGTTGCCGCGGCGTCCGAAGGCTGCGCGGGCGAGCACCATGCCGGTGGCGCCGGTGCGCTGGCCCAGGAGGACGAAGAAGCCAAACAGGATCATGCCGATCAGGTTGCCGAGCACCAGAACTGTCACAGTGTCGGCGAAGCCAAGGCCGAGGTGAATGCCGAGGGCACCCAGGACCCAGTTGATGGGGGCCAGATTCGCGCCGGCCCAGATCCAGAACTGGCCTGATACCTTGCGGGTACGCGACCCTTCCGGAATCGGCTGGAGCTCCTGCTCGACATCCTCGTCGTGCTGGGTCGTGGCAGGGGAAGTGTTGGGGCCATGTTGATTGTTGATCATGGGGTCCTCCGGGAAGTCATTTGGACATAGGCAACGATATGTGGCTTGGGTCACGGGTGATATACGCTAAGTGTCAGCTGAAAACGAATCGGAGGTTGACACACTGACATGGGCCTATCGCTGAAGGAAGTGCTGGCTGACGACACCTTCCGGAAAGCGGCGCCGTTGGTGCGTGCCGGCGCGGATTCTGTGGAACAGACCCAGGTCCGCTGGATCCACTCCAGCGAGGTCATGGACATTGCCCCGCTGCTGAGCGGCGGCGAACTCCTGCTGGCGGGCGGCCAGTCATTGGCGTCCGCCACCCCGGAGGAGCGCGGCCGCTATATCAAGGCACTGGCAGGACGCGGGATAGCTGCACTGGCCGTTGAAACCGGCGGAGTGCTGAAAACGATGCCGCAGGACCTGATTGCCGAAGCCGAAGCGGCCGGACTGCCCCTGATCGAGCTGACCCGGGTTGCACCCTTCGTCGAAATGGCCGAGGCAATCAACAGTTTGATGGTCGGCCAGTCGGTGGAATTGATGCGGCGCGCGGACCTGCTCTCCCAGCAGCTGGCGTCCGCCCTTGCGGAAGGGGCGGGGCTCAAGCAGCTGCTGGAGATTTTGGCCATGGTGCTGCCCGCGCAGGTCAGTGTCTATGACCGCACCGGGGAACTCCTGGAGCGGGCGGAGCTTCCGGCGGCGCCGGAGGCGGACGGTGGTGCCGCTGCCTTGGATTTCGACATCGCCCTGCGCGGGGGAGTGGCTGCTTCCTTGCGGCTGCAGCCTCCCGATGGCCATGATCCTGCCTGGTACCAGACCGCCGGGACCAGGTCCGCCGGCATTCTGGCGCTGGCCCTGCAGCAGCGTCTGGCTCCGAGCCTGACCGACGTGGCTGGAACGGAACTGCTGCGATCGGTGGCCTCCGGTGTCCAGGGGATCCGCTTGGTGCAGCTGTGCAAGGCTGCAGGAATGGATCCTGGAGCGGCCTTTGTAGCCTTAGTGGCCCAGCCGGAGGCCAGTGTCAGCCGGTGGGCGCCGGTCGAGCAGGCCATCCGCAAGAATGTCCGCAAGGTCGTCGTCTATGTGCAGCAGTCGGATCTGGTGGCCGTTGCCGCCTTGCCGGCCGAGGCAACGCAGGCCGCTAAGGCTGAGCTGGTGCGGAGGCTTGCCGACAGCATGGGCGGCCAGCCGGTAATCGTCGCGGTGGGCCCGGTGGGCAACGGCATCAGCCAGGCAGCGCGTTCCCTGGCCGAAGCGCGGCTCACCATCAGTCTGTCGCCCGTGGGCTTGTATGAGGGGGCAGTGCTCGACGCTGATGATTTCGCCATTGAACGGCTGGCCTTCAAGGAGCCGGACGGCGCAGCTGCACGGCAGCTGGTCCGGGAACTGGTCGGCGAAATCGTCGATTATGACGCTTTAAAGGGCTCGCGGCTGCTGGAAACCCTGGCCGCATGGCTCGCCTCGGGGTGCAACACCGCGCAGACTGCACGGACCCTGTTCCTTGAGCGCCAGTCCTTGCACAGCCGGCTTGACCGCATCTTCGGCATGATCGGCGGGGACCCGCGCGGTACCGAGCGGCTTGCCGGACTGCACCTGGCGGTCCGCTTGGCCCGTTACCTGGACCAGCAGTGAGCCGCGCTCAGAGCACCTTCCGGATGGTTTCTTCGAAACTGGTGATGTGCTCCAAGGCGAGATCCGCGGCCTGCTCCGCATCGCCGTCGACAATGGCTTTGAGCAATTGGACATGCTCGGTGATGTGCCCCGCTACGGTGGGCACTTTGTCCAGTACCAGGCACCAGATCCGGGTGGCTAGATTGTCCAGCCGGATGAGGGTTTCTTCGAGGTGGGGGTTGCCGGCGGCGCGGTAGATGCTGCGGTGCACATCGAGGTCATAGCGCATGAGGTCGGTCGCCGTGCCGGGGCCGTCGTCCTCCAGCCGCTGGATGTCGTCGGCGAGGGCGGCGAGTTCTTCCCGCATCCTGGCGTTCGCGCTGAGGGCGGCCTTCCGGGCAGCGAGCGGCTCGAGCGCGCGGCGGAGTTCGGAGACGTCGGCCAGGGCGGTGATGTCGACGATGGTGGCGAAAGTGCCGCGCCGCGGATAGGAAACGACGAGGTGGTCCATCTCGAGCCGCTTCAGTGCCTCCCGTACGGGGGTGCGGCCGATTTCCAGGGCTGTGGCGAGCTGGCCATCGTTGATCGGTTCGCCTGGCCGGATGTCGAGCATAATGAGCCGGTCCCGGAGCTCGCGGTACGCGCGTTCGGCCAGCGACAGCTGGGCATCCGCTGCTTCTGCCGCAGTAGCGGTCACGCTCATGGTTGGCTCCTTGCGTCAGTGTTTGGCGTCTTTTACGAGTCATATTTTATTGGTGTTGACTCGGTGTGATCTACAGCATACCATTTCAACCAGCACTGATATATCAGTCGAACATAAGTCTTTAGTTTCTTGTAAGGAGAGGCCGGATCGTGACGAATCTGTCAACTACCTTGGCCGCGGCGGACCCCGAGGTTGCAGCCGCGATTGGACGCGAACTGGAGCGCCAGCAGTCGACGCTGGAGATGATCGCCTCGGAGAATTTCGCGCCGAGCGCGGTGATGGAGGCCCAGGGCTCCGTCCTGACGAACAAATATGCCGAGGGTTACCCGGGCCGGCGGTACTACGGCGGCTGCGAGCACGTTGATGTGATCGAGCAGCTGGCGATCGACCGCGTGAAGGCGCTCTTCGGCGCGGAGGCCGCGAACGTGCAGCCGCACTCGGGCGCGCAGGCCAACGCCGCCGCGATGTTCGCCCTGCTCAACCCCGGGGACACGATCCTCGGTCTCGACCTGGCGCACGGCGGGCACCTCACGCACGGCATGAAGATCAACTTCTCGGGCAAGCTCTACAACGTCGTCTCCTATGGCGTCTCGGAGCAGGACCACAGCATCGACATGGCCGAGGTCGAGCGGCTGGCCGTGGAAAACCAGCCCAAGCTGATCGTGGCCGGCTGGTCCGCCTACACCCGCCAGCTCGACTTCGCGGAGTTCCGCCGCATCGCCGACAAGGTCGGCGCCTACCTGATGGTGGACATGGCCCACTTCGCCGGCCTGGTGGCAGCGGGTCTGCACCCGAACCCGGTGCCGTTCGCCGACGTCGTTACCACCACCACCCACAAGACCCTTGGCGGACCGCGCGGCGGCGTGATCCTGTCCAAGCAGGAGCTGGCCAAGAAGATCAACTCGGCCGTGTTCCCCGGACAGCAGGGCGGCCCGCTCGAACATGTGGTCGCCGCCAAGGCTGTCGCCTTCAAGGTCGCCGCATCCGAGGACTTCAAGCAGCGCCAGCAGCGCACCCTGGAAGGGGCCCGCATCCTTGCGGACCGGCTGCTCCAGGACGACGTGGCCGCCGCCGGGATCAGCCTGGTCAACGGCGGGACCGACGTGCACCTGGTGCTGGTGGACCTGCGCAACTCCGAGCTGGACGGCCAGCAGGCCGAAGACCGCCTGCACCAGGTGGGCATCACGGTCAACCGCAATGCCGTCCCCTTCGACCCGCGCCCGCCGATGGTTTCCTCCGGCCTGCGCATCGGTACCCCGGCCCTGGCCACCCGCGGCTTCGGCGCCGCTGAGTTCACCGAGGTTGCCGACATCATCGCCACCGCCCTGACGCACGAACTGACCGACGAGCTCGCCACCGAGCTGCGCGGCCGGGTCGGCGTCCTGGCCGACAAATTCCCCCTGTACCCGAACCTGAACGGAGCCCAGTAATGGCTGACCTGCTGCCTGAGCATCCGGATTTCCTCTGGCGGAATCCCGAGCCCAAGTCTTCCTACGACGCCGTCATCGTCGGCGGCGGCGGCCACGGCATTGCCACCGCCTACTACCTGGCCAAGAACCACGGCATGACCAACATCGCCATCCTGGAGCGCGGCTGGCTGGCCGGCGGCAACATGGCCCGCAACACGACCATCATCCGTTCCAACTACCTGTGGGACGAGTCCGCCGCGATCTACGAGCACTCCCTGAAGCTCTGGGAGCAGCTGCCCGAGGAACTCGAATACGACTTCCTGTTCAGCCAGCGCGGCGTGCTGAACCTCGCCCATACCCTGGGCGACGTCCGCGAGTCCGTCCGCCGGGTTGAAGCGAACAAGCTCAATGGCGTGGACGCCGAGTGGCTGACCCCGGAGCAGGTCAAGGAAGTCTGCCCGATCGTCAACATCGGCGACGACATCCGCTACCCGGTCATGGGCGCCACGTACCAGCCGCGTGCCGGCATTGCAAAGCATGACCACGTCGCCTGGGCCTTCGCCCGCAAGTGCGACGAGATGGGCGTGGACATCATCCAGAACTGCGAAGTCACCGGCTTCATCAAGGACGGCAACCGCGTGGTCGGCGTCGAAACCAGCCGCGGTCGCATCCTCACCGACAAGGTGGGCCTCGCTGCCGCCGGGCATTCCAGCGTGCTGGCCGAGCTCGCCGGGTTCCGGCTGCCGATCCAGTCCCACCCGCTGCAGGCCCTGGTCTCGGAACTGTTCGAGCCGGTGCACCCCACGGTGGTCATGTCCAACCATGTGCACGTCTACGTTTCGCAGGCGCACAAGGGCGAACTGGTCATGGGCGCCGGCATCGACAGCTACAACGGCTACGGCCAGCGCGGCGCGTTCCACGTGATCGAGGAACAGATGGCTGCCGCCGTCGAACTCTTCCCGATCTTCGCCCGGGCGCACCTGCTGCGCACCTGGGGCGGCATCGTGGACACCACCCTGGATGCCTCACCGATCATTAGCACGACGCCGGTGGACGGTGTGTTCGTCAACTGCGGTTGGGGGACCGGCGGCTTCAAGGGCACTCCTGGCGCCGGCTACACCTTCGCGCACACCATCGCCAACGGCGAAGCGCACCCGCTGAACGCACCGTTCGCGCTGGACCGCTTCGAGACCGGCCACCTGATCGACGAGCACGGCGCCGCCGCCGTCGCCCACTAAGACGTAAGGATTCCTCACCATGATCCTCATTGAATGCCCCTACTGCGGCCCCCGGGATGAGACCGAATACCACTACGGCGGCCAGGCCCACGTGGCCTACCCCGAGGACCCGAACCAGCTGACCGACAAGGAATGGGCCGAGTACCTGTTCTACCGGGAGAACCCCAAGGGCCTGTTCGCGGAGCGCTGGGTGCACAGCGGCGGCTGCCGCCGCTGGTTCAACGCCGTGCGCGACACGGTCAGCTACGAATTCAAGGCCGTCTACCGCAGCGGCGAACCCTGCCCGGACCTGGCGTCCCTGAACACGGCAGCCAACAACAAGGAAGGAGCCGCGAAATGAGCACCACCCAGTCCCACCGCCTGCCGGCTGATCGCGTAGCGGGTGGCCGCATTGACCGCGGCGCCGAACTGACCTTCACCGTCGACGGCAAGACCTACAAGGGCTACCAGGGCGACACCGTCGCCAGCGCCCTGCTGGCCAACGGCGTCCTGCGCTGCGGCAACTCCATGTACCTGGATCGTCCGCGCGGCATCATGAGCGCCGGCGTCGAGGAGACCAACGCCCTGATCCACGTCGCCGCCTCCGGTCCGGCGAACCCCGTGGACGAGTCCATGCTGACCGCCACCACCGTGGCGCTGCGCGAGGGCCTGGCGGCCCGCTTCCTCTCCGGCCTGGGCACCATGGATCCGCGTGACGACACCGCCCGCTACGACAAGAAGTACGTGCACGCCGACGTCGTGGTGGTCGGGTCAGGCCCCGCCGGCCTGGCCGCGGCCCGCGAGGCCGTGCGCGGCGGTGCCCGGGTGATCCTGATCGAACAGGATGCCGAGTTCGGCGGTTCGCTGCTGTCCCAGCCGCAGGCGCAGATCGACGGCAAGCCCGCGCAGGAGTGGACCGCCGAGGTTCTGGCCGAACTGGCCGCAGCCCCGGACTGCACGCTGCTGAAGCGTACCGTCGCTTTCGGGTCCTACGACTCCAACTACCTGCTGGCCAACCAGAACCGGACCGGCCACGCAGGCGAGGCTCCGGAGGGCGTCTCCCGCAGCCGCCTCTGGCACATCCGTGCCGGCCAGATCGTGCTCGCTCCGGGCGCCCTGGAGCGTCCGATCACCTTCGCCAACAACGACCGTCCCGGCGTCATGCTGGCCGGCGCAGTCCGCAGCTACGTCAACCGCTACGCTGTGGCTCCGGGCCGCAACGTGGTCTTCTTCACCACCAATGACAGCGTCTACGACGCGGTGGCGGACCTGTCCGCGGCCGGCGTGAAAGTGGCAGCCGTCGTTGACGCCCGCACCGAGCTCTCCGCCCGTGCTGCGGCAGTACGCGAGTCCGGCGTCGAGGTCATCACCGGCTCCGCCATCGTCGACACCGAGGGAGCAGAGCGGGTCAGCGCCGTCAGCGTCAGCAGCATCGACGAGGCCGGCAGCCCGGTCGGCGACGTCCGGCGGATCGAAGCCGATCTGCTCGCCGTTTCCGGCGGCTGGACTCCGACGATCCACCTGCACAGCCAGCGCCAGGGCAAGTCCCGCTGGGATGACAGCCTCGCTGCCTTCGTGCCGGTGGCCCCAGTGGCCAACCAGCACGTGGCCGGTGCACTGAACGGCACCTACGACACCGCGCACTGCGTGCTCGAGGGCACTGTGGCGGGCCGCGCTGCAGCGAAGGCCACCGGCTACCAGGTTTCCGAAGAGGAAACCCTCGTTGCACCGTCCGCCGAGGTCCGCAACGCCGCGGCGGGCGAGTTCCGCCAGGTATGGCTGGTCCCCGCCGCCGGCGAGGAGCAGGACTTCTCCGCCCACTTCGTGGACCTGCACCGCGACCAGACCGTGAAGGACGTGCTGCGCGCGACCGGTGCGGGCATGCGGAGCGTGGAGCACGTGAAGCGCTACACCTCCATCTCCACGGGCGACGAGCAGGGCAAGACCTCGGGCGTGAACGTGATCGGCGTGATCGGCCATGCGCTCAAGAGCGGCGACATCGGCGGCATCGGCACCACTACGTACCGTGCTCCGTTCACCCCGGTGGCCTTCGCCGCCCTGGCCGGCCGCAAGCGCGGCGAGCTGTTCGACCCGGCCCGCATAACCTCCATCCAGCCGTGGCATGTGGCCCAGGGCGCCCTGTTCGAGGATGTCGGACAGTGGAAGCGCCCCTGGTACTTCCCGAAGCAGGGCGAGGACATGGACGCCGCGGTGCTGCGCGAATGCGCCGCCGTCCGCGACTCCGTCGGCTTCATGGACGCCACCACGCTGGGCAAGATCGAGGTCCGCGGCAAGGACGCGGCCGAGTTCCTGAACCGCATCTACACCAACGCCTACAAGAAGCTGGCAGTCGGAATGTGCCGCTACGGCGTCATGTGCACACCGGACGGCATGATTTTCGACGACGGCACCGTCATGCGTCTGGCCGAGGACCACTTCCTGCTCACCACCACGACCAGCGGCGCCGCGAAGGTGCTGGACTGGTTCGAGGAGTGGCTGCAGACGGAGTGGCCGGAGCTGGACGTGGTCGCCACCTCCGTGACCGAGCAGTGGTCCACCATCGCCGTCGTTGGACCGAAGTCCCGCGCCGTCGTCGCAAAGGTCGCGCCGGCACTGGACGTCACCAACGAAGCGTTCCCGTTCATGGCCTTCCGCGACACCACGCTGGCCTCCGGCGTGCCGGCCCGGATCGCCCGGGTTTCCTTCTCCGGCGAACTGGCCTACGAGATCAACGTTCCGGCCTGGTTCGGCCTGCACGTCTGGGAAGCGGTGGCCGAAGCCGGTGCGGAGTTCAACATCACCCCCTACGGCACCGAGACCATGCACGTGCTGCGCGCCGAGAAGGGCTTCATCATCGTCGGCCAGGACACCGACGGCACGGTGACGCCGCAGGACGCCAACATGGAGTGGATTGTCTCCAAGGCCAAGGACTTTGTCGGCAAGCGCTCCTACTCGCGCATCGACAACGTCCGCGAGGACCGCAAGCAGCTGGTCGGTGTCCTGCCGGTGGACAAGTCCATCCGGCTTCCGGAAGGCGCCCAGCTGGTCAACCAGGGCATCCGGATCGCTCCGTCCGAGGCGCCGGTGCCGATGGAGGGCCATGTGACCTCCAGCTACAACAGCGCCGCGCTGGGCCGCACCTTCGGCCTGGCCCTGGTCAAGAACGGCCGCAACCGCATCGGTGAGACGCTGCAGGCCCCGCTGGACGGGCAGCTCGTGGACGTCGTCATCGCAGAACCCGTACTTTTCGACCCCGAAGGGAGCCGTCGTGATGGCTGAAGTAATGACTGACATTTCCCAGCTGCGCCGCAGCCCGCTGGCCCACCTGGAAGACGTACTCCGCGAGGGAGCCGTGGCCGGCGAACGCGGCGTGGCACTGCGCGAGGTTCCGTTCCTGACCCAGGTCGGCCTGCGCGTGGAACCGGGCTCGGCTGCCGCGGCGGCACTGGCAAGCGCGGCCGGTGTGTCCCTGCCTGCCAAGGCCGGGGAAACCACCGGGGACGCCGACGGAAGCGGCGGCACCGCAGTGCTGTGGCTCGGCCCGGACGAGTTCCTGGTCGTCGCCCCGGAGGGCTCGGATGTCGTGGCCAAGCTGACCGCCGCCCTCGGCAGCCAGCCCGGCGCCGTCGTCGACCTCTCCGCCAACCGCACCACGCTGGAACTGGACGGGCCCTCCGCCCGCGCGGTCCTGGAGAAGGGCTGCCCTGCGGACCTGCACCCGCGGGTCTTCGGCCCCGGCAAGGCCGTGACCACGACCATCGGACTCGTGCCGGTGCTGCTCTGGCAGACCGCTGAGGAGAACGGCTCGCAGACCTACCGGATCCTGCCGCGGGCGTCCTTTGCGGACTTCACCGCGCGCTGGCTGCTGGACGCTATGACGGAGTTTGCCTCTCCCGAGGTGCCGTAATGGCGCTGAGCGCACTGGATCTGTTTTCCGTTGGCATCGGCCCCTCCTCCTCCCATACGGTGGGGCCGATGCGGGCGGCCCGGCTGTTCACGGCCGGGCTGGAGCGGGACGGTCAGCTTGAATCGGTGGCGCGCGTGCGGGCGGAGCTGTTCGGCTCGCTCGGCGCCACCGGTTGGGGCCATGGTTCGGACAAGGCCGTGATCCTGGGCCTGCAGGGCGAGGATCCGGAGACCGTGGACACCGACACCGCGGACGCCTTCGTGAAGGAGACCGTCGCCGGGGGCAAGCTGCAGCTCGCCGGCACGCATCCGGTGGAGTTCGACGGCGATGCGGACGTCATCCTGCACCGCCGGAAGTCGCTGCCGGCGCATCCGAACGGCATGACCTTTTTCGCGTACGACGACGGCGGGCAGTTGGTGCGCGAGGGCACCTTCTACTCGGTGGGCGGTGGCTTCGTGGTGGACGAGGACGCCGCGGGCGCGGACCGGATTGTCCAGGACGAGACGCCGCTGCCGTACCCGTTCACCACGGGCAAGCAACTGCTCGAGCACTGCCGGCGCGAGGACAAGTCCATTGCGCAAATCATGCTGGCCAATGAGCTCTCCTGGCGCAGTGAGGAGGAGCTGCGTGCGCAGCTGCTGCACATCTGGGACGTCATGCAGGAATGCGTGGAAAACGGCTGTACCCGCACCGAGGAGAGGCTGCCCGGGGGACTGAAGGTCCGCCGTCGTGCTCCCGGCCTGCGGACCAAGCTCCGGCAGATCGAGTCGGCGGCCGCCACCAGCGGCACTCCGAACGCTGACCCGCTCTGGGCGATGGAATGGGTGAACCTGTACGCGCTGGCGGTCAACGAGGAGAACGCCTCGGGCGGCCGGATTGTCACGGCGCCAACCAACGGCGCGGCGGGCATCATTCCGGCCGTGTTGCACTACTACACGCGGTTTGTGCCGGGAGCCAACGACGACGGCGTGGTGGACTTCCTGCTCACGGCGGCGGCCGTGGGTATCCTCTTCAAGGAGAACGCATCCATCTCCGGTGCCGAGGTGGGCTGCCAGGGCGAGGTCGGCTCGGCCTGCTCGATGGCTGCCGGCGCCTTGTGCGCCGTGCTGGGCGGGACCCCGGAGCAGGTGGAGAACGCGGCGGAGGTCGGGATCGAGCACAACTTGGGCCTGACCTGCGATCCGGTGGGCGGGCTCGTGCAGATCCCGTGCATCGAGCGCAACGCCATTGCCAGCGTGAAGGCGATCAACGCCGCGCGGCTGGCACTGCAGGGCGACGGGGAGCACAAGGTCTCGCTGGACCAGGCGATCAAGACCATGCGCGAAACCGGTAAAGACATGAAGATCAAGTACAAGGAGACGTCCCGTGGTGGCCTTGCCGTCAACGTTATCGAATGCTGAACTGCAGAGTATGGAAACCATCCCCGGAACCAAAGAACTCGTCCTGACCCTCGACTGCCGCGAAGCCCCCGGCATCGTGCACGCCGTGAGCACCGTGCTGCTGGAACAGGGCTGCAACATCGTCGAGCTCAAGCAGTTCGACGACCGCCGGCTGGGGCACTTCTTCATGCGCGTCCATGTAGCTTCGGCTACGGGCGAGCCCTTGGACGAGGAGGCGCTGCGCCGGGATTTCGAGCCGGTGGCGGAGCGGTTCGGCATGAACTGGCAGCTGGCCCAGCACGGGGCCAAGCGCCGGGTCATGGTCATGGTTTCCAAGTTCGGCCACTGCCTCAACGACCTGCTCTTCCGCTCCCGGACCGGAGAACTGCCGGTGGAGATCGTGGCCGTGGTGTCCAACCACCGCGACCACCAGCGGCTGGTGGAATGGCACGGCATCCCGTTCTTCCACATCCCGGTCACACCCGACACCAAGCCGGAGGCCGAGACGAAGCTGCTGGAACTGGTGGACCGGTTCGAGGTGGACCTGGTGGTGCTGGCCCGCTACATGCAGGTGCTGAGCGACCAGCTCGCCACCAAGATGGCAGGCCGCGTCATCAACATCCACCACTCGTTCCTCCCGTCCTTCAAGGGCGCGAAGCCGTACCACCAGGCCTACGAGAAGGGTGTGAAGACCGTGGGCGCGACGGCCCACTACGTCAACGCGGAGCTGGACGAAGGCCCGATCATCGCCCAGCAGGTTGTCGCGGTGGACCACACCTTCGGTCCCGAGGACCTGGTGGCGGCCGGGCGCGACACCGAATGCAAGGCGCTCTCCGATGCGGTCAAGTGGCACTGTGAAGGACGCGTGATCCTGCACGGCAACCGCACCGTCGTGCTGCGCTAACCGGCTTGTTCCCGGGCGGGCGGCAAATCCGCTGCCCGCCAACGGCCAACCGGCACGCGCGCTCGACAAGCCAAAGCCGACACCCCGCCCGGCGCGCGGCCACCCCACAAAGGTGGC
>NZ_ANPE02000108.1 GCF_000328305.2 Arthrobacter crystallopoietes BAB-32 | reverse complement strand
GCCCAGGCCGCCGACGCCGCGCAGGCTGCCGCCGCCGCCCAGGCCCACCAGACTTCCGCCAACCCCTCCCCATCAGAAAGTGATCATTCATGACCGGAATCAAGTCCCAAGGCGAAAAGAGGCTCGTCCTTGCCTCGGGCAGGGCACACCCGGAGCTCGCCAAGGAGATCGCGAACGAGCTCGACATCGAGCTGCTCCCGACCAGCGCGTACGACTTCGCCAACGGCGAGATCTACGTCCGCTTTGAGGAGAGCGTGCGCGGCACCGACGCCTTCGTGATCCAGGCGCATCCGGCCCCGATCAACGAATGGCTGATGGAACACCTGATCATGGTGGACACGCTCAAGCGCGCCTCCGCCAAGCGCATCACCGTGGTCGCCCCGTTCTACCCGTACGCGCGGCAGGACAAGAAGCACCGCGGCCGCGAGCCCATCTCCGCCCGCCTGGTCGCCGACCTGTACAAGACCGCCGGCGCCGACCGGCTGATCTCGGTGGACCTGCACACCGCGCAGATCCAGGGCTTCTTCGACGGCCCGGTCGACCACCTGATGGCCATCCCGCTGCTGGCCGAGTACATGCGCACGCGCGTGGACCTGGACAACGTCACGGTAGTCTCCCCGGACACCGGCCGCGTCCGCGTCGCCGAACAGTGGGCCGAGCGCCTCGGCGGGCCCCGCTGGCCTTCGTGCACAAGTCGCGCGACGTCAACGTGCCCAACCAGGCCGTGTCGAAGCAGGTCGTCGGCCAGATCGAAGGCCGCGAATGCGTGCTCATCGACGACATGATCGACACCGGCGGCACCATCGCCGGCGCCGTCCAGGTGCTGAAGAACGCCGGCGCCAAGGACGTCATCATCGCCTGCACCCACGCCGTGTTCTCCGATCCGGCCGCCCGCCGCCTGGCCGAGTCCGGCGCGCGGGAAGTCGTGGTCACCAACACCCTGCCGATCCCGTCGGAGAAGCAGTTCCCGCAGCTGACCGTGCTGTCCATCGCACCGCTGATCGCCCGTGCCATCCGCGAAGTGTTCGACGACGGCTCCGTCACCAGCCTGTTCGACGGCAAGGCCTAAGCCTTCCGCCTCGACGCTCCATCGGGCGAACACTCACCATCGAGGACGCAGCTGATGCCCCATTTCCGCTTGGGAAAGGGCATCAGCTGCGTCCTCGTTCAGGCCTCGGGATTCGTGCGGCTCAGCCGGCCGTAGCTTCTTCCACGCCGCACCATTCCGCGATGAACAGTGCGATGGCTTTGGTGATCCGGCGGACGGACTCGATGTCCACCCGCTCGTCGAAACCGTGGATCGCCTCGGATACCGGGCCGTAGACCAGCGTCGGGGTGTCGCCGTACAGGGTAAAGACCCGTCCGTCCAGATAGCCCGGCGTCGTGAAACTCTGCAGGTCCTCGCCAAAGGCTTCCCGATGGGCGCCTGCCAGGACAGTCTCGGCTTCCGAGCCTTCCTCCAGCACGTAGCCCTCGGAGTAGAAGCCGGTCTTGGTAGCCGTCAGCGGCAGGCCTGTTGAATCAAGGCATTGCTGCAGCTCGTGCCAGGCCTGGTCCGCCGTCATACCCGGGTAGATGGCTACGCGCACGTCGATCTCACACCAGGCCGGGACGCTGGAAGGCCAGTCGCCGCCGATGATCGTCCCGAAGTTGAAGTTGATCGGGTGCTCGAGGTCTTCGAAGTAACGGTGCGAGGTGCGGTGCCGATTCCACCGCTCTTCGAGCTCCCGTAAGTTGGACATGACCGTGTAGGCAGCGTCGATCGCATTGAAGCCGGCGGTCATTTCGCGCGGATGGGTCGGCTCACCCTCCACCCGCACCTTGAACCAGAGCACGCCGACGTTGGCGCGAACCAGCATGTTCTCTTCCGGCTCCGGAATGATCACGGCATCGGCGGTGTAGCCGCGAAGCAGGGCGGCCAGTGAACCGTTGCCGGTGCACTCCTCCTCTACAACGGACTGGACGATGATTTCAGCTGTCGGTGCCAGGCCCGCGGCACGGACGGCGTCGAGGGCGAAAATGTTGGCAGCGAGACCGGCCTTCATGTCGCCGCTGCCGCGTCCGTACATCCAGCCGTCGACGATCTGCGCGTCCCATGGGGAGCGGGACCACGTGCCTTCAGGTCCGGCAGGCACTACATCCACGTGCCCGTTCAGAATCAGCGAGCGCCCCGCGGTCGTGCGCGGTTTGTACGTGCCGACGACGTTGACGCTGTTCTCGTAGGAGACGGTGGACGGACCGTAGCCGACGTGGCTGCGTAGTTCCTCCGAGTCGATTTCCCAGCGGTCCATCTCCAGACCGCGGGCCTCCATCGCCCGGTAGAGCAACTCCTGCGCGCCGGCTTCCTCAGCACGCAGCGATGGCTCGCGGATCAGCTCGGCGGTGAACTCAAGTTGCCGGTCGAAGGCGGCGTCGACGGCCGCCGAAATGCGCTCGGCGATCCGCGGATACATCGCAAGCCCTTCGGCCGGGACAGGGGCAGGGGCGCTACTGGCCAAGGTACAGGATCCCTTCGAGCGGCTCACCGGCAGCGATCCGGCCGAGGATGTCCGGTTCGGCGGCATCGGATGCAGCAGCCTGGAGTACGACGGCGGCTGCCGCCTCGGGCGCCAGTGATACGACTCCGTTATCGTCACCGAGAACGACGTCGCCGGGACGCACGGTCACACCGCCGACGCTCACCGGGATGCCGAATTCGGCCAAGCCTGACCCGTGCCGCTTGGTGGTGAGGCAGGTGGTGCCGTGGGCAAACACGGGCAGAGCCTCGCCGTCGTACACTGCGTTTAGTTCGACTACGTCGGTGACTGGGCCGTCAACCAGGATGCCGGCGGCGCCGCGCGCCCGGGCCGCGGCGCTGGTGACAGCGCGACCGGTGCGTGCTGCCGGTCGCCGCCCATATCCAGCACGAGCACCTCGCCGGGTTGCAGGCGCAGCAACGCCTGGTTGACCGCCACTGCATCGGCGTCGGGGATTCTTGCGGTCGAAGCCATGCCCACCATCCGGGTCCCTGGAACAATCGCTCGAATCCCCGAGGAGCAGAACCCCTCTTCCAGAAAGTGGCCCAGCGTCGGGAAGCTGATGTTGCGCAGCTGGTCCAGCAGCTCGGTCAGTTGCCGGGCCGACGGCCCGGACGGGAGCTCCGTGCGCAGCTCCGGCTCTGCGGGCGGGCTGCCCAGGGCTCCGGTGACGGACAGGTCCATTGTTATTTCTCCTCCTGTGCGGGCACTACCGCCACGCATTCGATCTCCAGGCTGACGCCCCACAAGCTGACGCACACCGAGGTTCGCGCTGGCTTGTGGGGGCCGAAGAATTCCTCGTAGACCGCGTTGTACTCCGCCAACTGGTCCGGTTCGGTCAGATAGGTGTTCACTTTGACCACGTGTTCCAGGCCGGAGCCGGCTTCGATCAGCGCGGCCTCCAGGTTCCGAATGGTCTGGCGGACCTGCTCGGCGAACGTTTCCGGCTGGTCCTCCAGGCTGGATCTCGCGGGAACCTGCCCAGCGGTGAACACAAATCCGTTGGCGACGACCGCCTGCGAGTACGGACCCACCGGCTCGATCGAGCCGGTGGCCGCGTGGATGCGACGGATGGTCACCGGGCAACCTCTGCACTCTCGGGAAAGTCCACGGTTTCGCTGGAAGGGGCTGCCTCAACGGAATCGATATTGCCGTGCCTGGTCTCGGTCAGCAGGTACAGCGCGATCAGCGAAAGTACGGCCGCGCCCATCACGTACCAGGCGATCGAGGAGCTCTGGCCGGTGGCGGCCAGCAGCGCGACGGTAATCGCCGGCGTGGCGGCTGAACCTAGCAGGCCTGAGAGCATGTAGGACACCGACAGGCCGGAATAGCGGACCTTGGAGCCAAACAGCTCGGCGAGGAAAGTGGCGATCGGGCCGTAGTTGGCGGAGAACGCGAGCATCATGAGGCCGTAGCCCACAAACAGCAGCGGCACTGAGCCTGTGTTCATGAGCCAGAACATTGGGAAGGCAAACAGCGCCTCAGCGGCCACACCCGCGTAGATGATCGGTTTGCGGCCCACACGGTCGGAGAGGCGTCCGAAGAACGGGATGGCGAAGAATGCCAGGGCGCAAGCGAACATGACGGCCCAGAGCATGGTGTCGCTGGAATGCCCCAGCTCGCTGGTGCCGTAATTGACGCCGGAAGCGACCAGCAGGGTAAAGGTGCTGCCAGTGGAGAGGGTGGCGACGCCACCGAGGATGACCTGCTTCCAGTACTTCCGCATCAGGTCGGCGAACGGGATCTTCGCTTTGGCACCGGTTTCGCGGACCTTTTGGAAAGAAGGCGTCTCTTCGATGTTCAGCCGGATGTAAATACCGACCCCGACCAGGATGGCCGAGAGCAGGAACGGTACGCGCCAGCCCCAGCTGAGCAGGGCAGTCTCGTCCATATTGGCGGCCACCAACAGGAACGCCACGTTGGCAATGAGGGTACCGACGGGCACACCGATCTGGACCATGGAACCGTAGAAACCTCGCTTGTTTTCCGGCGCGTGCTCTACGGTCATGAGGACAGCGCCGCCCCATTCCCCGCCGAGGGCCAGGCCCTGGATAAGGCGCAAGGTCAGCAGCAACAGGGGAGCGGCGATGCCGATGGCGTTGTAATCCGGAACGAGACCGATGGCGAAGGTCGCTGCGCCCATGGCAATCAGTGAGATCAGCAGCATGGACTTGCGTCCGACACGATCGCCGAAGTGGCCGAAGAGGATGGCTCCGACCATGCGCGCCAGGTAGGCAGAGGCGAAGGTGAGGAAGGAGAGGATGGTGCCGATGGCGCCGTCGAGCTCCGGGAAGAAGATCTGGTTGAAGACCAGTGCGGACGCGGTCCCGAAGAGGAAGAGGTCGTACCATTCGACGGTAGTGCCGATGACGCTTGCCGTGGAAATCTTGCGCATCTTTGCGCGGTCGAGTCGTCCACTTGTCGAAGCGCTTCGCGTGGCTGCAGAAGACATTCGTAAGCTCCAATGAGGAAGAGGAAGGGGTGCACCTGAAGTGCTTCTGTTGCCCCTGTGGTGTGGAACACGGTGTTCGTACAGACCACTATTCCTGCGGCGTGACTGCCGTCACAAGAATGATCCACACATCATTAGCGGCAGTGGATTGGGCACATGCACATCGCTATATCGGGTTTCAGATCGCTTGGCTTCAGGCCCAAGCGACGACGGCGCGGGCTGCCTGTACGGGCACCATTAGGTCGATCCCGGTCAGCTCTTTGAACCGGCGCATTCGGTTGAGGATGGTATTGCGGTGGCAGTACAACTGGTTAGCGGTCACGCTGACGCTTCCGTTGGCAAGGAAGGCCGAGACGGTTTCATGCAAACGCTCTATCTCGTCGGGACGGGCAGCGGCGAGCTGAGCGTCCAATCCGGCACCGATCTCTACGCCGAGCGCATCCATCCGGGCGCGGGCCAAGCGGATCCAGTGCCGGTCGACGGTAATCGGCCCCTGGTCATTCGGAGTGGCGAGATCGGACAGCGCTGCGGCAATGCGGCCGGCGGCAGCCAGGTCCACCAGTCCCGCGTGTGCGGTAGCCACACCACAGGGAATCGAGGAGAGATGCTTGTCCGGAGCATCCTGGAAACCGGCATCGCGAGGTTCGGGCCAGAAGAGATAGGTGTACTCCTCGGCCTGGTGCAGAAACATGGAACGGCTGCGGTTCGGTGCGGAGGCCACGCGCCGAAGCTCGGCTGCCGACTGCTCCTTTGCTGCTGCGATCGAATAGGGCCGTTCGGGCTCCAGATTGAATGCCTTGGCGAATCTGTCCCGGGTTTCGGGCAGACGTCCCTGGGCGCCGAAGAGGGCTGAGATGAATTCCTGCCGAACGCCGGCTTCCTCCTGGGCCATGCTTACGCGGGCGGCCAGATAGCTCGAGTGCGTAGCCGTGGCGTAGTCGTCCACTACCCGCCAGACGTCCTCCGCCCGGTTGACCAGCAGGGCGGCGTCGTCGCCATCGGAGATTTCCAGAAGCGTGGCCCAGATGATGGGGAAGTCCAACCGGACGGCGGAGATCAGGGCCTCAGCCGGGAGGCCCTGACGCGCCCGCCGCTCGCCCAGGTCGGTGGCGAAATCCAGCAGCCGCGGATAGTGCTCCTTGCCCGCCATTGCGTCCAACGTCAGTTCGATCGCCTTGGCCGCCGCGGACTGCAGGTCCTGGCCGGACACGGCATGCCCTGAGTACTCAGGAATCGCCCGCACCCGTTCGACGAACAGCTCCTGCATCTTCGGCAGCTTGTCCTTGAGCCCGCCCACCAGTTGCAACCAGCGTCCGTCGTCGGCACCGGTTTTGCGTGAGGGGGCAGCACTGCCAGCGGGTGTGTGCATGAGCACAGTTTAGGCGAAACAACGTGTTGGCGATTGCTAGTTCCACAGGTTCCGGCCACTGCCATGATGGGAAAAGACCGACAGCTAGGGGCGGCAGCGGGTTCTGTCCAGGACAAGCGCTTCGAGCACCCGAACAGCTTTGACTCGTTGGAGGGCGATTAATAGTGAGCGTTATGACCGAGACCCGGACACGCACCGTGACGGACTCCATCTCCGCAGGGCATCTGATTGTCGCCCAGCTGGAGGCCGCCGGAATCCGACGTGTCTATGGCGTGCCAGGAGAGAGCTTCCTGGACGTACTCGACGGGCTGCACGATTCCTCGATCAACACGGTGGTCACCCGGCATGAGGGCGGCGCCGGTTTCATGGCGCTGGCGGAAGGCCGCCTGACCGACCTGCCTGGCGTCGCCATGGTGACGCGTGGACCGGGTGCCGCCAACGCGGTCATCGCCGTCCACACCGCCTATCAGGACGCCACCCCGATGCTCCTGTTTGTCGGATTGATTCCGGTGGCAGACCGTGGACGTGAAGCGTTCCAGGAGTTCGACATCACGGCTTGGTTCGGCAGCACAGCCAAGAAGGTAGTGGTGCTCGACGACGCCGCATCAGCGGCCGCCGTTGTCGACGACGCCATCCACACCTCCCTGAGTGGACGTCCGGGCCCGGTGGTCATCGGATTGCCCGAGGACGTGCTGACCCACTCCGTGCAGAACCGGGCGCCGGTTACTCCGCGGGCCCTGGCCAAAACGGCGCCGACTGCAAGGGACCTGGAAGCGCTGGGCCGCCGCCTGGCCACGGCACAGCGACCACTCCTCGTTGTAGGTGGTGAAGGCTGGACCCAGGAGTCAGGCGAAGCCTTGGCCCGCTGGGCCGCCGTGCACGGGGTTCCGGTCGCAGCCGATTGGCGCGCCTATGACGCCGTGCCGCATGTGCTCGATGGCGGCAACTCCTACATCGGCTACCTCGGCTATGCCCGCAGCGACGCCAACGCCCGACGACTCGACGAAGCGGACCTGCTGGTGCTGATCGGCTGTCCGCGCGGCGACGTGCTGAGCGACGGTTACACCCGCGGTCTCAGTGCCGAGACCGTGCTCGTCATGCCCGGCGATACTCTCGGCCATCACGGCCGGGTGGACCAGCACATTGTCGCGGACGTGACCGCCTTCAGCCTGGCGCTCGCCGCTGAGAATTACCACATCGCGCCGCAGCCGAACTGGCTCGCGGACGCCCGCGCCGACTACGAATGCTACTCCAATCCACTGCCCGACGGCGGGACCGGCGTCGATATGGGCGTCTGCATGAATGTACTGCGCAGCGAGCTGGAGCAGGACGCGGTCATTACCTACGGCGCGGGCAACCATGCACTGTGGCCGGGACGCTACCTGCAGCACACCGCAGCCAACTCGCTCGCGGCGCCCCGCAACGGAGCCATGGGCATGGGCATCCCCGCCGCCGTAGCTGCCAGCCTGATCTTCCCGGAACGCCAGGTGGTGTCGGTCGCGGGCGACGGCTGCTTCATGATGAACGGTCAGGAAATAGCGACGGCGGTCGGTTACGGCGGCAGGTTCATCGCCATTGTGGTGGATAACCAGTGCTTTGCGACTATCCGCGAACACCAGGAACGCGAGTACCCCGGCCGTCCCTCCGGCACCCATCTGACCAATCCTGACTTTGCCGCCTGGGCGCAATCCTACGGCGGCCACGGCGAGCGTGTGGAACGCACGGAGGACTTCCAAGCTGCCTTTCGCCGGGCCGTGGCCAGCGGTAAGCCCGCGGTACTGCATGTACTGCAGGACCCCGGAACCCGTGCCCCGCGGACAATCTCCTGAACCGTTCCGCTGCATCGCGCTGGCTCCCGCCTGCAATATGCACGCTCGGCAATGCCCTCAGCCCGGCAGGTCACGCGCCCGCCCCAAACGCTTCCAAAGGAGCAATCATGAGCACCACCATCCTTGAACCAAATCCGGCAGCCTTCACTGGCAACGATGCGAAATTCGTCGCAGACTTCGCCACCTTGTGCACCTTCGGCGCGACCGCCAACGGCGGCGTGCACCGGCTGGCCGGCACCGCAGCCGACAGCGAACAGCGCGCCTGGCTGACGCGGCTACTCGAACGGCACGGCTTCCGCGTGGAGTTCGACCGGATCGGCAACCAATTCGGCCTGCTCGAACTGGTCCCCGGCGCCCCGTACGTCCTTGTCGGTTCGCACCTGGACTCGCAGCCGACGGCGGGCCGGTACGACGGCGCTTACGGTGTCCTGGCCGCGGCGCACGCCGCCATTCGGGTTGCCGACCACTGTGAAAACGGGACGTCGAAGCCCAAATACAATCTCGCCGTCGTCAATTGGTTCAACGAGGAAGGCGCGCGTTTCAAGCCCTCGATGATGGGCAGCTCGGTCTACACCGGCAAGCTCGCCCTGGAGGACGCGCTGGCGACAGCTGACTCCGCCGGCACCACGGTGGAGGAGGCGCTGAAGTCCGTTGGGAGCCTCGGTACCGGCGACGGCCCGGAAGCGGCCTACTGCGCCGAGATCCATATCGAGCAGGGCCGCAGTATGGAGCGCGAAGGCATCACGATCGGTGTCGTCGATTCGAATTGGGCCGCCAACAAATACCAGTTGGTGGTGCACGGCGAGCAGGCCCATACGGGTTCCACCATAATTGCCGATCGCAAAGACGCGCTGCTCGGCGCCTCATTGCTGGTCGTTGCCGCGCGGGAGATTGCGGACCGGTTCCCCGGGGTCCTGCACACCTCGGTGGGCCAGCTGGACGTCTACCCCAACTCGCCCGTCGTCGTGCCGTCGAAAGTTACGCTGCTGCTGGACCTGCGCTCCGCAGACGAGGAAGTGCTGGCCCAGGCGGACCAGCTGCTGCATGACCGGTTGGCCGAGATCGAGAACCTGGCCAACGTTTCTGTGGAGAAGGGCTCCTCGCACTGCTGGCCGGTCACCCCGTACCAGCCCGAGGGCGTGGAGCTGGCGGAGAAGATTGCCGTGGACCTGGGGCTGGCGTACGGACGGGTCAAAACCCTGGCCGGGCACGACTCGACCAACATGAAGGACATCGTCCCCACAGTCATGCTGTTCGTCCCATCTGTGGAGGGAATCTCGCACAACGAGCATGAGTACACCCGGGACGAAGACATCGTCGCCGGCCTGCACATGCTCACCGCAGTGGTGCAGCGTCTGTGCGCAGGTGAGCTGGACGGAAAGCAGTAGGAGCCGGCTGGAGCCCGGGGTCCGGGGGCCGATAGGGGGCGACAACATGCCAGCGGATCCACTCCGATCCCTAGCCGTGCCGGTGGCGCTCCAGTAGATTCGGCAGCAAGGCACCAACCGCTTGAAGGAGGAGCTTTCCATGGCCAACGAACCCGGCAACCAGACTCCCAACACCCCGGACGTCAACGAGTCCGAGTTGCGGGACATGAAGGTCGACGACCTGCGCCAGAAGGCGAAGGATGCAGGCATCGGCAGCACGTCGGACATGAAGAAGGAAGAGCTCATCGACGCCTTGGTCCAGGCCGGCAAGGGGCGGCAGGGCGAAGGCGGTTCGGAGGACGTCGGCGCCGGGCCGGAAGGCGGCAAGGTGCGCACCGGGCCCAAGACCTCGGACTCGCTCAAGTACTCGCAGGAAGTGACGTCGCCCGACGAGGAGCCCGAGCGGCAGGGCCGCAGCTTGGTCACGACCCACCATGAAGTGATCAAGCAGTGGGCCGAGGCGCGGAACGCAAAGCCGGCCACCGTCAGCGGCACGGAGCACGGCGACCACCTCGGCGTGCTGCGCTTCGACTTCGGCGGCGGCAGCAGCGACCTGCGCGAGGTCAGCTGGGACGAATGGTTCAAGACGTTCGACGAGCGCCAGCTCAACTTCATCTACCAGGAGGAACGCAGCGACGGCTCGCAGTCGAACTTCTTCCAGCTGGAGAATCCCGGCCGCGAAGACGCCTGACCGGAGGCATGATGGCCACCAGCGGAGGAGCGCTGCCGAAGGCGTCGGTGCCGGACACGCTCGCGATCCTGGGCGAGGTCCTCGTTCCGACGCTCGCGAAAGGCACGCTCTTCCGGCGGCCCAAGGCCGTTGCCGTGGCGGAGCGCCTGCAGCTCGACGAGCGGGCGGTGCGGCGTTTGCAGAAGCTCAACGGTAAGTATGGCGACGGGCCGCTGCTGCTGCGGATTCCGTTCCGGCGGCAGGCCGTCATCCTGGCGCCCGGCCACGTCCACAGCGTCCTGGCGCATTCGCCCGAGCCGTTCGCCACGGCCAGCAGCGAGAAGCGGGCGGCGCTGTCCCATTTCGAACCCCGGAACGTGCTGATTTCGCATGGGGCCGACCGGGAGCTGCGTCGCCGGCTGCACGAGCAGGCGCTCGATTCCGGCAACCCGGTCCATCGGTCCGCCGATGCTTTCCTGCGGATGGCCCGCGAGGAAGCCGATGAGCTGCTGCAGCGGGCGGAGGCAGCCGGCATGCTCGAATGGAACGCCTTCGCGGAGGCCTGGTACCGGATGGCACGCCGGGTGGTCTTCGGTGACAGCGCCCGCGATGACTATGAACTGACGGACATGCTGGCGGCGCTGCGTGCCAACGCCAACTGGGCCTTCCTGAAACCGAAAAACCTGGCGCTGAGGACGGAGTTCCTCGCCCGGGTCGAGGACAGAATGCGCAGCTCGGACGAGGGCAGCCTGGCCTGGTTTATGGCCCGGGCGGCGACTGCGCCGGAAGCGGCCCCGGCGGACCAGATCGCGCAGTGGCTCTTCGGTTTCGACGGTCCCGCGCTGGGGGCCTTCCGGACGCTGGCCCTGCTGGCCACCCACCCGGGACAGGCCGAGGCGGCGCGGCGGGAGGCGCAGGCCCAGCCGGAGGGCCGGCATCTGCCGTACCTGCGCGCCTGCGTGCTCGAAGCCCTGCGGCTGTGGCCCACGACGCCGATGATCTTGCGGCAGACCACCCGGCGGGTCGACTTGGACGGGAGCGTCCTGCCGGCCAAATGCGGCGTGCTGATCTACGTCGCGTACTTCAGCCGCGACCAGCGGCATCTCCCGGCCGCCGACAGATTCGACCCGGACCTCTGGCTGGACCAGGACAGCCGGACGGACTGGCCGCTGGTTCCCTTCAGCGAAGGCCCGGCGGAATGCCCGGCACGCGAACTGGTGCTCATGTTCTCCAGCGCCTTCCTGGCCCGGTTGCTCACCCGCGCCGACTTCAGGCTGGTCTCGCACCAGCAGCTAACGCCGGCCAAGCCACTGCCGGGCACGCTCAACAGCTTCGCCCTGCGCTTCGCAGTCGCCGCACGCTGAGCAGCCGGCGGGCTGAGCACGCGGGCCGCATTCGTCGGCCGGCCGGCCTTGAGATTACGCCGTGGAAACCGGACTGCTGCCAAGGGCTGTCTAGCTGTATGATGGATTTCTAAATCAGTCACATAGTGAAGGCAAGCCGACCTTGGAAGACCAGCCGAATTTCCACGCCCCGCTCTACGAGGTGAAAGCCAACCTGTTCAAGGGGCTGGCACATCCGGTGCGGATCCGCATACTTGAACTGCTCGCCGAGTCGCCGACCGTATCCGTGACGGACCTGATCGCCGGCACCGGACAGGAAGCTTCGAATATCTCACAGCATCTGGCCGTGCTCCGCCGGCACCATCTGGTGGTTGCGGAACGCCGCGGGCTGAAGGTTTTCTACAGCCTGGCCTACCCGCAGGTGGCCGAGCTCCTCGCCGTGGCTCGCAGCTTCCTCGCCGAGGTCCTGGCCACCACCCGGAACAACCTGGAACTGTCCATGACCCTGCCGTCCGCCGGACAGGGCACCGAGGCGGACCGATGAGCCTGCTGCAGGCCACCCGGCAGCTGCTGCCCGGGGCAGCCGACTATGCCCCGCTCAGACAGAGCTGGAAGAACGACCTCACTGCCGGCCTGACTGTCGGCATCGTCGCCCTGCCGCTGGCCTTGGCCTTCGGCGTCAGCTCCGGGGCCGGGCCGGCCGCGGGCCTGGTCACCGCGATCGTGGCGGGGATCGTCGCCGCCGTCTTCGGCGGTTCCAATGTCCAGGTCTCCGGTCCGACCGGCGCCATGGTGGTGGTGCTTGCCCCGGTGATCGCGACGCACGGCCTGCAGTCGCTGGCGCTGGTGACCATCATGGCCGGCATCATCGTCCTCGCCGCCGGCGCGCTGAAGCTGGGCCGTGCCGTCGGCTACATTCCGTGGCCGGTGATCGAGGGCTTCACGCTCGGCATCGCCGCCATCATCTTCCTGCAGCAGGTCCCCGCGGCGTTCGGCGTCCCGGCGGGCGAGAGCACCAACGCCGCCATGGCCGCCTTCCAGTCGCTGCAGGCCACGGACCCTGCCACCCTGGTCTGGCCGGTCGTGCTGGTGCTGGTCGTCGCCGCCATCATGGTCTTCGCACCGCGGCTCCATCCGCAGCTGCCCGGCTCCATCATCGGGATCATTACCGCCACGGTGATTGCCGGGATCGCGGATCTGCCCGTGACGAGGATCGGTGAGCTGCCCGGTGCATTGCCGGCTCCGTCGATGCCCTTCGTCGATCCGGCCCTGGCCGCGACGCTGCTCGGGCCCGCCCTCACAATTGCAGCCCTGGCCGCCATCGAGTCGCTGCTGTCGGCACGCGTGGCCGCCTCAATTTCGGACACCGGACCGTACGACGCGGACCGTGAGCTAGTGGGGCAGGGCCTGGCCTCCGTGGCCGCCGGCTTCTTCGGCGGGATGCCGGCCACCGGCGCCATTGCCCGCACCGCAGTGAACATACGGGCAGGCGCCCAAACCCGGGCCGCCGCCGTCGTCCATGGCCTGGTGCTGCTGGGCGTGGTCTACCTGGCCACCGGGCCGGTCTCCCAGATCCCGCTCGCCGCACTATCCGGCGTGCTGATGGTCACCGCCTGCCGCATGGTCTCCCTGGCCACCCTGCGCAGCGTGCTCGGCTCCACCCGCGCCGACACCATCACGTTCTTCGTCACCGCCGTGATTACCGTGTCCTTCGACCTCATCCTCGCCGTCGAGATCGGCATTGCGGTCGCGGCTTTCTTCGCGCTGCGCTCCCTCGCCAAGGCCAGCGGCGTGCACCGTGAGGAGCTGCCCGGCCAGTCGGAAGACGGTGACGAGCAGATTGCGCTCTTCCGGCTGGACGGCGCGCTCTTCTTCGGCGCGGCCGAGCGGATGCTCGAGCGGGTCAGCGCCATCCGCAATGTCCAGGTGGTCATTATCCGCATGTCCCAGCTGCAGATCCTCGACGCCACCGGTGCCAAGGTGGTCGCCGAGCTGGTCACCGCACTGGAGCGACGCGGGATCACGGTGCTGATCAAGGGCCTCCAGGAGCGGCACCTGAAACTCGCGCGGCAGGTCGGCGTGCTTGAGTCGCTGCGGCACCACCGGCACCTGTTCGCGGAGCTGGACGACGCGGTGGAGCATGCCCGCAGCCATGTGCGGCGTGCACGCCAGGTCGCGAACGACGGCGGGGAGGCACGTTCCTGAGGCTGCGCGCCTGCCGCCGGTGCTTGGTTCCGGAGCACCGGGCGGACCCATGGGCCTGACGGCGAAACCCGGACGAGTACCTTCGGGAAACCTTATGAAACCGGCCGGTTCCCGAACACGCTAATGGATTCACCTAGCCCTGCTGCGGCAGCGGCACTACGCTTTCGATAACCGCTGCGGGGCCCATCCGTCGGGACTGGCGGCGGCCGGCGGCTGCTGTGCGCACTTGGGGGCGGGCGGCAGCGGCCGACTGGGAAGCCCAGGTTCGGGGGAACCTGTGGGTGTGGCCGGCCGGGGGCGGCGGCCGCAGCGTACTTCGGTGCGCACACGAGCAAGAACGGGCAGGGGAGACGTCCGTACATTCGCACCTGAGACCGGCCCGGCGACGGGGCGGCGAGAGGGAACTGCATCATGGGTGATTCCACACAGTGGTACGGCCGGCCGGATGGGGACGGTGAAAGCCGGGCCGGCGGGAACAGGAACCGCAAGCGGCTGCGAGGCGCGTTGGGGGTGGCAGCGGTTTGCGCCATGACCGCCGGCGGCGTTGTGCCGGGGGCATTGGCGGACGACGGCGGGGGCGCACCTTCCGTTGCAGGCATGGCCGGGCTGGCCAATCCGGCCGCGTTCACCGCCACGGGCAAGGCGGGGGAGCCCGCGTCCGGAACGGCCCAAGCCGCAGTGGCGGAGGCACCGGAAGCGGGCACGGCGGCCGGGGAGCCCGGCTCGGAGCCGGGACCGGCACCGGCAGAGGCGGCGGCTGTTCCTGCGGAAGCGGCCGCTGGCGTT
>NZ_ANPE02000109.1 GCF_000328305.2 Arthrobacter crystallopoietes BAB-32 | reverse complement strand
GCCGCAGGAGCTGCCGCCCGCGCCTTGGGACGGCGCGTCCGTTTGGCCGTGCCGTGCCCGCCACGGGTGCCATAGCCGATCAGCACGTTTCCGGAGCCGCTTTCGGCCTCGGCTGCGACCTCGGGGGCAGTGGCGGCCGCGGCGGCGGGATCGGCCCCGGCCCGTTCCTCCTGGCGGTAGGCCTCAGCCGCGGGATGGGCCGCAGCGGCGGCACCGTCCTCCCCGGCGTCCGTTGCCTCAATGGAGATTAGCGGCTTGCCGACGTCGATAGTGTCCCCTGCTGCCCCGTGCAGTTCCGCGACGATGCCCGCATACGGGCTCGGCACTTCGACCATGGACTTGGCGGTTTCCACTTCCGCAATCGGCTGGTCGACGCTGATTTCGTCACCGATGCGAACCAGCCAGTTCACGAGCTCGGCCTCGGTCAGCCCCTCGCCCAGATCCGGCAGCAAGAATGTCTGGCGGGCCATGCTCACGCGTCCTCCCACTGAAGCTCGTCAACGGCGTCGAGGATCCGGTCCACGCTGGGCAGGTGGAAGTGCTCCAGCTTCGGCGCCGGGTACGGGATGTCGAAACCGGTCACCCGCAGGACCGGCGCAGCGAGCGAGTGGAAGCAGCGTTCCTGCACCCGCGCCACGATTTCGGAGGCGACGGAGGCGAACCCCGGTGCTTCGGCAATAACGACGGCGCGTCCCGTCTTGCGCACGGACGCCATGACCGTTGCGTCATCGAACGGCACGATGGAGCGCACGTCGATCACCTCCAGCGACCGGCCTTCCTCCGCAGCCGCAGCCGCAGCGTTGAGCGCAGTGGAAACCGACGGGCCGTAGGTGATGAGCGTGGCATCCGTCCCCTCGCGGGCCACCACGGCCCGGCCAAAGGAGTTGGCGGAAGAACGCAGTGCCTCCAGCTCCAGGTCTTCCTTGGACCAGTAGAGCTTCTTCGGCTCCAGGAACACCACCGGATCCGGGTGGCGGATGGCCTCGCGGAGCATCGTGTAGGCGTCCGGCACGGTCGCCGGCGACACCACGGTCAGGCCCGGCGTGTGCGCATAGTAGGACTCGGAGGAGTCGCAGTGGTGCTCCACTCCCCCGATCCCGCCGGCATAGGGAATCCGGATGACCAGCGGCAGCTTGACCTTGCCGCGGGTGCGGTTGGGCATTTTGGCGACGTGTGAGACGACCTGCTCGAACGCCGGATAGGCGAACGCGTCGAACTGCATCTCGACCACCGGCCGCAGCCCGTTCATCGCCATGCCGACGGCCATGCCCATGATCCCGGACTCGGCCAGCGGGGTGTCGAAGCAGCGCTCCTCGCCGAACCGCTTGGTCAGCCCGTCGGTAATGCGGAAGACCCCGCCCAGCGTGCCTACGTCTTCGCCGAAAACGACGACGGTTGGATCGGCTTCCATTTCATCGGCCAGGGCCGTGTTCAGCGCCTTGGCAAACGTCAGTGTTGTGCTCATGTTGGCTATTTCCCCCGGTCCCGAGGTCAGAGCTGCTCGCGCGAGAGCTCTTCGCGCAGTTTGGCCGCCTGCTCGCGCAGCTGACTGGTTTTTTCCGAGTAGACGTGCCGGAACAGGTCCTCGGGGTCCACTTCGGATTCGGCGTTCAGCCCCTCGCGCAGTGCGGCGGCGACGCGCTCGGCCTCGGCAGCGATGTCCTTCTCGGTTGATTCGTCCAAAAGCTTGAGCTCCGTCAGGTAGGTGCGCATCCGCATCACCGGGTCCTTGGGCACCCACTGGGCCACTTCATCGTCACTGCGGTAGCGCGTCGCGTCGTCGGCGTTGGTGTGGGACTGCATGCGGTAAGTGTGGGCTTCCACTAATGCCGGCCCTCCGCCGTCGCGTGCCCGGTCGACCGCCTTGCCCAGGACCGCGAGCAGCGCGGCGAGATCGTTGCCGTCCACACGCTCGCCCGGCATGCCGTAGCCGATCGCCTTGTGGGCCAGGGACGGCGCCACGCTCTGGTGGCTCAGCGGCACCGAGATGGCGTACTGGTTGTTCTGCACGAAGAACACCACCGGAACATGGAACACGGCGGCGAAGTTCAGCGCCTCGTGGAAGTCGCCCTCGCTGGTTGCGCCGTCGCCGCACATGGCCACCACCACCGTGTTCTCGCCCTTGAGCTTGGCGGCGTGCGCAACTCCGACGGCGTGCAGCAGCTGGGTGGCCAGCGGCGTGGCCTGGATGGAGACGTTGTGCTCGTAGGGGTCGTAGCCGCTGTGCCAGTCCCCGCGCAACAGGGTCAGCGCCTGGATCGGATCCACGCCCCGGGCGAGCACGGCCACCGTGTCGCGGTAGGTCGGGAACAGCCAATCGGCAGCTTCGATGCAGAGCGCGGCGGCAACCTGGCAGGCCTCCTGCCCGTGGGATGAGGGATAGACCGCCATGCGGCCTTGGCGGACCAGGGCGTTGGCCTGGTCATTGACGCGCCGTCCGACGACCAGCTCGCGGTAGGCGCCCAGCAGCGAATCACCATCCGGCAGCGGGTATTTGTCGTTGTGGACGTGGCGGCCGTCCGGGTCGATCAGCTGGACCGGCTCTACCGAGGGCAGCATGTACGACTCTGCGGCCCGCTGCGCGTCCAGGTCGGCCCGGCCGGCAGGTTCCTGCATGGACCCCCGCCAGGGACTTCCCGTTGAAATAGTCATAGGTAGCTCCTTGGAATTCTTCGAGGCCCTGGCCCGCCGAAGGCCGGGCGGCCGTCCTGTTCAGGAGTGGAAACTGTGTGCCTCCAGTATGCGATTGCGTGACTATTCGTATCCACTTCACCGGAAAACCGTGGAAGTTCTACCTCAGGTGCCGTATTCTGGGAGACGAATTGCAACTGTGAACTGGATTACTTATCGAGGTGTAGACGAATGGGCGAAGCGGCGTCCGGCATGAAACTGGACGATATCGACCGCCGGATCCTGGCGGAGCTGACAAGGGACGGCCGGCTGTCCGTCACGGCCGTGGCGGAGAACGTCCACATTTCCCGCGCGCACGCCTATTCCCGCATTGCAAGGCTCACCGAGGCTGGCGTGCTGACCAAGTTCACGGCCCTGGTGGACCCCATCAAAGCCGGCCTGAAGGCCTCGGCCTACGTCACGCTGAAGCTGCGCCAGCATTCCTGGCGGGAATTGAAGGAGGCCCTGCAGGCTGTCCCCGAGGTGCACCACATCGCCCTGGTCGGCGGCAACTTCGACGTGATCCTGCTGGTCCGCGCGGTGGACAACGTGGATCTCCGGCGGGTCATCTTCGACCAGATCCAGTCCATGCCCGGCATCCTGGACACCCAGACGTTCCTGGTGTTCGAGGACCTTGACACCCGCTGAGCCCAGGCCCGCCCACACTTTCCACAGCCCCCTGAAAGCCGAAACGCCGCCGGGCTGGGCCCGGCGGCGCTCATCAGCGGCGTCTGCACAGCAGCCCCGACTGGTGGCGGAACCGCACGGGCTTTTCCGCCCTCCCCCATGAGGCCTCAGGGCCGACGTACAGATGCCGGTTATTCAGTTAAAGGGCCGGCCCAAATCCGGAATGCTCTTCCGAATTGGCAAATTTGTTGGATAAATTCTCGGCCGGGCCGGCGACAGGTGTCAATAGAAGGGCTGAATCGTTCAACGGCCGGCGCTGGAAACGCCGCCGAACACCGGCTTGCGCTTCTCCTGGAACGCTTTGAACCCTTCGGCGTAGTCCTCGCTCTTGCACAGCCCGCCCTGGGCGGCGTTCTCGTCCTCCACCGAGGCCCACAGCCCCAGCCGCTGGTCGCGGATCGCGGCCACCAGCTCCTTGGAGGCGACGAAGGCACCGGTGGCTCCTTCGGCGACCTTGGCCACGGCAGCCCGGGTCCGCTCCAGCAGCTCGTCCGCCGGCATCGCCCGGCTGAAGAGGCCCGATGCCACGGCCTCGGAACCGCTCATCAGCTCCGCAGTGTAGATCAGGTCGAGCGTGCGGTGTGCCCCCAGCCGCTCGGTGAACAGCCAGTGTCCGCCGGAATCGAGCGTGGCGCCCAGGTTTGCGAAGGGCGAGCCGATCTTCGCATTCTCCGCGACGTACACCACGTCAGTGGCGATCAGCAGGCCCAGTCCGACGCCGAGGCAGGCGCCCTGCGCAGCGGCGAAGGTGGGGGCCGGGAAGGCCGACATCTTCTTCAGCAGCGGCGTCACCAGGTCACCGAGGTAGCCATAGGCGTCGTCGGTTTCCGGGACGACGGCGGAAATATCGCGGCCCGCGCAGAAGCCGCGGCCTTCACCGCGCAGCAGCAGCGCCCGGACGCGGCCCTCCGCGGCGGCAGCCGCGGCGTCGTCGTACGCTTTGCCCAAATCGGCCAGGGCCTCTTCGTCCAGCGCGTTCATCTTCTGCGGCGCGTTCAGCACCACTTCGGCGATGTTGTTTTCGATCGACAGTTCGATCATGCCCATGCTGTTCTCCTTCGAGGCTTCGGCCGGTCAGGCGTCGTAGTCGACGCTGAGTTCGTCGCTCGTGGGCCGGGTCTGGCAGGTCAGGACATAGCCGCGCTCGATCTCATCCGGTTCCAGCGCGTAGTTCTCGTCCATCTCGAAGGTACCGGAGACCACCTTGGCCCGGCAGGTGCCGCAGACACCGCCGGCGCAGGCGAACGGCACGTCCGGCCGGACCCGCAGCGCCGCATTGAGCACGGACTCGCGGGCATGCTTGGGGCTGGCCACCTTGCCGGAGAGCCCGTCCAGGCGGAAGTTGATCTCGAAGTTGTCGGCGTTCGGGTCCACCTCCACCGGCCGGCCGATGCTGCCCTGCGGTTTGTTCGGCTCGCCGGTGGTGAACAGTTCGAAGCGGATCTTCTCGGCGGGAACACCGCGGGCGGCGAGGGTGTCGCGGCACAGCTGGACCAGCTCGAACGGGCCGCAAAGGAACCACTCGTCCACGTCGTCGGTGCGCAGCACATCGTCGAAGAGGCTGTTGAGCTTCTCCGCGTCGATCCGTCCGGACAGCAGCGGCGAGATGCGCTGCTCGCGGGAAAGCACATGGTGCAGCGCGAAGCGGGACGGGTACTTGTCCTTCAGGTCCGCCAGTTCCTCGACGAACATGACGTCCATGGCCGCCTTGTTCGCGTACACCAGGTCGAAGCGGACATTCTCGTTGGCCGCCAGCACGGTGCGGGCGATCGAGATGACCGGGGTGATGCCGGAGCCGGCGGCGAAGGCGACGAACACGTGCTCGGTGTCCGTATCGATGTCCTCGGGCCGGTTGAGCTCCGTCATCTGGTGCTTCGAGATGAACGCGCCGGTCGGGCTCATGACGTCCAGGACGTCGCCGGCCTTGAGGTGGTCGTTGGCCCAGTTGGAGAACAGCCCGCCGAGGTCCCGCTTGATGGCCACCCGGATCTCGCCGGCCGTGGGCTCGGCGCAAATCGAGTAGCTGCGGCGGACTTCCTGGCCCTCCATCTCGGTCCGCAGCGCCACGTACTGGCCCGGCACGTAGTCGTACTGGCCCTGCAGCTCGTCCGGCACCTCGAAGGTCACCTCGATGGCCTCGTCGGTGAGGCGGCGGACTTCGGAGACCGTCAGCGGGTGGAAGGCAGCGCGGCGCTTGCCGGTTTCGGGCTGGCCGCCCTGGGTCTGGGCCGCGTCGGCCTCAGGCGTGGAAGTAGTCATCTAGAGCACCTTGAAGTAATCGAAAGGTTCCTTGCACTCATTGCATTGGTAGAGCGCCTTGCAGGAGGTCGACCCGAAGCGGGTCAGTTCACGCGTGTTCAGCGAATTGCAGTTCGGGCACTTCACGCTCAGGCCGAGGCTGACCGGACCGGTGCGGACACCGGCCAGCCCGGTCGGCGGCGCGATGCCGTACTCTTCCAGCTTCGCCTTGCCCTCGGCCGTCATCCAGTCCGTGGTCCACGCCGGAGCCAGCACCAGCTTGACCCGCACGTCGCCGTAGCCCTGCCCGTTAAGGGCAGTAACGACGTCGTCCCTGATCGCGTCCATCGCAGGGCACCCCGAGTAGGTGGGAGTAATGGTGACTTCGACCGCCGGGCGGCCGGCGTCGTCGTACTCCCCCTCGATGAGGCGGGTGCTGCGGAGGATACCCAGTTCCGCAATGCTGATGACCGGGATCTCCGGATCGCACACTGTGGCTGCAATATCCCAGACCTTGGCAGCCTCGGCGTTGGCCGGGCGTACTGCGGTGTTAGTGGACATAGCTCACTCCGTTGTTACTGAATCGCCACGGGCAGTTACCAGGTGGCGCCTGGATGTTCGCGGGCCAGCACCTGCATTTCGGCCAGCAGGTAGCCGAGGTGCTCGCTGTGCTTGTGCCGGGACTTGTCCGTCATGGCCGGCGGAATGTCGGGCAGCTCCAGGCCGGCCTCGGCGAAGACGCCGGCCAGGTACGCATCAAACGGCGCGCGCAGTTCCGACGGGCGGACCGCCACGCCCTCAAGGCGCCCGACCAGGTCGTCGTCCTGGAACAGCTGGTCGACGTACGGCCAGACCGAGACAAGGCCGGCGGCCATGCGGCGCTTCGATTCCTCGGTCCCGTCGCCCAGGCGGAGGGTCCACTGGGTGGCATGGTCGCGGTGGTAGTCGACTTCCTTCAGCGCCTTGGCCGCAATGGCTGCCAGCGTGGCATCGGCGGAATCGACCAGGCGGGAGTAAAGCTCGTGCTGGAAGGCCGAGAAGACCAACTGGCGGGCGATGGTCTTGCCGAAATCGCCGTTCGGCTGCTCCACCAGGTAGCTCGAGCGGAACTCATTCTCGCCCCGCCAGTAGGCGAGGTCGTCTTCGCTCTTGCCCCAGGCCGCGCCGGCGTAGGTCAGGAAGGACCGGGCATGGCCGATCAGGTCCAACGCGATGTTGGCCAGCGCGACGTCCTCTTCCAACTCCGGCGCGCGCGAGATCCACCAGCCCAGGCGCTGGGCGAGGATCAGCGCGTCGTCGCCCAGGCGCAGGGCGTACTCGGCGACGTCTTCGCTGACCTCCACGCCCTCGGCCACCTGTGCGGCAACATCCTCGGGCCGGTACGCGTTGCCCGGCGTGATCCGGGTGGCGCTTTCACCGCTCACAGGTGCTTCACCCCTTCGCTCTTGGTGTAGTAGGTGGCGTGCCGGTAGTCCTTGCCCTTGGGGGACTCGAAGAACTCGCCCTTGGCGTCCGGATCGCTGGCCACAATGGCCGACGCCGGGACCACCCAGAGCGAGACGCCTTCGTTGCGCCTGGTGTACAGGTCGCGGGCGTTGCGCACGGCCATCTCGGAGTCAGGGGCGTGCAGGGAGCCTGCGTGGACATGGGAGAGCCCGCGGGAGGAGCGGACGAAGACTTCCCACAGCGGCCAGGCCTGCTTGTCATGGCCTTCCGCAGCCGGCGTTTCCACCGTCTCGACCGGCTTGGCCATTGCTGTCTGGTCTCCTGTTGCCATTAGGCCACCTGTGCTTTCTGTGCTTTCTTGTTGGCGTAGGCCGCGGCGGCTTCGCGCACCCACGCACCGTTCTCATGCGCCTCGCGGCGGCGTTCCATCCGCTGGGCGTTGCATGGCCCGCGACCGGCCAGCACTTCGTGGAACTCGTCCCAGTTGAGCTCGCCGTGCTCCCACATGCCGGTTTCATCGTTGTAGCGGATCTTGTCGTCCGGCAGGGTCAGGCCGAGGACCTTGACCTGCTCCTGGATCATGCCGACGAAACGCGAGCGCAGCTCGTCGTTGGAGAAGCGCTTGATGTTCCAGGCCATGGACTGCTGCGAGTTCGGCGAGTCCGTGTCCGTCGGACCGAACATCATCAGCGCCGGCGCGTAGAACCGGTTGACGGCGTCCTGGGCCATCTGCTTCTGCGCAGGGGTCCCGTTGGACAGTTCGAGGAGAATCTCGAAGCCCTGCCGCTGGTGGAAGGACTCTTCCTTGCAGATACGCACCATCGCGCGTCCGTACGGGCCGTAGGAGGCGCGGCAGAGCGGCACCTGGTTGGCAATGGCGGCACCGTCGACCAGCCAGCCGATCGCACCCATGTCAGCCCATGAGTTGGCGGGGTAGTTGAAAATCGAGGAGTACTTGGCCTTGCCGTCCAGCAGCTGCTGGTTGAGGACATCGCGCGGCGTCCCCAGCGTCTCCGTGGCCGAGTAGAGGTAGAGGCCGTGCCCGGCCTCGTCCTGGACCTTGGCCATCAGGATCGCCTTGCGCTTCAGCGAAGGGGCGCGGGTGATCCAGTTGGCCTCCGGCTGCATGCCGATGATCTCCGAGTGGGCGTGCTGGGACATCTGCCGGACCAGGGTCTTCCGGTACTTCTCCGGCATCCAGTCCGCCGGTTCGATCCGGGAGTCCTCGGCGATGATCTTGTCGAAGTAGGCCTGGCCCGCCTCGTCTTCTGCCGACGGGACAGCCTGCAGTGTCGCCTGCGTCTGCGTTGCCATTGGGTGTCACCTCACTGTGGGAAAGTCCTGGGCGCAAATATTTACCGACCGTTCGTTCAGAATATAGGGCCGCAAGGGGTGCGTCAAGACACCACCGGCAGCCTCGGTCCAGGCCGCCGCGGCAACCCGGGGCCATCCGATCCGAGCGCGTCCCCGGCCGGCTCGGGGAACGATCGCGGCGTCGGCCCCGTTCCGCTCGCTGCGATCGCCGTCCTGGCCGGCCCCCAGCGTCTATATATTGGTGCCATGATGCACCCCTCGGCAGAATCCACCACGTCCAGCCCTTCCGCAGCACTGACCGCCGGCCCCGGGCGGGACAACGGCCGCCCGCAGCCGCCGGAGGCGCGCAAGCAACCCCAGGAACGCCGGCACCACGGGGACGTCTTCGTTGACGATTATGAATGGCTGCGCAACAAGGAAGCCCCGGAGGTCGTGACCCACCTGGAGGCGGAGAACGCCTACACTGCCGCGGTCACCGCGGATCAGCAGCCGCTGCGCGATGCGATCTTCGACGAGATCAAGAACCGCACCCAGGAAACGGACCTGACCGTGCCCGTCCGCAAGGACGGCTGGTGGTACTACGGCCGGATGGAAGAGGGCAAGCAGTACGGCATCCAGTGCCGGACAAAAGCAGCGGACTCCGGCGACCCTGCGGTGGACTGGACGCCGCCGGCCGTGGAACCGGGGACGCCGGTGCCGGGCGAACAGATCCTGCTGGACGGCAACCTGGAAGCCGAAGGCAAGCCTTTCTTCTCCCTCGGCGGCGCCGCCGTCACCAAGGACGGCAACCTCTACGCCTACGCGGTGGACAATGCCGGCGACGAGCGGTTCACCCTGCGGATCAAGGACCTCAGGACGGGCGACCTGCTGCCGGACGTGGTCGAGAACGTGTTCTACTCGCTGGCTTTCTCCCCTGACGGCCGCCAGGTCTTCTACACGGTCGTGGATGACTCCTGGCGCCCGTACCAAATCAAGTCCCACACCTTGGGCACCCAGGTGGCGGACGACGTCGTTATTTACCAGGAGGACGACCCGGCCATGTGGACCGGGTTCGACCTTTCGGCGGACCGGCGGCACCTGGTGGTCAGCATCGGCTGCTCCGAGTACAGCGAGACACGGCTGCTCGATTTCGATAATCCGGACGCCGGGCTGCAGGTGCTGGTCCCGCGCAGCGAGCGGATCCTTTACGATGCGGAGCCGTTCACCCTGGATGGCATGCCGAAGGTCCTCCTCACGCACAACAAGGACGCGGTGAACTCAATGGTCTCGCTCGTGGACCTGGCCGAGTTCGCCCAGCCGCTCGGCGAACAGCGCTGGGACACCGTGCTGCCGCACGACGACGCCGTGCGGGTCAATGGCGCAACCGTCACGGCCACGCACGCCGTCGTGTCGGTCCGCAAGGACACGATCGAGCGCATCCAGGTGCTTCCGCTGCAGGGCCTGGGCACGGCGGCGCAGGGCGCGGCCGTGGAACCGGACTTCGATGAGGAGCTCTACACCGCCGGCATGGGCGGTTCCGAATATGAGGCGCCGCTGATCCGGCTGACCTACACCTCCTTCTTCACGCCGCCGCGGATCTACGACTACGAACTGGCCACGGGCCGGCTCTTCCTGCGCAAGGAGACCCCGGTGCTGGGCGGCTACGAATCCTCCGACTACGTGGCCGCACGCGAATGGGCCATGGCCGGCGACGGGACGCGGATTCCGCTGTCCGTGCTGCGCAAGGCCAACGTGCAGCGCGACGGCGCCAATCCGGCACTGATGTACGGCTACGGCAGCTACGAAGTCAGCATGGACCCCGCGTTCAACATCGCCCGGCTCTCGCTGCTGGACCGCGGCGTCGTCTACGTGATCGCCCACGTTCGCGGCGGCGGCGAAGTGGGCAGGAAGTGGTACGACGACGGCAAGAAGCTGCGCAAGATGAACACCTTCACCGACTTTGTCGCCGCCACCGATTGGCTGGCGGCCTCCGGCTGGGCCGACCCGAAGCGGATCGCGGCGATGGGCGGCTCGGCCGGCGGCCTGCTGATGGGCGCCGTGGCGAACCTCGCCCCGCAGAAGTACGCCGCCATCGTGGCGCAGGTCCCCTTCGTCGACCCCCTGACCTCCATCCTCGATCCCGACCTGCCGCTGTCCGCACTGGAATGGGAGGAATGGGGCAACCCGATCACGGATCCCGAGGTCTACGCCTACATGAAGTCCTACTCGCCGTATGAGAACGTCCGGCCGGCGGACTACCCGCGGATAGCGGCGGTCACCAGCTTCAATGACACCCGGGTGCTGTATGTAGAACCGGCCAAGTGGGTGGCCAAGCTGCGTGAAGCAACCACGGGCTCCGAGCCGATCGTGCTCAAGATCGAGATGGACGCCGGCCATGGAGGAGCGTCGGGCCGCTACGAGGGCTGGAAGGACCGGGCCTGGGACTACGCCTTCGTGCTCGACGCCCTGGGAGCCGCGGAAGTGGCCTGATCCGTGGAGGGGGCACGGCAAGCACGACGGCGGAACGTGCCGAAGCGCGTACCCGCACCTCCTGCCGTGGTCCGGCAGGTGGCTGCGGGGGCGGCCTCCGTCCTCGGAGGCTTGCTCCTGGCCGCTTTCGGCGTACTGGCACACCGCTTCCGGCCGTTCGAGGGCAAGGACCCAGGCGAGTCCTGCGCGCCTTGGGGCATGAACAGCGCATCGGCGGCCGAGCGGGACGCCGAGCCGTTCTATCTCCGGCAGTTCTTCTGCAGTCCTGACGGGTCGGACGCCGTCTTGACCAAGGCTCCGCCGGAAGCCTTCGGCCTCATGGCCGCGCTCCTGCCGTTGGGCCTGGTGCTCTTCGCGGCCGGGATGGTGTCGCTGGCCATGGCCGCCCGCTCGCCGGCTGCCGCAACGGTGCCCCCTTCCGGAAGCAGCCGACGGCCGGCGGCTGCCTGGGCCCTCGCCATGGGAGCGGCCTGGGCGCTGTTCCCCTCGGTCGCCATCTATCTCGGGTTCGGCTACTGGGAAGCTGCAGCCGGCTATGCCGGCATGGTCCTGGCCTGCTCCGCGGCGCTGATTGCCGCGGCCGAGAGTGGGGCCGGCGGTCTGGGCCTGCGCAGCGCTGTGGCGCGCTTTGCAGCCAGCGCTGCCTTGGCTGCGGCCGCAGCTCCGATGCTGGCGTTCGGCGGTGGCGTATTCACGCTGATGGCTTTTGCTTATCCGCCGGTGGGCGGCGCCATGGTTGTTTTTCCTGCTGCCGCAGCCCTGGCCTGGCGGCTCCGGCGCAGGGCGGCGACGACTTGACTTGAGTCACAAATCAGGATTACCTAATGAACATTCGGTATATATCCTGGAGAGGCTCACATGACGGATCTTGATGCCAGTCCGGCCAGCCATGCTGCGGCCCGCACCGCCGCTTCCGCCCAGCCTGCCCCGGTCCATCCGGCTTTCGTCAACGATCGGGCCGCTGAATGGCTGGGCGTGGAAGTCCTGCGGGCCGAATACGGCGATGTGCTGATCCGGATGCAGGTGCGCGACGAAATGCTCAACGGCTTCGGTATTGCACAAGGCGGGATGGTTTTCGCCTTTGCCGATGTCGCCTTCGCCCTCGCCTGCAATGATCCGCACGGTGATGGAAGCACCATTACGGTAGCGTCCGGCGTCGATATCAATTTCATGAGTCCCGGCTTCGCCGGGAAGAGCCTGACTGCCAGCGCCACCCTGGTCAGCACAAGCGGCCGCAGCGGCCTCTTCGACATCCGGGTAACCCAGGAAACAACCGGAGGCGGCGAAGACATCGTCGCAGTGCTGCGGGGCCGTTCCCGCACCATTCCCAATCCCGCCGCCCGCAACAAGTAGCAAGGACCGTTCAATGTCGACCATCACCGGAACGAAGGCCCGCAAGTCCACTCCTGCCGAGCCGGAGATCTTGGATCCCGAGGAGCGGATGAGCCGTGACGAGCTGGAGGCCCTGCAGCTTTCGCGCCTGCAGCACACGGTGGCCTACGCCTACGAGCGGGTGCCGATGTACAAGAAGAAGTTCGATGAGGCCGGAGTGCATCCCGGGGACCTGAAGGAACTGTCCGACCTGAAGCACTTCCCCTACACGGACAAGGAAGATCTCCGCCAGTCCTATCCCTTCGGCATGTTCGCGGTTCCGCAGAACGAGGTCGCCCGCATCCACGCGTCCTCCGGTACGACGGGCCGGGCCACCGTGGTCGGCTACACCAAGGGCGACCTGGAACGGTGGGAGACTCTCTTCGCCCGCTCCCTGAAGGCCTCGGGAGTCAAGCAGGGTTGGAAGGTCCACAACGCCTACGGCTACGGACTCTTCACCGGCGGCCTCGGCGCCCACTACGGCGCCGAGAAGCTCGGCTGCACCGTGATTCCGATGTCCGGCGGCCAGACCGAAAAGCAGATCCAGCTGATCCAGGACTTCGAGCCGGATGCCATCCTCTGCACTCCGACCTACCTGCTGACGATCGTCGACGCGATGGAACGCGCCGGCCTGGATCCGGCCAAGACTTCGCTGAAGGTCGCCGTGCTGGGAGCCGAACCTTGGACCGAGGAAATGCGGCACGAGCTGGAGACCAAGCTCGACATCGATGCCTGCGACATCTACGGACTGTCCGAGGTCATGGGTCCAGGCGTGGCCGGCGAATGCATTGACTACAAGGACGGCTCGACGATCTGGGAGGACCATTTCCGCCCGGAGATCATCGACCCGCTCACCGACGACGTGCTGCGCGACGGCGAACACGGCGAACTGGTCTTCACCTCGCTGACCAAGGAGGCCATGCCGGTCATCCGCTACCGTACGCATGACCTGACCCGCCTGCTGCCGGGCACCGGCCGGCCGAACATGCGCCGGATCGGCCGCATCACCGGCCGCAGCGACGACATGATCATCCTGCGCGGCGTCAACCTGTTCCCGACGCAGATCGAGGAAATCGCCCTGCGGATCCCCGGCCTGAGCCCACATTTCCAGCTGGAAATCACCCGGCCCAACCGCATGGATGAACTGACCGTCAAGATCGAACGCCGCGACGACTGCACCCCCGAGGTTGCAGCGGCAGCCGCCAAGGACCTGCAGAAGCAAATCAAGATCCACGTCGGCTCCAGCTGCCGGATCGATGTCGTCGAACCCAACAGCCTCGCACGCTCCAGCGGCAAGCTCCGCCGGATCTATGACCTGCGCAACCTCAACGGCTAAAACGCCATCAGCGGCACGAATGCTCTGGAAAGATTAGGACCATGGTGAAGAATAACGGCCAGGAACCCGCCCGGCGAGGACGCCCGGGCTATGACCAGCAATCCGTACTCAACGTTGCTGTGGCCGTCTTCAACAAGCATGGCTACGAAGCGACGTCGATGGGAATCCTGGCGGAGAACCTCGGTATTTCCAAGAGCGCGATCTATCATCACGTGCCGTCGAAGGGCGATCTGCTCAGGCTCGCCCTGGACGAGGCGTTGGGCTCGCTGGAAGCGATTCTGGACGAGCCTGGCGCCTCCTCCGGCCGGGCCGACGACCGGCTGGAATTCGTGGTCCGGCGGACCATCGAGGTCCTGACCAGCAAACTGCCCTATGTCACGCTGCTGCTGCGGCTCCGCGGCAACACCGAGATAGAACGTACCGCCTTGGAACGCCGCCGCCAGTTCGACCACAAGGTGGCGGCCCTGGTGGAGGCGGCCCGCGATGAAGGGCGCCTCCGCGGGGACATCGATCCGCGCACCACCACACGGCTGCTCTTCGGCACGATCAACTCGATCGTGGAATGGTACAAGCCCGGCGGCAAACTCACGGCCGAGAAACTCGCGGACGACCTGGTGTCCATGATTTTCGACGGGCTCCATCTCCCGGCCGCGGCCCGCGTCATCGCCTAGCTCTCTCTGCTGCCCAGGATGGCAGTCCCTTCCTTGCCCCTGTCCCGGTGGTGCGCACCCTGCTAACCTTGCATCAACCACTTCGCGTCAGGGGGACGTCTTGGACTGGTTTGGGGATTTCACTGGGGGAACCGGGCTGCTTATCGGGCTGACGGTCGCGCTTTCCGCACTCACAATTGCCTCTACGGCTCTTTTCGCCTGCCGCCATCGGTGGGCCTGGCTCCCGCTGGGCGCCGGCGTGGCACTGTTCCTGCTCTTCGGTCTCGCCTCAGGACAGCCGGAGCTGGGCATGGGCGACCTGCTCCTGCCTGCCGTCTGTACCTACGGAGCCTGGCGCTGGTGGAGCGGCCGCAGGACCCATGGCGGAATGCTGCCGGTCCGGCGCGCGACGGCGGAGGAATGGGGAATCGGCGCCGGACTGCTGGTCCTCTTCGCCCTGATCAAGGGGTTTTCGGGGCTTGAGCTGCTGGCCGTCATCGGGCCGGACCTGCTCGTCCACGCAGTGCTTTCCGCGCTCCCGCTGGTCATCTACCTCGGCCTGGCGTACGGCATCGCCGACGCCTGGTCGATCGGCGTGGGCTTTGCGCTCCTCAACCTTGCCAGCGTCACGGCGGCAGGGGCGCCGAACCTCGCCGTCCTCTACGCCGCCGCGTCCGTCGCCGCGTACCTGCTCGGGCTGGTTAAATGGCGGACGGCCCTGAGAGTCCAGGACCGTCCGCGCGAACTTGCCTACCCTGCCGGCAGTTAGCTGACCTACTTCTCGACCAGGGTCAGCACATCGTAGGTCGCCACGATCTCGTCGTTCTGGTTGGTCAGCACTGCATCCCAGGCCACCTCGCCGTACTCATCCGTCTCGCGCGGAGTGATCTTCTTGGCAGTCAGCGTGACGCGGATCGAGTCGCCGGCGGCAACCGGCGTGATGAACCGCAGGTTTTCGAGGCCGTAGTTCGCCAGCACCGGGCCCGGAGCCGGTTCCACGAAGAGACCCGCGCCCCAGGAGAGCAGCAGATAGCCATGGGCGACAATGCCGGGGAAGAACGGGTTCGCTTCAGCCGCCGCCTGGTTGGTGTGGGCGTAGAACGTATCGCCGGTGGAATTGGCGAAGGCGGTGATGTCTTCCAGCGTCACCTGGCGCAGGTCCGAGCGCAGCGCGTCGCCGATCTTCAGCTTGGCCAGGTTCTTGCGGAACGGGTGCACGTCGTCGAAATTGCGGTCGGCGCCGGTATGCCAGACGCCGGTGATTGCGGTCAGCATGTTCGGCGATCCCTGGACGGCGGTGCGTTGCATGTGATGCAGGACGGAGCGGATGCCGCCGAGTTCCTCGCCGCCCCCGGCGCGGCCCGGACCGCCATGGACCAGGTGCGGCACCGGGGAACCGTGTCCGGTGGACGTGCGGGCATCCTCGCGGTTGAGCACCAGGACCCGGCCGTGGTGGGCGGCGATGCCGGTGACCAGGCGGCGGGCAGCCTCCGGGTCATTCGTGGCCACCGTGGCCACCAGCGAGCCCGAGCCCATGGCAGCGAGCCGGATCGCGTCGTCGAGGTCCTCGTAGCCGATCACGGAAGAGACCGGTCCGAACGCTTCGCGGGAATGGACCGCCTCGGCTTCGGCATCCTGCCAGGTCAGCAGGACCGGGGACATAAAGGCACCGCCTTCGGCTTCCCCCACGCTGCCGTCCTGGCGCGTGACCTTCGGAGCATCCAGCGTGCCGTACGCGAGTTCGCCGCCGGCGTCGAGCATTTCCTGGACGGCCGCGCGCACATCGGCAAGCTGCTCCACCGAAGCGAGGGCGCCCATCGTGACGCCCTCGGCGCGGGGGTCGCCGAGCACCACGCGCTCGTCGATTCGCGCCTGAACGGCGTCAACCACGTCCTGGATCCTGTCCTTCGGCACGATGGTGCGGCGGATTGAGGTGCACTTCTGGCCGGCCTTCGCCGTCATCTCGGTGACCAGGGACTTGATGAAAGCGTCGAACTCCGGCGTGCCCGGTGCGGCATCGGGCCCGAGGATCGCGGCGTTGAGCGAGTCTGCCTCCGCGGTGAAGCGGATGCCGCCCTGCGCCACGTTCGGGTGCGACTTGAGCTTGTTGGCGGTATCGGCCGAGCCGGTGAAGGCCACGGCATCGCGGTAGTCCAGATGGTCCAGCAGGTCCCGGGCGGATCCGGAGATCAGCTGCAGCGCGCCCGCCGGCAGGATGTTGGATTCGACGATCAGCTTCACGGCTGCGGCGGTGATGTAGCCGGTGGGCGTCGCGGGCTTGACGATGGTGGGAACACCGGCGATGAAGGCCGGAGCGAATTTCTCCAGCATGCCCCACACCGGGAAGTTGAAGGCGTTGATCTGGACCGCGACGCCGGGGATGCGGGTGTAGATGTGCTCGCCGACGAAGGAGCCGTCCTTGGAGAGGACCTCCATGGGCCCATCGACGACAACCTGCGAGTTCGGCAGTTCGCGGCGGCCCTTGGAGCCGAAGGTGAAGAGCACGCCGATGCCGCCGTCGATATCGATCATGTTGTCGATCTTGGTCGCGCCGGAGCGGTGCGAGATCTCGTACAGCGCTTCGCGGTGTCCGTTGAGGAACTGCGCCAGCTCCTTGAGCTTCAGGGCCCGCTGGTGGAAAGTGAGCTTGCCCAGCTCGGCCTGGCCCACCGTGCGGCCGTGATTAACGACGGCGGCCAGATCCAGTCCTTCGGTGCTTACCTGTGCCAGCACTTCGCCGGTGCTGGCGTCGCGGACCTCGGCGCCCGCCGCTGCGGTCTCCGGCGTCCACCAGGAGTCCCGGACAAAACTCGGAACATAATCAAGGCCAACAGTGGTTGAGGTCATCGTTGACTGCCTTTCCCTTTCCCGCGCAGCGTCCAGCCTCCCGCGGACGATAAACAAACTGAACGGTCGTTCGGTAACGTCACCAGCCTACATGAAGAACACCCGGAGTGCAGGGGCATTCCGTGCGGGCAGCTGGTCCGGTGTCAGTGCAGCCGCCGGCGCAGCCGCTCCAGTTCCTCCAGCTCCAGCCCGTGCTCGGTCAGGTACCGTCCGGCATCGAGGCCGGCAACCAGCTCCAGCAGCGCGTTGCGCGTGTCCTCGACCCGCGCTTCCAACGCCGGCCCCGAGATGTACCGCTCCACCGGGTGGCGGTACGGACTGATCCGGTGCCACTCATTGATCCCGCGCAGCCCGAACTCGTAGTGGTCCGCAATAGCCTGCGCGGACTCCCCGCGCAGCTGCAGCAGCAACGTGGCGATCAGTCCGGTCCGGTCGCGGCCGGCGGAGCAGTGCACCACCACGGCGCCCTGGGCCTCGGCGAGGACGCGGGCGACGGCAACGATGTTGGACGGGAACAGCCGCAGATTGTCCGGAAAGTGCCGCGGGTGGGACATGTACGGTCCGGCCAGCCGGCGGAATTCCTCGTGGTCGGGCTCTTCCGTCGGACAGTTCAGCAGCGTGAACATGGACCTGGCCTCCGGCGGCACCACCGGATCCGTATGGCGCGGCGAGCGCTCCCCAAGGTTCCGCAGGTCCACAACGGTGCGCACGCCGTCGTCGTACATTTGCCGCCAGCCTGCCTCGGTGAGCCACTCCGAGCGGCCCATGCCGTAGATGTCCCCGGCAATCAGCCGCGCGTTCACTGCGCCGTCCCAGCCCATGGCCGGATCCGGTCCAGCCTCGAGGTCACCGCCGGCCCTTCCCCGGTGTTGGGGAACCGGACTGCCGGGGCTTGTCCAGCCGGGCCTGCAGGCCGCGTTTGACGATCGGCCACTCAGTGTCCAGGACGGAGTAGACCACCGTGTCCCGCACCGTCCCGTCCGGCATCCTGGTGTGGTTGCGCAGCACGCCGTCCTGCTTGGCGCCAAGCCGTTCAATGGCGGCGCGGGACGGGTGGTTCATCCAGTGCGTGCGGAACTCGACGGCGCGGCAGCCGAGCTGCTCGAACGCGTGGGTCATGAGCAGCATCTTGCAGTCCGCGTTGGCGCCGCTGCCCTGGGCGCTGGCGCGCAGCCAGGTGTAGCCGATCTCCACGCGCGGCGTATCGGCGTCGATATTGCAGAACGTGGTCATGCCGAGCGCGGCCTCGTCGGCAAGCCGCCGGATGGTGAACGGCACCATGGTGCCCTGGTCCTGCTTTTCCATCCGACGGCGGATCTCCAGTTCCATGGTTTCCGGCGACGGCACGCGGGTGTACCAGAGGTTCCATAATTCGCCGTCGCGGACGGCGTCTTCCAGATCGGCCATGTGACGCCGCTGCAAGGGCTGCAGGCGCACGTACTTGCCGGTCAAGTTCAGCGGCTCGAAAAGGGGCATGGCTTCATCCTAAGCGCCGCCGCGCCGGGGTATTTTGTTCGCATGACTTCTTTCACCTTCGGCCGCAAAGGCCACGCAAAGCGCTTCGGGGCAGTATCCTTCCTGGTGGCCGGGCTGATCGGCGGATCCGCGGTAGCACCGGCCTCCGCCCACTCCGAAACCGTGGATCTGGTGGTCCTGGGCGACTCCTACTCCGCCGGCATCGGCACCGGGGAACTGGCCGCAAAGGCCCAGGGCTGCTTCGCCTCCGGTCCGGGCTACGCGGAATACCTCGAAGAACGCCCGGGCGTGGCACTGGACGGTAATTTCGCCTGCGCGGGGGCAACCGCGAAGCACGCAATGCAACAGGCCGCGGCGGCCTATGGCTCGGGGGCGTTGGGAGCGCAGACCGACCTCGTGACCGTGACGGCAGGAGGAAACGACGTCGATTTCAGCGCCGTCATCCTGGCGTGCGCAACCCAGCCCGCGGCGGTCTGCCAGACGGCGGTGGACAACGGCTACGAAACCGCGCGAGCGCAGGTGCTGCCCGACCTGCAGAAACTGTACGGGCAGCTCGGGGCTGCGGCACCGGATGCCACCATCGCCGCCGTTGGCTATCCGCACTTGTTCTCCACCAAGGCAGGCAGCGCCAGCCCGCTATCGCCGGAGGCCGCCGAGATCTTCAATGAGGGTGTGGACCGCCTGAACGGCGTCATCGAAGAGGCCGCGGACCGGTCGCCGCAGGCGGTGTACGTCGATGTGACGGAGAGGTTCGAGCGGCACGGAATCGGCTCACCGGCGCCATGGCTCAATTACGGGTCCGCTGATTCATACCGGGATTTCCATCCGACGGTCGAAGGCTACAAGAAGGGCTACGCCGGAGAGCTCAAGCAGCTGGTCGGGGACCTCCGCCGCTGATCTTCACAGCCGCGGCTGCGCCGGGCAAAGGGACAGGGCCGCCTTGCCGGATGCTTTCCGGCAGGGCGGCCCGCTCTGTCATGCCGAAGGGTCAGTCGTTCCAGGTGAAGAAACCCTTGCCCGTCTTACGGCCAAGTTCACCGTTGGCCACCTTGTCCCGCAGGATCTGCGGCGGCGCGAACCGCTCCCCGAGGGTGGAGTGCAGGTACTCGGCGATGCCCAGGCGGACGTCCAGCCCCACGATGTCCGTGGTCTTGAGCGGCCCAACGGGGTGCTTGTAACCGAGCACCATGGCGGCATCGATATCCTCGGCGGAGGCGACGCCCTCTTCGACCATCCGCATGGCTTCGAGCGCGATCGCCACGCCCAGCCGGGAGGAGGCAAAGCCGGGGGCATCGTGTACGACGACGGCAGTTTTGTTGAGTGCCTCGACCCAGGCCTTGGAGGCGGCGGCAAGCTCCGTGGAGGTCTTGGGCGCCAGGACTACCTCCACCAGCTGCGATGCCGGGACCGGGTTGAAGAAGTGCAGGCCGCAGAAGCTGCCCGGGCGCTGCAGCTGGTCCGCCAGCTTGCCGATGGACAGCGAGGAGGTGTTGCTGGCAAGCCAGGCGGTGGGGGCGAGCTGGGCCTCAACCGCCTTCAGCGCGGTGGATTTGAGCTCGAAGTCCTCCGGCACTGCCTCCACCACGAGGCCGCAGTCGGCGAACGATGAGTAGTTCACGGCCACGGCCAGCCGCTCGGTGAGCTGGCCGATGGACTCCGTGGTGGTCCCCCGCTCCACGCTCTTAAGCAGGGCATCGGTCACGCGGCGGCGCGCGCCCTCGGCCGCTTCGTCATCCCGTTCGACGACGACGACGTTCGCCCCGGCGGTCAGGAAGGCGTGCGCGATGCCTGCCCCCATCCGGCCGCCACCCAGGACGCCGACCTTGCCCGGTACTGACTCAACTGCGTTCATTTGTTCTGCCTGCTGTCTTTCTTCTTGTCCAGGAAGGCCTGCATGCGGTCGAACTTCGCCTCGGATTCGAACAGGATCCCCTGGGCGATGGTGTCGATCACGGGGTGGACCTCCCGCGGGGTATGGAAAACGCTCTTGGTGATGCGCACGGCCAGGGGGTCCTGGGCGGCGATCCGGTCCGCGAGCGCGTGGGCGGCGTCGATGAGCTGCCCTGCCGGGTGGATTTCGGTGATCAGCCGGGCCGCGAGGGCTTCCTCGGCGTTGAGGATCCGGCCGGCGAGCAGGATCTCCTTGGCCAGCGGTTCGCCGACCAGTTCCTTCAGCCGCCAAGTGGCACCGGCCGCGGCCATAATCCCGAGGTTCGTCTCGGGCTGGCCGATCTTGACGGTTTCCGTCGCGATCCGGAAGTCCGAGGCGTAAGCCAGTTCCGCCCCGCCGCCAAGGGCGAAGCCGTCGAGGGCTGCGATCACCGGCATGGGCAGCTGGGCGATGCGATTGAAGATGGTGGAGTTGATGCCGGCCAGTGCATCCTCGCGGCGGCGCTCGCGCAGCTGGGCGATATCGGCGCCGGAGGCGAAGATGCCTTTGCCGTTAGCCTCGGTTCCGGAGAGGATCAGGATCCGCGGTTCTCGTTCCAGGACGGAGCAGATGGCGTGCAGCTCATCGACCATCGCCTGGTCGATCGCGTTGCGGACCTCGGGCCGGTTCAGCTTGACGTGGACGCGGTCGTCCCGCTCGTCGACCAGCAGCGTCTTGAATTCGTGGGAGGCGAACAGCATCAGACCCGCTCGACGATCATCGAGGTGCCCTGGCCGACGCCGACGCACATGGTGGCCAGGCCGCGGTTGGCGTTTTCGCGCTCCATGCGGCCGAGCAGGGTGACGACCAGACGGGAGCCGCTGGAACCGAGCGGATGCCCCAAAGCGATGGCCCCGCCGTCGTTGTTGACAATGGACTGGTCCAGCTTCAGGTCCCGCAGCACGGCCAGGGACTGGGTGGCAAAGGCCTCGTTCAGTTCGACGGCGCCCAGGTCCTCGATGCTCCAGCCGGCCTTGTCCAGCACCTTCCGGGTGGCCGGGACGGGGCCGATGCCCATGATTTCCGGGGCGACACCGGCCGAGGCACCCTCCACGATCCGGGCCCGCGGAGACAAACCGAACTTCTGCACCGCGGCCTCGGAGGCGACCACGATCGCGGAGGCGCCGTCGTTAAGCGAACTGGAGTTGCCGGCCGTGACCACGCCGCCGGGCTTGATGATGGATTTCAGCCCGGCCAGGACCTCCATGCTGGTGCCCGGGCGGGGCCCCTCGTCGGTTTCGACCATGGTGGTCGCTCCCTTGCGGCCATGGACGGCCACCGGGACGATTTCTTCCTTCAGCCGGCCGCCCTCAATGGCGGCGATGGCCCGCTCGTGCGACTGGACGGCGAAGGCGTCGGCATCCTCACGCGAGATGTTGTAGACCTCGGCAACTTCCTCGGCCGTCTCCGGCATCGAGTAGGTCATCTTGCCGCCGCGGGACAGGTCCCCGTGCGTGAAGCGGTGGTTCACGAAGCGCCACCCGATGGACGTGTCGAACTGCTCGCCGGGCTTGGCGAAGGCCTTCGCGGGCTTCTCCTGCACCCACGGGGCCCGGCTCATGGACTCCACGCCGCCGGCGACCACGATGTCAGCGGCGCCGGCCTTGATCATGTGCGAAGCCTGGATGATTGCGCTCAGGCCGGAGGCGCAGAGCCGGTTCACCGTGATGCCCGGGACATGGTCCGCGTAGCCGGCCAGCAGCCAGGCCATGCGGGCGACATTGCGGTTCTCCTCGCCGGCGCCGTTGGCATTGCCCAGGATCACTTCGTCCACCGCGTCCGGATCGATGCCGGCACGGTGGACGGCCTCCTTGACCACCAGCGCGGCCAGATCGTCCGGACGGACCGACGACAACGCCCCGCCATAGCGGCCCACAGGGGTCCGCGCTCCGCCAACCAGGAATGCCTCAGCCATTGAAAGTCCCTCGAGTCTGTGTTCCGTAGTAGTCCGCCGGCCGGTTCCGCGGGCGCAGCCACAGGCAGAAATTACCGACCGACCGTTCTATAAAGAATCCCACGGGCGGTGGCGGCGGTCAACTGAAGCAGCCGGGAGGGCGCAACAATTGCCGCTAACCGAGGGTCTGCCGGTAATGCTCAATAAGCTCGGGAAGAGGAGTGAGCTGCGCCTCCGAGCCGGACAACAGGGCGTCAAGTGCCTGGAAGCAGCCGTGCCAGCCGGCAGCCACCTTCGCCCTGGACTCCGGGTCCTGCAGCGTGTTGGTCATCATGAGCCGGCAGCCGTCCGCGTCGGGGTGCAGATACCAGTGCAGGACCTCCTGGTCCCAGCTGAAGCCCAGTCTGCTTTCGGGCTCGAACTCCAGCACCTCGCCGTAATCCGGCTCCTGGTCCGGGAAGAGGAACTCAATGCGGCCGCCGGCCCTTTCCTCCAGCCGGACCCGGCACGGGAACCAGGCCGACAGCTGCTCGTCATCGGTCAGGGCCTGCCACACGCGGGGCAGGCTGTGGGCGAAGCGGCAGCGGAACCGCAGCATGGAAGCGCCTTCGATGGTGCTGTCCAGACTGACATCGATCCTGAATGCGCCGCTCATGGCTGCCCGCCCTTCCGGGCCTTGCCCTCCGCGGCGGCCGCGATGTCGTACAGGTCCTGCTGCATGGCCTTGCGTGCTGCGCTGATGCCCAGCTTGCCGAACACCGCCATCGCCAGCCGCGCCGGCCAGCCCGGGTTCTGCAGCTCAGCGCCGAAGAACATGCGTAGTTCCGTGCCGTCCCCTGAAGGCGTGAGAGTGAAGCGTGTGGTGTAGTCGGCGCCGCCGGAGGCAGCCTTGACCACGGTGGACTGCCCGGGTTGGACCTCGGTTACCCACATCTCTTCGGTGGCAGCCTTGCCCAGCATTTTCCGGGTCTCGCGCCAACGGAAGCCTTCCCGATACGCACCGGGAGTAAGGATCTCCACGCTGTCCACGCCCGAAAGTGTCGAATCGGCCCGGCCGATGTCGGTCAGTACATCCCAGACGACCTCGGCTGGGGCGTCGATATAGCGGGCCAGTTCCAACTGGTGTGCCATCGGCGGCATTCCTCCCGTCATTTCCCGGCGTTGCTTGCCCATCACAGTAGCCGATGCCTGCCGACAGGACGGGGAAGGTGACGGCGCGGCCCGTAAGAAGACGCGGTGGGGCACCTGGTCCCCCGCCGCCGTCGTACTCGGGGCCATTCCCTAAGCGTGACGGTCAGAGGCTAGAGCTGCCTTCGGCAAACCAGGACGAAAGCTGTCCGGTTTCCCCTGTTGCCCATCCTCCGCCGGCCATAGGGTCGGGCCATGACCTTCAACATCCAGGTAGTGGTAGACAGCGCGGATCCGCATCAACAGGCCGACTGGTGGGCAGAGACGCTGGGCTGGATCGTCGAGCCGACGGACCAGGACTTCGTGTCGGAGATGATTGCCAAGGGCTTTGCCACCGAAGAGGAAACCATCGTCCACAACGGCGTCCGCGTCTGGAGGCCCGGCGCAGCGATCTGTCCGGCAGAGGACGCCGGTCGACGCGGCCGCCGCCGTATCCTCTTCCAAACGGTTCCGGAATCAAAGTCGGTGAAGAACCGGGTGCACTGGGACGTCGACCTCGGCGGTGCCGACAAGGACGAGGCCCGGGCCAGGCTGGAAGCGCGCGGCGCCACCTACCTGCACGACGGCCGGCAGGGCCCCCACACCTGGTACACCATGGCAGACCCGGAAGGCAACGAATTCTGCATCTCCTAAGCCAAGCAGGCGAAGGCCGTTTCGGGGCGGCGATAGACTCGAGGGCGTGAGTACAGACCATTCCGCACCGGCTGCTGCCGACGTACTGCCCGCGAAAGTCTCCGACGTCTTCGATCCATTCCAGTGGCGCGAAGTTTCCGGCTTCGACTTCCAGGACCTGACCTACCACCGCCAGGTGGAGCGCGACGCCGAGGGCAGGATCCTGCGCGACCTGCCGGCGGTGCGGATTGCCTTCAACCGGCCCGAGGTCCGCAATGCCTTCCGTCCGGGCACGGTGGACGAACTGTTCCGCGCGATGGACCATGCCCGGATGACTCCGGATGTGGCCGCCGTGCTGCTCACCGGCAACGGCCCCTCCCCCAAGGACGGCGGGCATTCCTTCTGCTCCGGCGGCGACCAGCGGATCCGCGGCCGCGACGGCTACAGGTACGTAATACAAGATACAGACGGCGAGACCCAGGAAACGATCGATCCGGCCCGTGCCGGCCGGCTCCACATCCTGGAGGTCCAGCGCCTGATGCGCACGATGCCCAAGGTGGTCATCGCCGTCGTCAATGGCTGGTCCGCGGGCGGCGGACACTCGCTCCATGTGGTGTCGGACCTGACCATCGCCTCCCGCCAGCACGGCAAATTCAAGCAGACCGACGCCACGGTTGGCAGCTTCGACGCCGGCTACGGTTCGGCGCTGCTGGCGCGGCAGATCGGCCAGAAGGCCGCCCGAGAGATCTTCTTCCTGGCCCGGGAGTATTCTGCCGAGGACATGGTGCGGATGGGTGCAGTCAATGAAGCGGTGGACCATGAGCGGCTGGAGCAGGTCGCGCTGGAGTACGCGGCCGACATCGCCAGGCAGTCCCCGCAGGCCATCCGGATGCTCAAGTTCGCCTTCAACCTCGCAGACGACGGGCTGGCCGGCCAGCAGGTCTTCGCCGGGGAAGCGACCCGGCTGGCGTACATGACCGACGAGGCCGTCGAGGGCCGGGACGCTTTCCTGCAGAAGCGCGACCCGGACTGGTCCAGCTTCCCGTACCACTTCTAGGCTGCGCCGATGGATGTGGCGCCTGCCCTCACCGCTTTGTCTGCAGCCCTGGCCGGCCGCGGACCGGCCGTGGAACTGGATGCCGGCGGAACGCCGCAACCGGTGCTGTCCGCCGGGCTGGCACCCGGAACGGCGGCAGTAGTCCGGACGTCCGGCTCCACCGGGACGCCCAAGGCGACCATGCTGGGCGCAGAGGCCCTGGCTGCTTCCTCCCGCGGCACCGTCCGGCGGCTGGGCGGCGAGGGACAGTGGCTGCTGGCGCTCGCCCCGAACTACGTGGCCGGCCTGCAGGTGCTGGTCCGCTCGCTCCACGCCGGCACGGAGCCCGCGGTCATGGACCTGGCCGGCGGGTTCACGGCGGAAGCCTTCACCGCCGCGGCTGAGCAGCTGACACACCGGTTCCGGATCACGTCCCTGGTGCCGACCCAGCTGCACCGGCTGCTCGAGGAACCGTCGGCCGGCACCATCGCGGCGCTGCGGCGGTTCGACGCGATCCTCCTTGGCGGGGCCCGGCTGTCCGATCGGCTGCGCTCCGAGGCGGCCAAGCACTCCTTGAGATTGTGCGGACCTATGGCATGAGCGAGACCTGCGGCGGCTGCGTCTACGACGGCGTTCCGCTCGACGGGGTCCAGGTCCGGCTGGAGCAGGGCCGGATCCTGCTCGGCGGCGAGGTGGTGGCCGCAGGCTACCTGGACAATCCGCAGCTGACCTCCGAACACTTCCGCCAGGAAGCCGGGACGCGCTGGTTCCGTACCTCCGACCTGGGCGCGTGGGAGGGCGGCGTACTGTCGGTCAGCGGCCGTGCGGACGACGTGCTCATCACCGGCGGGGTGAAAGTCTCTGCCGCCGCCGTCGCCGCGGCCATCGAAGCGGTGCCCGGAGTGCAGGCCGCCCTTGTGGCGGGAATAGACAGCCCGGAGTGGGGCACCGAGGTGGCGGCCGCCGTCGTCGGTTCCGCCTCCGCCGAAGACATCCAGGCGCACGTGCGCGCGGAACTCGGTGGACCGGCTGCCCCGCGCCACCTTGTGTTCCTGGACGCGCTGCCCCTGCTGGAAAACGGCAAACCGGACCGGCTCACGGTGGCCGGACTGCTGCGCCGCGCGGTGAAGGCGCCGGCTGAACCCGGCGGTGCCCCGAGTACGGGAGAATAGAACGTTGCGGCCGTGCGCCGCGGATTCCTGAACGCGAGATTGAGAAGGACCTGCACAGTGGCAACTGCCGCCCATTGGATTGAAGGCGCCCGCCTCCGCACCCTCCCGCTGGGCATTGCTCCCGTCATCGTGGGCAGTGCGGCGGCGTACGACCTGGAGGCGTTCCATCCGCTGCGGGCCTTGCTGGCGCTGCTCATCGCCGTGCTGTTCCAGGTGGGCGTGAACTACGCCAACGACTACTCGGACGGCATTCGAGGCACCGACGACGTCCGGGTGGGCCCGGTGCGGCTGACCGCCTCGGGGCTGGCTTCGCCTCGGTCCGTGAAGTATGCCGCGTTCGGCTGTTTCGGCGCCGCCATGCTGTGCGGGCTGCTGCTGGTGATCCTGTCCGGAACTTGGCCGCTGCTGCTCGTCGGGGTCGGCTGCGTGCTCGCGGCCTGGGGCTACACCGGCGGCAAGAACCCGTACGGCTACATCGGGCTGGGCGAAGTGTTCGTGTTCCTGTTCTTCGGGATCGTGGCCACGATGGGCACCACCTATACGCAGGCGCTGGCGGTGAGCTGGTCCTCGTTCCTCGGCGCCGTCTCAATCGGGCTGCTGGCCAGCGCCCTGCTGATGGCCAACAACGTCCGGGACATCCCCACGGACCGCGAGGCCGGGAAGAAGACGCTCGCCGTGCGGATAGGCGACGACGCCGCCCGGGTCAGCTATGTGATGATGCTGGCGCTGGCGCTCCTGCTGCCCCTGCTGCTCGTCAATGACCACCCGTGGATCCTGCTGGTGCTGCTGGTGGCACCGCTCTGCATCACGCCCAGCTGGGTCATGCTGCGCGGACACCGGCGGCAGGACCTGATTCCGGTGCTGAAGCAGACCGGCGTGGTCAGCCTGTGCTTCGCAGCTGCCTTCACCCTGGGCATGGTGCTCACGCAGCTGGTGTAGCCGGGGCCGGCTGCGGGATCAGTCCTTGGCCTGCCGCGGCTTGCGGTCCGCGTCGACGTGCAGCTGCCCGTGGCGGTCGACCGCCTCGTCTTCGGCCATCGCGTCCGAGATCTCGGTCGAGGTGCGGATGGGCTTGGCTTTCCCGGTGAGCCTGTTCTGCAGCGCCAGCGCCGCCTCGTCGCGCATCTTGCGGAAGAACAGGTACGTGATGCACCAGGCCATGATCACCGACACGATGGCCGAATAGATGATGCCAAGCTGCAGGAACAGCCCGAGCACGAAGATCAGGGCGACGAACCCGAGCCGCAGTGCGGTGAATTTCCAAAAAGCCACCCCACAAGTTTACGCCCCCCTGCCATGGCCCCGGCCGCCGTCGCGCTCAGAGCTGAATGGCCGCGACCGGCCAAGGGCGGGCGGCGCGGCTCAACTACAATTAAGTCATGGCCCGTGTGTACATTTTCCTCGTCGTGGTGGCGGTCTCCGTCATCATCTATGCGCTCATCGAGTGCATCCGCTCGCGGCCGCAGGAAGTGCGCAGCATTTCCAAGCCAGGCTGGATCCTGACCATCGTCCTGGTCCCGCTGATTGGCGCCCTGCTGTGGTTCTTCTTCGGCAGGCCCAGCTCCAGCCCGCGGCCGCAGGTGCAGCAGCGCCGCCCCATGGCTCCGGACGACGACGTGGCCTTCCTGCGCAACCTGGACCGCCAGCGCCGCCAGCAGCAGCGCGAGGCGGAGCAGGAAAAGCGCCGCCGGGAACTGAAAAAGAAGGACAAGGACCAGCTCGGCGAGGAAGGCCGGGACAATCCCGGCGCCCCGCGCTGATAACCGCAGCCGGCGATCCGCCGTCGTGCGCAAATGGGCCGGCCGGCCGGTTCAGCTCGCGAAGACAATAACGAAGCCCCGCAGTTTGATTTGAAAACTGCGGGGCTTCGTTATTGTCCGGTTCCGGCTACTGGATGCCGGAGTAGCTGTGCAGGCCGGAGAAGAAGACGTTGACGATGGTGAAGTTGAAGATCACGCAGAGGTAGCCAACGATCGACAGCCAGGCCGCGCGGGTCCCGGTCCAGCCGCGGGTGGCGCGGGCGTGCAGGTAGCCGGCGTAGACAACCCAGATCACGAACGTCCAGACTTCCTTGGTGTCCCAGCCCCAGTACCGGCCCCAGGCCTTCTCAGCCCAGATCGCACCGGCCATCAGCGTGAAGGTCCAGAGGACGAAGGCGACGGCGTTGATCCGGTAGGCGACGTTTTCCAGGGTCAGTGCCGAGGGGGCAAGACGCATGAAGGCCAGCCGGTCCTTCTGGCCAGCCCGCGCCCGCGCCTCGCGGCCGGACTGCATCAGCTGCAGCACCGACATGGCGAAAGTCAGGGTGAACAGTGCGGATGCAATCACTGCCACGGAGACGTGGATGATCAGCCAGTAGCTCTGCAGGGCCGGCACCAGGTGGGCCACCGGCGTGGGGAACCCGATAGCGGCGGCGCAGAGCATAATGACCACCAGGCCGATCACGAAGGAGCCCAGGAAGCGCAGGTCCTTCTTGACCAGGGCGACGAGGTAGACCAGGGCCACGACCAGCGCGCCGGTCGTGCAGAACTCGTACATGTTGCCCCACGGCACGCGGTGGGCCGCGATGCCGCGGCTGACCACCCCGGCAGCCAGGATCAGGGTGGCCAGGATGCTGACGGCCACGCCGATACGGGCGGCGTTGCGGCGCTCGGAACCGTAATCCATTGACTCGTCGGCCATTTCGAAGCTGACCTCCTGGCCGCTTCCTGCTTCAGCCGGCGCACCGCCGGCGCCGACGGCAGCGGGCACCTTCTGCGCGGCACGCTCTTCGGCCAGGCGGTTCTCCACCGCGCGGATCGTCTTGCTGGATGTTGCCAGATCCCAGCAGAAGGCGATGAAGGCCACCGTGAACGCCATGGCCGCGAGCAGGATGAACAGCTCGCTGTACTGGCCGAGGGTTTCGTCAATGCTTGGCATGCTCGGGCACGTCCTTAGGATTCGTTGACGCCGACGGCGTCCCGGTCATTCTTGGCAGGCCGGTTGTCGGCGGCCAGCCACTCTTTTTCGAAAAGCTTGCGCAGCGCTGCGGACTCGGCTTCCAGCCGGGGGTCCTCGCCGCGGGCCAGCAGGCCCCACTCGACCATTGTCCTGCCGTCCTCATGCGTGCCGGTCCGGACCCAGACGCGCCGCCGGCCGATGAACAGCGAGGCGCCCAGTCCCAGCAGCGCCAGCGTGGAGAACACCAGCGCGCCGCCCTGGCCCGGATCGTGGTCGATGTCGAGGGCGACGTAGCGCTTGAGGCCGTCGAAGGTGATGCTGCCCATCCCGTTGGGCAGTTCAGCGCTTTCATAGGCCCCCAGCTCGATGCCGCCGGCCTCCTCCTTGCGGTCGTTCAGGACCGTCAGTTCGCTGGTGTCGAGCACGTAGACGTTCTTCGGATCGCCCTCGTCCAGGCCAAGATCGCCGTAGTAGGAGTTCAGGTACAGCCGCGGGTTGAAGGGATCGGGGTCGCTGCCCACGGCGACGCCGTCTTCGCCCTCAACGGCCGTCGGCAGGAAGAAGCCCACGAAGCCCAGCTGCTCCGGCTTGGCGTCGGGCACCTTGATCACCATGGTGGAGGTGTAGGCGCCGTCGTTCGGCACGGAGACCACCGGGCCCTGGTACGCCACGTTGCCGTCGCCGTCGCGCACCGTGACCACCGGCGCGTAGCCGTTGCCGACCAGGTAGACGTTGGTCCCGCCGATGGACAGCGGCTCGTTGACCTTCAGGATCTGCTGCTCCGGTTCGGCGTCCGGGGAGTCCTTCGTGGTCATGGTCGCGGTGAAGTCGAGCGGCTGGCCGTAGTGGGTCTGGGACTCCCGGTCGAACTCCACCTCGAACTTGTCCAGCTGCATCGAATACGGTGCCAGCCGGTCCTCATGGAAGTTGCTGCCCGGGGTGAAGTTGTCATAGCTCACCAGCGTGTTGACGAAGGATTCGCCCTCGACGATGATCTTCTGGCCCCGGTAGCCGAACAGACCGCCCACGGCCACCGAGATCAGCACGCCGATCAGCGAGACGTGGAACACAAGGTTGCCGACTTCCTTGAAGAAGCCGCGCTCGGCGCCGACGGACGGCCGGTCGGTGCCGCCGTCCCGCACATCCACCCGGTAGCCGCGCCGCTTGAGCAGCCGGGCAGCATCCGCGACCGCGGAATCCCGGGTCACCTGCGAACCGGCAGGCAGCGCCATGGCACCGTACTCGGGCAGCCTGGACAGCCTGCGTGGGGTGCGCGGCGGCTGGGAGCGCATCGCCTTCCAGTGCTGGATGGCCCGCGGGACCACACAGCCGATCAGCGAAATGAACAGCAGCAGGTAAATGGCGGAGAACCAGACGGACGAATAGACGTCGAACAGCTGGAAGCGGTCCAGCCACGGCCCGGTCGTGGGGTTGTCCTTGATGTACTGGGTCACTACTGCCGGGTTGGCCGGGCGCTGCGGGAACAGGGATCCCGGGACTGCGGCAACAGCGAGCAGCAGCAGCAGGAACAGCGCCGTGCGCATGCTCGTCAGCTGGCTCCAGATGAAGCGCAACGTGCCGGCAAACCCCAAAGCGGGCAGCTCGACGTCGTCCTTTTGCATGGTCTTCTTGCTCATCAGATGGGGAGCCTCACTTCATTTGCAAACCAGTCCTGCAGCTGTGTGACCCAGCTCCCCCAGAGCCCGGTGACCATCAGCAGGCCCAAAACCACCAGCATTCCGCCCCCGGCCCGCTGCAGGAACAGCCGGTGCCGGCGGAAGAACGCCATCGCGCCCATCCCGCGGCGCGCCCCCAGGGCAATCAGCAGGAACGGCACGCCGAGGCCCAGACAGTAGACGAACGCCAGGAACGCGCCCTTGGCGGCATCGGCGCCGCCGGAGAAAGCCAGCGCCTGGACGGCGGAAAAGGTCGGTCCGATGCAGGGCGCCCAGCCCAGGCCGAACGTCATGCCCAGCACCGGCGCGCCCCAGAGGCCCGCCGGCGGACGCGAGTGGATCTTCCGGTCCCGCTGGAACCAGGACAACCCGCCCATGAAAATGACGCCCATCAAAAGTACGACGACGCCGAGCAGTTGCGTCACCCACGCGGCTTCCGTTCCCTTGAGCCATGCGCCCAGCTGGCCGAACACCGCTCCGATCGCCACGAAGACGACGGAGAAGCCGAGCACGAACAGGCCGATTCCGGCGAACATCCGGCCCCGCCGCTGGCTCTCCAGGTCTGCGCCGGTCAGGCCGGTGACGTAGCCGAGGTAGCCCGGGACCAGCGGCAGCACGCAGGGCGACATAAACGAAACCAGCCCGGCGAGCATGGCCACCGGGATCGCCAGCAGGACGGAACCGCTGAGCACGGTTTCGCCGAAGACACTGCCGATCGAGGCGGGCAGGTAGGCCGATACTCCCACGGTCAGGCGGCCGCAGTGTCTCGGATGAGGGTCTTGAGCGTGCCCTTGTCGGCGACGCCCAGGATCCGGGCAGCCACCCGGCCCTCCTTGTCCAGCACGAGGGTGGTGGGCACGGCCTGCGGCGGGACATAGTCCGTCATGGCCAGCAGGATCCCGCCGTCCTTGTCCTGGAAGCTGGGGTAGGTCACGCCGAAGTTGCGCTCGAACGCCTCGGCTGTCGCCTTCTCATCCCGCACGTTCACGCCGTAGAACTGGGCCTCGTCGCTGAACTCCTCGCTCAGCGCCTGCAGGTCCTTGGCTTCCAGCCGGCACGGGGCGCAGGCGGCGTACCAGAAGTTGAGTACGGTTACCTGGCCGGGCCAGGCGGAAGAATCCACTGTGCTGCCGTCGAAGAGTTTTCCGGTCAGCTGGACCGGCTCGCCGCGGCTGGCCGGGTCATATTCGGTGACTGAGCCGTCGCCGGCGATATAGTTTTTGTTGTCGCCGGCGTTGGCCTGCTGGGCCAGCGAGTCCTCCACCGTGCAGGCGGCCAGGGGCAGGGCAAAGACCAGCCCGGCACTCAGTTTGAGCAGGGACCGGCGGTTCAGCGGCTCAGGGTTTTTCGCAGTCACAATCACACTTTTCTTCGTGGGCTGGGGCTTCCCACTTCTACAACGCGTAGTAATTCTATTACGCTCCCGGGATGTTCGCCGCACCGGGGAGCAGGTCGGCGCTGGGTTCGCAGTAGTCAACCCCTGCCAGATGCTCTCCGTCGAACTTCAGGCTGGTCACCGAAGCCAGCGTGCACTGGCGCCGGCGCGGGTCGTGCCATAGCCGGCGGCTTTCAGCGGCCAAGCGCGTGACCCAGATCGGCAGCTGATGGCTGACCATAACGGCTTCGGCCCCCGGGCCGCCGCGCTCCTCCGCAGCCTTGCGGGCGTCCTCGGCCGCCGCCATCACCCGCAGCACTTGGGCGGTGTAAGCCTCGCCCCACGACGGCCGCATCGGATTCCGGAGGTACATCCAGTGCCGCGGATCGCGCAGGTGCCGCTTGACGTCCGAGAGTCCCTCGAAGCGGTTCTCCGCCTCAATGATCCGCTCATCGGTAACAATTTCCAGCTTCAGTGCTGCCGCCGTCGGTTCAGCAGTTTCCTGCGCCCGCGTCAGCGGGGAAGACACGAGGTAGCAGATGTTCGCGCCGTTCCGCACCCGCTCCGTGAAGTACTCAGCGGCCCGCTGTGCCATCTGGCGGCCCAGCTCCGAAAGGTGGAATTCGGGCAGGCGCCCGTACAGGACCCGGTCCGGGTTGTGGACTTCCCCGTGGCGCAGCAGGTGGACGGTGGTTGGCGGCATGGTCTTAAGTGTCTCAAAGTCGGCCGCTATTGCCCAAAGCGGGGGGCGCGGCAAGAATGTGCTGTGGAGGGCCCCGGCTCCGGCGGGGCCCTTGGCAAGGCACGAACCGTTGATCCTGGTACTACCGCACGCAAGGAGTTCACGTTGACACTGCCCCAAGGCCTCGTCGAAGGCATCTGGAAACTCGACCATTCCCACAGCGAGATCGGCTTCACTGTCCGCCACGCAGGCATCAGCAAGGTCCGCGGCCGTTTCACCGAGGCCGACGCTGAAGCACGCGTCGGCTCGTCGCTGGCCGACTCGACCCTGCATGCCACGGTCAAGACGGCCAGCTTCAGCTCCGGCGACGCCAACCGCGACGCCCACGTCAAGGGGCCCGACTTTTTCGACGTCGAGGAATTCCCTGAGATGACCTTCAAGGCCACGGGGGTGGAGGGCGACGGCGAGGAGTACACGCTGACCGGGGACCTCACCATCCGCGGCGTCACCAAGCCGGTTGAAGTCGAAGTCGAGTTCACCGGCGTTGCCGTCGACCCGTTCGGCGCCACCCGGGCGGGCTTTACCGGCGAGGCCGAAATCAGCCGCAAGGAATTCGGGCTGACCTGGAACGCAGCGCTGGAGGCCGGCGGCGTCCTGGTCAGCGACAAGGTCAAGATCAACCTGGACGCGGCCCTGGTCAAGCAGTCCTGACCTCGCTTTCACTGCGGGCCGGACGGCTGGGCTGTCCGGCCCGTTTTGCATCCCTGAAAATCATCCTTTCGGGTTAGCCTCCGCTCCCTCGGCCCCGCTGTAGTGTTGCAGTATCAGGCCGTGATAGGGCCTGCCGGCACTCGCCGCTCCTGTGCAGACCAAGAGAAGGATCCGACCATGTCCACTCCTGAAAACCAGCCCGACTCATCCGGCCAACCGGACCAGCAGCGGGGCCAGTCGGGGAACGGCGCCGGGCAGGAGCAGCCGAGGTACGGGCAGAACCCGCCCCAGTACGGCCAGCAGTCCGGCCCCTACGGGCAGAACCAGCCCCAGTATGGCCAGTACGGGCAGAACACGCCGCAGTACGGGCAGAACGCGCCGGGCTACGGACAGCAGCCCGGCTCCTATGGCCAGGGCACGCCCTCCTACGGCCAGAACGCTCCCCAGCAGGGCCAGTACGGTCAGCAGCCCGGCCCCTACGGCTACCAGAGCGCGCAGCCCGGGCAGTACAGCTACCCGTCGTCCCAGCCACAGCCCGGATCCGCCCCGGCCCGGCCGAAGGAAGTGACGACTGCCTTCTGGCTGATCATCGCCGCAGCCGTGTTCAGCGCCATCGAGATCATCTACTCCCTGGCCACCATGGACACGCTCCTGGCCTCCCTGGCCGACGACCCTTCCGTACGGGACGCTCTGTCCCAGACCGGGGGTGAGATCAGCGAGGAGCAGTTCATGGACATGATGGGCGGCATGGCAGGTGTTGTGCTCGTCATCGTCGGGCTGATCATGATCGGCCTTTACCTGATGGTTGCCTTCGGTGTGAAGGCGGGGAAGAACTGGGCCCGCATCACCGGCACGGTCTTCGCGGCGCTGTCCTTGCTGGGCCTGTTCCCGTTCGGGCTGCACAGCGTGACCGTGCTGCTGGGTGTCGCAGCGATTGTGCTGCTGTTCCTGCCGGCCTCCAACGAATTCTTCAAGGCTGTTTCGGCCCGGAAGTTCGGCATCTACGGCCGCTGACCGGAAGGGTTCACTGGCCGCTGCGGGCGTGGGTCTCGGAATGCAGTTCCGATTCCTGCGCCCGTTGCGCGTGGTAGGCCAGGATCTGCAGTTCGGTGGCCATATCCACTTTGCGCACTTCGACGCCTGCCGGGACCTGCAGGACGACGGGCGCAAAACTGAGAATGCTGCGCACGCCGGCCTGCACCAGCTTGTCGCACAATTCCTGCGCCACCCGGGCTGGCACCGCGAGCACGACCATGTTGGCCCCGGTCCGGGCCAGGACCTTTTCCAGATCCGCGACGCCGCTGACCTTGAGCCCGCCGACGTCGGAGCCGATCACGGCGGGGTCGGCGTCGAAAATGGCGGCAACTTCGAAGCCTCTGGTGGTGAAGCCGGAATAGCCTGCCAGGGCGCGCCCGAGGTTGCCGGCACCGACGATGGCGACCCGCCAGTCCTGGGTCAGGCCCAGCCGTGCGGCAATAGTCCGCGTGAGCAACTGGACCTCGTAGCCGACACCGCGCGTTCCGTAGGAACCCAGATAGGACAAGTCCTTGCGCAGCATGGCTGACTTCACGCCGACGGCCTCGGCCAGCTCCTCGGACGACACACGCTCCACGCCTTCGGCGAGCAGGGAGTTCAACGCGCGCAGGTAGATGGTCAGCCGGGCGACGGCAGCAGGAGGAATATGCCGGCCGGCCGTCTCCGGCCCCGCAAAGGGACCTGAAGGATCCTGGGTAGTCACGGTGCGGTCCTCACGGTATCGGTCTGTATCCCAACATTATGGCTTCGGTCGGGTTGCCACTAATCAGCCTGGGCGGCTCAGGCTGTGAGCAGGCGCCGGAGCCGGTCCGGATCGATATGCCAGAAGTCCCGCTGGACGCCGTCGATCATGACCACGGGAATCTCCTCCGCGAAGCGCCGCTCGAGCTCTGCGTCGTCGAGGATCGATTGTTCCCGCCACGGTATCCGCAGTTCCCCCGCCACTTCTGCCACCGTACGGCGCGCAGCCTCGCACAAGTGGCAACCAGGTTTGGTCAGCAGCAGCAGGTCGTGCGCCGGGGCCGGTGAGTCAGTCATGGCTCCAACGTAGCCTGTCCGGCAGGCGCGGCGCCAAAGAAGGGCCGGCCGCGATGGCGGAGCGCCTGCGGCACCCGGCACCGGTCGCTAGACTCGAACCATGCCGACAGCCGCCCAGGACCCTGCCGCCCGCACCACTGGTCCACCGGATCGGCAGGCAGCTGCAGCCTTTTTCGACGTCGACAACACCCTGATGCGCGGAGCCAGCCTCTTCCACGTGGCCCGGAAAATGCACCAGCGCGGGGCCTTCCGGCTCCGCGACGCCGCCGGCTTCGCGCTCAAGCAGGGACGCTTCCTGCTCCGCGGCGAAAACCTCAAGGACATCCATTCCGTGCGGGACTCCGCGATGGCACTGGGCGCGGGACTGCTGGTCAGCGATGTGAAGGCCCTGGGCGAGGAAGTCTACGACGAGATCATCGCCTCCAAAATCTGGCCGGGCACGCGCGCCCTGGCCGACCAGCATCTGCGCGCCGGCCGCCGCGTCTGGCTGGTCACGGCCACTCCCCTACCCGTCGCCCAGGTCATTGCGGACCGGCTCGGCCTGACCGGCGCCCTCGGCACCGTAGGGGAAATCGCCGACGGCGCCTACACCGGGCAACTCGTGGGCGAAATCCTGCACGGCGCCGCCAAGGCAGAGGCCGTGGCGGAACTGGCCCGGCTGGAAGGGCTCCGGCTGGACCGGTGCTGGGCCTACAGCGATTCCTACAACGATGTGCCGCTGCTGTCCTTGGTCGGCAACCCGGTCGCCATCAATCCGGATTCCAGGTTGCGCCGGCACGCCCGCGAGCACAATTGGCCGGTCTACGACTTCCGCAGCGGCCGAAGGGCGGCCACCCTCGGCCTGAAGGCAGCGACCGGCGCCGGAGCGGTCTACGGCCTCTGGCGCGGCCTGAGCAAGGTCCGCCGCCCGCACGTCTGAGGCGTGGCCAGGCCGGTTAAAAGCAGCAGGTCCGCCCGGTGGTTTCCCTGGCGGACCTGCTGGAAGCTTGCGCTGCAGCGGCTACTTCTTGTTGCGGCGCTGGTGGCGGGTCTTGCGAAGCAGCTTACGGTGCTTCTTCTTGGCCATACGCTTGCGGCGCTTCTTGATAACTGAACCCACGAGTTCCTCACAAATCACTTCGGTTGACATCCACCGGCCATGACTGCCCGGAAACAGGCCGGCAGGCAAGCGGATTCTTACGACGACGTAAAACGTTCCTTAACAGGGTAACGCCTAAACCGGAACAGTTTTGACGCCGGCCCGCCGTCCTGGCCGGACCGCAGGCGCCGAGCCACGGTCAGGCGGTGCCGCTTTGTCTGTCGACGACTGCACCCTGCACATACTGCTCCACCGCTGACTCGGGCACCCGGTAGGAGCGGCCGAAACGGACGGCGGGCAGGTCGCCGGCATGGACCAGGCGGTAGACGGTCATCTTGGAGACGCGCATGACTTCGGCAACCTCCGCCACCGTGAGGAAGCGGACGTTCGAGAAGTTTTTCTCCTCAGCCATTGCGCATCAAATCCTTTTTACTCCAGGCAGACTCCACGGCGTGCCGCCTTGCCGAGCGAAGTAAGTACCGTCTAAGTCGATACTCTAGAGGTACAAGAGACCAAAGTGAAAGTTGTCCTTGTTGCTTAACCGTTAGATGACATGGGCATTCTTAGCTGGCCGCCATGCGGCTGCGGCCGGAGGCTGCGGCCAGCTGCTCCAGCACCAGCTCTGTGGTCTCCCATCCCATGCAGCGTCGGTCACGCTTTGGCCGTACACCAGCTCGGCCTCGCCGGCTGCCACCGCTGCCACGTCCAGCTTCTGGGCGCCGCCGGCCAGGAAGCTCTCCAGCATGACGCCGGCCAAGGCGCGCGAAGCCGGTTCCGCGGTTTCCACTTGCGCCGCCAGCTCCAGCGCCACCTCGGCCTGCCGATGGTGGCTCTTCCCGCTGTTGGCGTGGCTGGCATCAACGATCACACGCGGGTTCAGGCCGGCAGCGGCCAGCTTGCCGGACGCATCAAGCACGCTCGACGCCGCGTAATTGGGTCCGGCGCTGCCGCCGCGCAGGATCACGTGAGTATCCGGGTTGCCAGGCGCGGAGACCAAAGCCGCACGGCCGTCGTCGTCCATGCCCAGGTACGCCTGCGCGGCCGCCGCTGCCTGGCAGGCGTCGATCGCCACCTGGATGCCGCCGTCGGTCCCGTTCTTGAACCCCACCGGCAGTGGCAGGCCCGCGGCCAGCTGGCGGTGGATCTGGCTCTCCGTGGTCCGGGCGCCAACCGCACCCCAGCTGACCAGGTCGGACAGGTAGGGGGCGCTGACCGGTTCCAGGAACTCCGTGGCCACCGGCAGGCCCAGCGCGGTGACGTCCAGCAGGAAGCGGCGGGCCGTGCGCAGCCCGGCTGCCACATCATGCGATCCATCCAGCTGGGGATCGTTGATCAGGCCCTTCCAGCCGACCGTCGTGCGCGGCTTCTCGAAGTACGTCCGCATGACAATGAGCAGCTCGGAGCTGTGCCGCCGGGCGGCCTCCGCCAGCCGCGCGGCGTAGTCCAGTCCCGCCTCCGGGTCATGGATCGAACAAGGCCCGGCGATCACCAGCAAGCGGTCGTCCAGGCCGTTGAGGATCGCCCGGATGCCTGCACGTCCGCGTTCGACGGCGGCAATCGCCCCGGGGGCAGCCGGCAGTTCCGCGGCGGTTTCCGCGGGCGCAGGCAGCACGGTGAAGGACCGGGCGCCGAGGGAAGAGCTGTGGTCGGCGGCGAGGCTGGATAGTGTCATGGCGGGTTCCCGTCTTCGATGATGGCGGGACCGGCAGCCCCAGAACCCGCCGTGGAAATGGCGAAGGGCAGAGATTGCTCTCTGCCCTGTTGGCTCTGGAGGTTCGTTGGTTGCGTATGCCGCTAGGCAGTCACGTCAGGCCCCTCCAGAGCCAACGGAAAATACGCATACCAACGGGTTGTCATGCTGCGAGGTTATGCCCGGCGCGTCCGCGGAGGCCAGAATATGACCCGATATGACGCGCGGGCTACCTGACGCTGCCCGCCGCAGGCGGTTCGATGCCGGCCAGGAAAGCGGCCCCGAAGGCCGGAGCACGGTCCAACTGCCGCACGCCGCGGATGCCGGCGCCGGCGACCGCAGCAGCGATCCCCTCGGCAATCCGGGGGACGTTGGTGCCGATGCCGCCGCCGAGGATCACCGGGCCGGCGCTGCCGATCTGCCGGGCGACCTGGAGGACCAGCCCGGACAGGTGCCGGACCGCGTCGTCGACCAGGGCGGCTGCCGCGCCGCCGTGCTCCGCGGCCTCGATGACAAGCCGGGCACGTTGGGCCCAGTAGGCACGCCCGGCTCCGCCGTGGAAGGCCGCAATCAGCTCTGCGGGTTCGGCGAGGCCGCAGTCCGCCAACAGTGCGCGGGTCAGGGCGTCCGGAGCTAGCCCCTGGTCGCGGCGGCGCAGCGCGTGGCGGACGGCCTCGCGTGCCAGCCAGTAGCCGCTGCCTTCGTCGCCCAGCAGGTATCCCCAGCCGCCGGCGCGGGCTTCGCGCCCTGCCCCGTCGGTACCCCAGGCGGCGGTACCCGTGCCGACGATGACGGCTATGCCGCTGCGCGCACCGCCGGCAGCCAGGATGAGTCGCGAGTCATGCACGACGTGGATCCTGGCCCCGGGCGCGAGGGGAGCAATCAGCGAAACCAGGGCACCGGCGTCGTCCGCGGTATCGACGCCCCCGGCACCGGCGACCACTGCCCGGGCGCCCGCTCCCACCGCGGCAAAAACTTCCCTCAGCGCGGCCGCGGCCTCCGCGCGGGAGACGTTCTGCACATTCGCGCTGGCCGCTACCGCCTCGGCCGCCGGCATGCCGTCCTCGAAACGGACGGCATGCGTCTTGCTGCCGCCGATGTCGAGCCCGATGAGCACTTCCGCCATGGGCCCGAGCCTACCGCCCTGCCGCTAGATGACTCCCAGTGCGAGCATCGCGTCGGCGACGCGCTTGAAGCCGTCGATGTTGGCGCCGGCCACGTAGTTGCCCGGCATGCCGTATTCCTCGGCCGTGGCGGCGCAGCTTTCATGGATGTTGACCATGATGTCGGTGAGCCGCTCTTCGGTGTGCTCGAAGGACCAGGCGTCGCGGCTGGCGTTTTGCTGCATCTCCAGGGCGGAGGTGGCGACACCGCCGGCGTTCGCGGCCTTGCCCGGTCCGAACAGGATCCCCGCTTCCTGGAACATGGCGGTGGCTTCGGCGGTGCAGGGCATGTTGGCGCCTTCGGCCACGGCGACCAGGCCAGAGGCCAGCAGTTTGGCAGCGTTCTTGTCATTGAGTTCGTTCTGCGTGGCGCAGGGCAGGGCGACGGTGGCGTCGACATCCCACACCGAGCCGTCGGCCACGTAGCTCACGGAGGCGCCGCGCCGCTCGGCGTACTCGGAGATCCGGCCGCGCTCGACCTCCTTGATCTGGCGGAGGAGTTCGACGTCGATTCCCGCCTCGTCCACGACGTAACCGCCGGAGTCGGAGGCGGTGACCACGCTGGCGCCCAGCGCCTGGGCCTTGGCGATGGCGTTGATCGCCACATTGCCGGAGCCGGAGACAGCCACGCGCTGGCCGTCGAAGCTCTGGCCGCGGGTCTTGAGCATTTCCTCGGCGAACAGCACGGCACCGTAGCCGGTAGCCTCCGGACGGACCAGCGAGCCGCCCCAGCCGATTCCCTTGCCGGTGAGCACGCCGGACTCGTAGCGGTTGGTGATGCGCTTGTACTGGCCGAAGAGGTAGCCGATCTCGCGGCCGCCCACGCCGATGTCGCCGGCGGGAACGTCGGTGTACTCGCCGATGTGGCGGTAAAGCTCGGTCATGAAGGACTGGCAGAAGCGCATGACCTCGGCGTCGGACTTGCCGCGCGGGTCGAAGTCCGCTCCACCCTTGCCGCCGCCGATGGGCATGCCGGTCAGCGCATTCTTGAAGATCTGTTCAAAGCCCAGGAACTTGACGATGCCCAGGTACACCGAGGGGTGGAAGCGCAGGCCGCCCTTGTACGGGCCGAGGGCGGAATTGAACTCCACCCGGAAGCCGCGGTTGATCTGGACCTTGCCGGCGTCGTCGACCCACGGGACGCGGAAGATGATTTGCCGCTCCGGCTCGCAGATCCGCTGCAGGATCGCGGCATCGGCGTACTCCGGGTGCCGGGCCGAAAGCGGCACCAGGGACTCGAAGACTTCGTTGACGGCTTGGTGAAACTCGGTCTCTCCGGGGTTGCGGCGGAAAACTTCGTCACGGATTTCGAGCAATTGGGCGTCCATCAGCCTGCTCCTTCTTTCACGAATAGCGCACGCAGCCGGCGTGCAGGGACCGACTACCGATGGAACCACAATAAGTCGTCAAAAATGAAAACACGCACGAAACGTCGGGGTAGGCGTGTGTAACGAAACCGGCGCTGGGTCCTGCCGGTCAAGGGCGCCGGCTGCGCCTCAATTTCGGCAGGTGGGCCAGCAGGTCCGCCGCCTGTTTGGCTGCCTGGTTGGCTGCCTGGCCGAGGGAACGACCGAGCGGGGCCGCGCCCGCGACGTCGCCTTCCGCTTCCGGAGCCAGAGCAGCGGGGCCGGGCACCAAGGCAACGGCGGGCGGCAGCACCTCGCGCACGGGAGCTGCGGCCGGCCCCAGCCCGAAGGACGCAACCCAGTCGGCGACGTCCTGGAGCGGACCGGGCTGCAGCCCGTAGTAGCGCTTCTGCCCTTGGGCACGCATGGTCACGAGGCCGGCTTCGCGGAGCACCTTCAGATGCTTGGACACGGTAGGCTGGCTGACTTCGAGTTCGTCCACGAGCTCGCCCACGGCCTTGTCGCCGTCGCGGAGGGATCCGAGGATTTCCCGCCGGGTGCCCTCCGCAATCACAGCGAAGACATCATCGATGACCATCCCATTACCCTAACCGTATATACCGCTGGTGGCATCCCCATTCCGCGCGTGCCGTGGCATCGGCCCGGTCAATCGAACCAAGGATCGAGACCGTGCAGCGGAAAGATCTCCTTCCGGGTGGCCATGACGGTGCGGTCCACTTCGTCGTTGGGGTCGTAGCCCACTTCCCAGGAGCGCCACCAGAGCCGGGCATCGTCGTGCATGGCCAGCGGACCATCCACTCCGTAGCGGTCGCGGACATAGTCGCGCCACGGCTTGGGCACCTCTGTCTGGAGGGGAACCGGCTGCCCCGAAACGATGGCCAGCAAGTGCGTCCAGGCCCTGGGCACGACGTCGAAAATGTCATACCCGCCGCCGCCGGTAGCCAACCACCGGCCCCCGCACAGCTGGTTGGCGAGATCGGCGACGTCAAGCATCATCTGCCGCTGCGCGTCCACGCTGAGGCGAAGGCTGCTGAGCATGTCGCGGGCGTGGCCGTCGCAGCCGTGCTGGCTGACAATCACTTCCGGCTGGAAGGCTCCGGCCAGCTGGGGCACGACGGCGTGGAAGGCCCGCATCCAGGCCGCGTCGCCGGTCCGCGGCGGAAGCGCAACATTGACCGCCGAGCCCAGAGCCTCCGGGCCACCTGCCTCGCTGGCGAATCCGGTGCCCGGAAAGAGGGTCCGTCCCGTTTCATGCAGGGAGATCGTCATCACCCGCGGGTCGTTCCAAAAGATGCTCTGGGTGCCGTCCCCGTGGTGGGCGTCCACGTCCACATAGAGCACCCGCTGCACGCCGCCGTCGAGCAGCCGCTGGATGCCAACGGCGCAGTCGTTGTAGATGCAGAAGCCGCTGGCGTTGCCGCGGGCCGCATGGTGCAGGCCGCCGCCGAAGTTCACCGTGTGCAGCGCCCGTCCGGCCAGCAGGGACTCGGCCAACTGCAGCGTTCCCCCGGCCAGCCGCGCACTGGCCTCGTGCATGCCCTCGAACACCGGATCGTCCTCGGTACCGAGACCTCGGGCCTCGTCCGGCTCGTCCGGGTTGGCGCTCACCTTGCGCACGGCCTGGACGTAGTCCGCATCGTGCACCGACTCCAACTGGGCATCCGTGGCGACGGCCGGCTCCAGCACGGTGACGTTGCCGCGGTCCAGGATCCCGAACTCCGAAGCGAGGCGGGCGGTCAGCTCAAGCCGGACCGGCGACATGGGATGCTGGGGGCCGAAGTTGTATGCCAGCATCGACTCGCTCCAGACGATCTCTGTCGGAATGGCTGCTGCTGGGTTCTCGGACATCAGGGACAGGCTACGCGAATCGGGTCCGCGGTGCATGATTCTGCTCACTGTGACGAACCCGAGGATGATTTACTACTGCTAGAACTGCCACCCTTCCCCAAACAACCATCAGAAGCAGAGTCATGACACTGAACCGGCCGCCCCGGCTGCAGCAAGGCAACGGGCTGCGCTCAGTCTTCGGCAACATCCGGGACTTCGTGGACCAAGTGGCCAACAGTTCCCCCGCCCGGCTCGCCCTGATCGTGTATGCCGCCGTCGTCCTTGTCTTCGCCGGCCTGCTGTCCCTGCCGATTGCCGCGGCAGACGGGCAGGTCACGCCCCTGCACGACGCCGTGTTCACGGCCGCCTCCGCCGTCTGCGTCACCGGGCTCACGGTTGTTTCGACGGCGGTGCACTGGACCTTCTTCGGACAGGCGGTCATCCTGCTCGGCATCTTCATCGGCGGCCTGGGGACCCTGACCCTCGCCTCTATGCTGGCCCTGATGGTGAGCAAGCGGCTCGGCGTCCGAGGCAAGCTGATCGCCCAGCAGGCGATGAACAATGCAGGGCGGCTTGGCGAAGTCGGCACGCTGCTGCGGATCGTCATCACCACCTCTGTGCTGATCGAACTCGGCTTGGCGCTGATGCTGATCCCCCGGTTCATGATGCTGGGTGAGCCGTTCGGCCAAGCCGTCTGGCACGGCTTCTTCTACGCCATCTCGGCCTTCAACAATGCCGGCTTCACACCGCACTCGGACGGACTCGTACCGTACGAGACGGACGAGTGGATCCTGGTTCCGCTCATGATCGGCGGTTTCCTCGGCAGCCTCGGCTTCCCGGTCGTGATGGTGCTGCTGGAACGCGGCTGGCGGTACCGGAACTGGAACCTGCACACCAAGCTGACCATCGAGGTCTCGCTCATCCTGCTGGTTGTCGGTGCCCTCGCCTGGGGCGCCATGGAGTGGAACAATCCCGAGACCATCGGCGGCCTGAGCGTCTGGGACAAGATGCTCAACTCGGTGTTCGCGTCCGTGATGACCCGCTCCCTGGGTTTCAACCTGGTGGACATGAACCAGATCGAGGCCAGCACCCTCCTGCTCTCCGACGCCCTGATGTTTGCCGGCGGCGGCTCGGCGTCCACGGCCGGCGGCATCAAGGTGACGACCATCGCCATCGTCTTCCTCGCCATCGCGGCCGAAGCGCGCGGCAACAGGGACGTGACCGTGCATGGCAGGACGGTTGCGGAAGGCGCGATGCGCGTGGCCATCTCCGTGATCGTCATGGGTGCCACCTTCGTCGCCCTCGCCGCCGGCACGCTGCTGGCCATCTCCGGCGAATCCCTCGACCGGGTGCTGTTCGAAGTCATCTCGGCCTTCGCCACCGTCGGGTTGAGCACCAACCTCAGCGCGGAACTTCCGCCCGAGGGCAAGTACGTGCTCTGTATCCTGATGTTCGCGGGCCGCGTGGGCACCATAACCCTGGCCTCCGCCCTGGCGCTGCGCGAGCGGCGCCAGCTGTACCACTACCCGGAAGAAAGGCCGATCATTGGCTGACAGATCCTCAGGCAACCGCCCTGCCCACAACGCCCCGGTGCTCGTCGTCGGCTTGGGCCGGTTCGGGGCTGCCACTGCCGAGCAGCTGGTCAAGCAAGGGCGCGAAGTCCTGGCCATCGAACGGGACCCCGCGCTGGTCCAGAAATGGTCGGACCAGCTGACCCACGTCGTCGAGGCCGATGCCACGAACATCGACGCCTTGCGCCAGCTGGGCGCCCAGGACTTCACCTCCGCCGTCGTCGGCGTGGGCACCTCCATCGAATCCTCGGTGCTGATCACGGTGAACCTCGTGGACCTGGGCATCGAGCACCTCTGGGTCAAGGCCATCACCGCCTCCCACGGAAAGATCCTGACCCGGATCGGCGCCAACCACGTGATCTACCCGGAAGCGGATGCCGGCCGGCGCGCCGCCCACCTGGTCGGCGGGCGCATGCTGGACTTCATCGAGTTCGACGACGGCTTCGCCATCGTGAAGATGTACCCGCCCAAGGAAACGCAGGGCTTCACCCTCGGCGAATCCGAAGTCCGGTCGAAGTACGGAGTGACGGTTGTCGGCGTGAAGTCACCGGGCGAAGACTTCACCTACGCGCGGCCGGAAACCAAGGTCTCCGGCCGCGACATGCTCATCGTCTCGGGCCACGTCGACCTGCTGGAACGCTTCGCGGCGCGGCCCTAACGGGTCAGGCCAGTTCCTTTGACAGTTGGGCAGCACGGTCCGCCGCAGCCCGTGCGCCGGCGGCGATGACAGCGGGCAGTCCGGCTTCGTCGAAGACGGCGATGGCGCGTTCGGTCGTGCCGTTGGGGCTGGTGACGGCCTTCCGGAGGGCGGCGGGATCCGCTCCTTCCTCCGCGAGCATGGCACCGGCGCCCGCGACGGTCTGCCTGGCCAGAGCCAGCGCGAGCCCGGGCTCCAGCCCCAGTTCCACACCGGCGTTGGCCATCGCCTCAGCCAAATAGAACGCGTAGGCCGGACCGGATCCGCTGACGGCGGACACCGCGTCCAGCTGGTCCTCCGGGACCACCACCACGGTTCCCGCTCCGGAGAACAGCTCTTCGGCGAGCTTGAGCTGTTCCGTTCCGGCATGGGTTCCCGCCGAAATTCCGACGGCGCCGCGTCCCACCTTCAGCGGGGTGTTGGGCATGCTGCGCACCAGCGGCTGGCCGGCAGGCAACGCCGCTTCCATGGTCGCCACGGTGATGGCGGCAGCAACACTGACGACGACGGTGTCCGGCGCCAGCGCTCCGGACACCTCCCGGCACAGCTGGGCAATGCCAGCGGGCTTGACGCCCAGTACGACGAGCCGAGCACCTTGGACGGCTTTGGTGTTGGCTTCGGCGTCCTCGCTCTCGGCCAGTACGGTCAGCCCGGGATACCGCCCGCGCAGTTCCTCGGCTCGCTCGCTGCGGCGCACGGTCGCGGTGACGGTCCGGACGTCCGTGCCGCCGGCCAGCAGGCCCGCGAGGACGGCCTCGTTCATGGAGCCGCAGCCGAGGAAAACGGTGCGGCCGGACGATGGCGTGGAAGTCTCTGCAGTCATGGTGCCATTGAACCACGCTGTCCTGCGCCCTCCGGCCCGGCGCGATTCACAGGCTTCTCCCAGCTTCTTAAGGGTTGGGACCCAAGCTCGGCCCCTACAGTCGTTACTACCTCATAAAGGTGCGAGTGATTAGGGATCAGGCTTTTCGCTTGATCCAGGTGCCGGCAGGTACGCGGATGTCTCCCCCAACCGTCCGCTGAACCTGCCGGCGCTTCTCTTTAACCGCCGACCGGGTCCGCACCGGCGGCGAAGTTCCGGTCAGCCCTCGAGGCCGATGACCTCCAGCCGGCCTTCAGGCCCGGCGATGACGAGGATGCGGGCCGCCGAAACACCGTCCAGCGCCCGTTCCAGCCGTGCGGCCGCGGGCTCCGGCTGTTCCGGCACGGCGTCCGCCTCCAGGCCTGTCCCGGTTGGAGAACGGCGCCAGACAGTGACGCGGGCTCCGGTCAGCTCCTTGGCGGCCTGCAGCCATGGTTCGGGATCTCCAGCCGCGACAAGGAGAATCCGGCTGATGCCGCGGTTACCGCCCGGCGCTTGGGAAGGTCCGGCCGGACGTTCATGCCTCCACACGCTGTAGTGGTAGCCGGCGGCCAGACCCGTCGCCGCCAGCAGGCCGAAGGGCGCCCGGATGCGGTCCACCAGGCTCCCCGGCGTCGTGCCGTCAAGCAGGAGTTCGAAGACCCGGTAACCGATCACCAGCAGCGTCACCAGTGCCACCACGGCGCTCACGCCGAACACGATGATCAGATAGACCTTGCGCCCGGCGGGCTCCTGCAAGCCCTCCGGGCCGTCTGGCCGGCCGTGCTTCCCGGGGCGCCAGCTGCGCCACCACAGGGGGCCGCCGACGGCCAGGGCGCTGATCCCTCCAAGCAAGAGGGTCCGGGGGCTGGTCCCCGCAAGGGCGCTGCCCGTGATGGCCAGGAGCGAATTCACGACGACGCCGACGCCGGTCGCGGCAGCTGCCAGCGCCACCCCGCACACCACCAGTCGTGCTGCTTCCCTGGTCGCCGCCGTCCGCCCGGCGGCGATGCCCCGGTGGTAGATCCACACGCAGGTGCCCACTGTGCCGGCGGCGAGCGCGAACCCGAGCGGTCCCAGCAGTTCTCCCGCCGGTTCGGAACGGTCGAAGGCCAGCCGGAGGAGCACGAACAGCAGCGTGCCCCAGCCGGCAACTGCCAGGACGCACGCACCAAGGATTCCCGTGACCACCAGCGCCACGTCGGCAAGGCCGGAATGCAGGCGCAGGCCGGCCTGCCGGAACCAGTGCCACCACCAGAGGAGGACGCCGGCGGCGGCCCAGAGCAACGCCTGGACGGCGAGCACCCACCAGGGCTTGCCGACCGCCGTCGTACCGGCCAGTGATTCCGCCGCCGTGTCGAACAGGAGGGCCAGGCCGGTCACCGCACCTCCGGTACCGATCACCAGGCCGTAGACCGTGCCCCCGACCGTGGGAACCTCGGCCAACCGGACGGGCCCTTTGGCCGGATGCAGCCACATCCAGCGGTGCCAGATCCAGACCCCGCCCCAGACCAAGGCGCCGGCGATGCCGGTTCCCCAGCCCACAGTCCGTCCGGCGACGAGGTCGGAGAGCACCGACAACAGGGAGGTTGCCGCAACGATCATCGACACGACGTACATGGCGCTGGCGTACAGGCCCCAGGCCAGCGAGGAACGCTCGGAGGGTTCGCCCAGCCTGCGCCAGACGGACCACCATAAAGCCAGTGCCAGCGGCCCGCCGACCAGCAGGAAGGCAAAACCCTGAGCCAGGCCGGTGACATCGCCCGCCACGAGTTCGGAACCGGCACCGAGCAGCCGGCCCAGCAGGTTTGCGGCGCCACTGGCTGCAATGACGACGAGGACGAAGAGCAGGGTGAAGACGACCAGGCGGCGGACCGTCCGCTGCATCCCCGTCGCCGGCGAAACCGCCGGTGCCAGTTCCCGGGTCACGGTGCCGCGGCCTTATTGGTGCACAAGGCGAACTGCCAGGGTGCGGATTCCACCAGCCACCGGCCGTCCTCTTTCACAAGATCGAAGACCTCCTCAGTCTCGTATTCGGAGGCGCCGAACGGTCCGCCGTCGCTGGACGTCACGATGAGCACCTTCACGTCGGCCGAGTCTTCCCGCTCCACCGTGGAGAGGAGCGACACCCGCACGTTGTCCGAGTACGGCTGTTCGAGGTTGTCGCAGCGCTTGCGGGCGGCCTCCGTGAGGTACTCCGCCGCGGCATCCTCGTCGCCGTCGATGATCGCGGCGGTATAGCGCTGGACGATACCGGCCGGTGTTCCGGCATCCAGAAGTTTCGGCTCTCCCCGGGTGAAGACCACGGCGAGTGCCGCCGCCACCAGCACTGCAATCAGCACCAGGATTACCGTCAATAGGCGCCGCGGGCGGGTGCCGGAGTCATTCATGGCATCAGTATGACCGACCGGCGCCCCGTGCACTACGGCCTCAAGGCACCGGCTTTGGACGGACTTTGATGGGCGGCGGGCAGGCGCCCCTACGGCCTGACGTTGCCGTTGGCCAAGGCCGGCTGGATCGCTTTCTGGACCAGGGCGGTGCCCACCGGCCGCACCGGGGCGTCGCTGTCGTAGAGGAGATGGTCGAACCGCTTGAGGATCAGCCCCTCGCGAAGGGCCCACGGGCAGATCAACAGGGTTTCGACGTCGAACATTTCCATGGCCGCCTCTGCCACCATGGCACCGGCCAGCAGCTGCGGTGCCCGGATCCGGGAAACGCCCGGCAGGTGGACCCTGTCCTCCACCGGCATCGCGACCAGCCGCTGGGTCCACAGCGAAAGGTCTTTGCGGCGCAGCTCCCGGCGGACGTACGGGCCGGCCGCCGAGGGCGCGGCCCCGGTGATGCGGGCGAGCGACCGGAAGGTCTTGGACGTCCCGGTGACCAGGTCCGGTGTGCCCAGGCCGTCGAACTGCCGGACCGCCGGTTCAAGAGTTGACCTGATGTAGTTCCGCAGGTCCTTGACGCTCCCGGCCGTCGGCGGATCCGTGGGCAGCCACTCGCGGGTCAGCCGTCCGGCGCCCAGCGGCACGGAGACGGCCACGTCCGGCTGCTCGTCGTGGCCCATGGCCATTTCGAAGGAGCCGCCGCCGATGTCGAGGTCCAGCACCGTTCCGGCGCCCCAGCCATACCACCGGCGCACAGCCACCAGCGTCATGGCCGCTTCCTCCGGCCCGCTCAGCTCCTGCAGCTCGACTCCGGCTTCCGCCTGCACCTTCGCCAGCACAGTCTCGCCATTGGCTGCCTCGCGGATGGCCGAGGTGCAGAATGCCAGCATGTCTTCGGCGCTGTGCTGCACTGCGAAGGCCCACGCCTCGCGGACGAAGGACACCAGCTCCCGCTGGCCTTCCTCGTTGATGTTGCCGGCCCGGTCCAGGTACGCGACCAGGGACAGCGGCCGCTTGTGCGAGGCGAACGGCACGGGCCGCGCCCCTGGGTGGGCATCCACGAGCAGCAGGTGGACGGTGTTGGAACCGATGTCGAGGACGCCTAGACGCATGTTCCCATTATGTCGTCCGCGCCGCGGCCACGCTGCACGGAAGCTGGATCCGACGACACACTTGGCAAGACTGGCTGGGCCATGCCGCCTACTTCTTGGCGGCAGCCTTGCGCCGGGTGGCCGGCTTCGTGGCCGGGCCCTTAGCCCGCTTCTCCTTCAGCAGGTCGATGGCCTGCTCCCGGGTCAGCTCCTCGATGGTCATCGAACGAGGTACCGTGATGTTGGTGACGCCATCGGTGATGTAGGGGCCGAAGCGGCCCTCCTTGACCACGATGTTCTTCTCCGAGACCGGGTCGACGCCGAACTCGGCCAGCGGCGGAACCGCAGCCCGCCGCCCGCGGGTCTTCGGCTGCGAGTAGATCTCCAGCGCCTGCTCGAGCGTGATCGTGAAGATCTCTTCCTCGGAGCCGATCGAGCGCGAGTCCGTGCCCTTCTTCAGGTACGGACCGAAGCGGCCGTTCTGCACCGTGATCTCGTTGCCCTCGGCGTCCGCGCCCAGCACCCGCGGCAGGCTCAGCAGCTTCAGCGCGTCCTCCAGCGTGACCGTGTCCACGCTCATGGACTTGAAGAGCGAGCCGGTCCGCGGCTTGACCTTGACCGGCTTCTTGGGCGGCTTCGGCTTGCCGTTCTTGTAGTACTCGACCGGCTGGTTGGCCAGCTCCTCCTCCGTCGGCTCGGGGATCACCTCGGTAACGTAGGCGCCGTAGCGGCCTTCCTTCGCCACGATCGTCCGCCCGGTCTCCGGGTCCTCGCCGAGCACGCGTTCGCCCGGCCCCTGGGTCTCCATCAGCTCGACGGCCTTCTCCGCCGTCAGCTCATCCGGGGCGAGGTCTTCGGGGACGTTCGCCCGCTGCGGCTCCTCGCCGCCGTCCTGGCCGGCGCGTTCGAGGTAGGGGCCGAACTTGCCCACGCGCAGCGTGATGCCGTCAGCGATGTCGATCGAATTGACCACCCTCGGGTCGATCTCGCCCAGGTCGTTGACCACGGTGTTCAGGCCGGTTTCCTGCCGGTCGCCGTAGTAGAAGTCGTTGAGCCAGTCGATGCGCTGTGCTTCGCCGTTGGCGATGCGGTCCAGGCCCTCTTCCAGCTCGGCGGTGAAGTCGTAGTCCACATAGTTGTGGAAGTGGTCCTCCAGCAGCTTCACCACGGAGAACGCGATCCAGCTCGGCACCAGGGCGGAGCCGCGCTTGCGGATGTAGCCGCGGTCCATGATCGTCGAGATCGTGGTCGCGTAGGTGGACGGGCGGCCGATGCCGCGGTTTTCCATTTCGGCCACGAGCGACGCTTCGGTGTACCGCGGCGGCGGGGACGTCTCATGTCCGACGGCGGCAATTTCCTGCGGCGCCAGTCCGTCACCTTCGGTGAGGTTCGGCAGGCGGCCACCCTCGGCGTCGTCCTGTTCATTTCGCGACGCGTCCTTGCCCTCCTCGTAGGCAGCCAGGAAGCCGGGGAAGGTGATGACCGTGCCGGAGGCGGTGAAAACGGTGTCCCGGCCATCCGAGGCCGTGGCTCCGAGCCGGACGGTGGAGGTCGAGCCCTTGGCGTCCTCCATCTGGGAGGCGACGGTGCGCTTCCAGACCAGTTCGTACAGGCGGTATTCGTCGTTGCCCAGCTGGCTGCGCACCTGGCCTGGGGTGCGGAACGAGTCGCCCGCGGGACGGATGGCCTCGTGGGCTTCCTGGGCGTTCTTGGACTTGCCCTTGTAGACGCGGCGGGCCTGCGGCACGTACTCCGGGCCGTAGAGCTCGGAGGCCTGGCGGCGCGCGGCGTTGACGGCCTGGTCGCTCAGCGCCGGCGAGTCCGTACGCATATAGGTGATGTAGCCGTTTTCGTAGAGCCGCTGCGCCAGCGACATGGTGGTCCTGGCGGAAAAGCCGAGCTTGCGCGCGGCTTCCTGCTGCAGCGTGGACGTGGTGAACGGTGCCGCCGGCCGGCGGGTGTACGGCTTGTTCTCCACTCCCCGGACGGCGAATTCGGCGCCTTCCAGAGCGCTCGCCAGCGCGGTGGCGGCGGCCTCATCCAGATGCACGGCATCGCGGGTCTTGAGCATGCCGCGGTCATCGAAGTCCCGGCCGGCCGCCACCCGGGCGCCGTCCACCTGCGCCAGCTTTGCCTTGAAGCTGCCTCCCTTGGCGGCATCCAGCGGCTGGACCGTTGCCAGCAGGTCCCAGTAGGACGCGGAGCGGAAGGCCATCCGCTCGCGCTCGCGCTCGACCACCAGCCGGGTAGCCACCGACTGGACGCGGCCGGCCGACAGCCCGGCCTTGATCTTGCGCCAGAGCACCGGCGAGAGTTCGTAGCCGAACAGCCGGTCGACGATGCGCCGGGTCTCCTGCGCGTCCACCAGGTCGGTGTCGATATCGCGCAGTTCGTTCATGGCCCGCTGGAGCGACTCGGGGGTGATTTCGGAGAAGGTCATCCGGTGCACCGGAATCTTCGGCTTCAGCACCTCCAGCAGGTGCCAGGCGATGGCCTCGCCTTCGCGGTCACCGTCAGTGGCCAGATAGAGTTCGTCGGCGTCCTTGAGCATCGACTTCAGCTCGGTGACGGTCTTCTTCTTGCCGGGTGAGACCACATAGTACGGCTCGAACCCGTTCTCGATATCGACGGCGAACTTCCCCACCGATGTCTTCTTCAGTTCGGCCGGGAGGTCGGACGGCTGGGGCAGGTCGCGGATGTGGCCAACCGACGCCGTGACCTCGAAGCCCTCGCCGAGGTACCCGGCAATGGTCTTGCTCTTGGCAGGAGACTCGACGATGACGAGTTTCTTGCCGGTCTTTTCGCGGGCCTTCGCTGGCACGTTGCTCCTACTGACAAATTGCTGTGGTTCCGGGGGTGCACCGCCGTCGTTCTGGATTGGACGGTGGCTACCTGCACTAGGGTAGCCGCAACATTAGCGCAAAACAGAAAGCGGGCAAGCACCGGGCAGACTTACGGCACCCTCAGGCGTCGTCGATATCCCCCGGCAGGAACGAGAAGACATAGTAGAGCTTCTCGGCACCTTCGCCCCGGTTGTCCGGGTTGGTCGTGGGGCTGTATTCGAGCAGGATTTCGCCGATCCGCCGCCCCAAATCCGCGCGCTGCTCCGCCGTCAGATAGAACCGCCCCGTACTCAGTGCCGCGAGGTGGCCTTCCTGGCGCCAAGTGTCAGGATTCGGCGATTCCTTGTCGCGCTTCACATACTTGCTGAGCCGTTCACGCAGGTCGTTGAGCTCAACGTCGACGACGCCGAGTGTCGCCGCGCGGCTGTCCGCCACGGAGGTCACGTCCAGCCGTCCGGCCGCTGCCTGCCAATGCCGCTCGCGCCCGTCGCCCTGGTTCGCGCTGCGCTTGACGAAGCCCCACTTTTCCAGCGCCCGCAGGTGGTAGCTCATGGCGCTCGGCGTCAGGCCGTGCCGCTGGGCCAGTTCGGTCGCCGTGGCCGGCTGCTGCGTGTCGAAAAGCTCTTCAATGACTTTCAGGCGCACCGCATGCGCCAGCGCGCGGATGGCCCTGGCATCGGAAATGTTGACCCGTTCCGCTGCGCCCGGAGACGTCTCGCCCGCAACCGGGTCCAGGGAGGGCGATGCACCTTTCGTCATGAACAGTAAGTCTATCCCGCATGGCCCCGGCGCTGTGGGCTGCTTCACGCCGGGAGAAACAATTGGCCCTGCCGTTCCGGGTTAATCGCCGGCGGGCACCAGGAACCCGTCCGCCACCAGGTGCCGGACCTCCGCCTGCAGGCGGGCCGCAAACTCCTCCTCCGGCTGCTCGAGCAGGGCCGCGAGCGCCGTAACCAGTTGGCCGACCGTCAGTTCCCCGTCGCTGGCGGAGACGAAGCCGGCCAGCTCCGAACTCATCAGGTTGGTTCGCCGCAGGCCAGCCCCCTGCCGCAGCAGAATGACGCCCGGGTGCTCGGCGCCCGGCCGCTGATGGCGTTCTTCCGTCACGTCTTCGGCAGCCACCAGCCGCTGCCCGGGGAAGTCCCCTTCGTGGGCGGCCAGCCAGTCATGCCGCTGCACGGCCGCCGCCAGATGCGGGCCGATCGGCTGCTGCAGCGGGTAGGTGAGCTCTTCGAACCGCCGCAGCAGCCTGCCGCTTGGCTGCCCAACCCTGCTGCCGCCGTCGCGCTCGCCCTGCCCGCTGCCCGCCCTGCGCAGCCACAGCATCCCGAAGCCAACCGCCTCGACGTTGCGCGCGGCGAAGTCCTCCAGGTAGGCGCGGTAGAACCGCTCATACAACTTCGGATCGCGGTTCTCCGACGCATCGCGCAGCCAGGTTTCGGCATAGCCGGACGGGCTGAGCTGCTCGCGCTGGATAACCCAGGCTTCGGTCTGCGGGTCCAGCCAGGATTCGATCCGGTCGTGCCAGGAGGGCGCCGCGGCGGGAATCTCCCAGTTGCCCAGCATCTGCGCGGTGCCGCCGGGAACCAGCACCGACGGCAGGCGGCGCACGAGGGTCGCAACGATGTCGTCGCCCGGCAGCCCGCCGTCGCGGTAGGTGAACAGCTCCTCCCCCGCGGTTTCGGAGGTCCGCGGCGTGATCACGAAGGGCGGGTTGGATACCGCCAGGTCGAACTGCTCGCCGGCCACCGGATCCAGCAGGCTCCCCAACCGCAGGCTCACCCGGGCCGCCAGGTTGTCCGGGTCCAGGCCCAGTGCCGGCGCGTTCAGCAGCAGATTGAAGCGGGTGAAGGCCAGGGCGCGTTCGGAAATGTCGGTGGCCGTGACGTGCCGGGCATGGCCCAGCAGATGGAAAAGCTGGATCCCGCAGCCCGTGCCAAGGTCCAACGCCCGGTCGACCTCGGTGCGGATGGTCAGCTGCGCCAGCGTCAGCGAGGCCTGTCCGATGCCCAGCACATGGTCCCGCCGCAGCACGCCGGCCTGCTGGTGCGCGCCGAGGTCGCTGGCCACCCAGATCTCTGTCTGGCCGAACGCATAGGGACGCAGGTCCACACTGGCGCGGTGCCTCCCGCCGTCGTCGGCTGCCAGGCCGAGCGTCTCCAGCCCCGCGACCCCGGTGGCTGGCAACGCGGCCGCCAGCTGCTCCTTGTCCACTGCCTCGCCCAGGAGCCATAAACGGACGACGGCGGCCAGCGGGTTGGGTGCCGCCGCGGCCAGTTCCTCTTCGGTCGCCATTTTCGCCGGCACCAGCTGGTCCCGGCTGAACGCCTCGTAGGCCGCGCTCCCGAGCAGCTGCTCCACGCCGTCGACCGTATAGTCCAGCGCCGCCAAGTCCGCCGCCAGGCCGGCGACCAGCTGCGGATCCGTGCTCTGTGGCGCATGGGGCGTGCTGCCGCTGTTGAACTCAGTCACAGTGCAAAGTCTAAGCCGCGGGTAGTGGTTGAATGGCCGCATGCTTGTGACCACCACGCACCTGGAACAGACCGCACCGGAACAGCTCGTGCCCGGCTCTCAGCCCTTGCCGCACAACGCCCGCGTGGAACAGGTGGTGGATATCAGCCCCGAATTCAGCAGGTTCCTCTACCAGTGCGTGGGCAGCGGCTGGAACTGGACCGACCGGCTGCCGCTGGCGCGCAGCCAATGGGACGCGATTCTGCGGACTCCCGGTGCCGAAACGTGGGTCCTCTGGCTGGACGGCGCGCCGGCCGGCTACATCGAGCTGATGGGGCGTCCCGGCCCGGCCGGAAGCGACGTGGAGATTCTCTACTTCGGGCTGTTCCCCGAGTTCCTCGGCCGCGGGCTCGGCGGCGCCCTGCTCGCGGAGGGGATCCAGCAGGCGTGGCAGCTGGACCGCCGCTGGCCGGGGTTCCAGCCCGTCAGCCGGGTGTGGGTGCACACCTGCTCGCTCGACGGACCGGCGGCGCTTGCGAACTACCAGGCGCGCGGCATGACGGTGTTCAAGACCGAGGAAGAGGACATCGAGCCCCAGGACGCTTCGACCGGACTCTGGCCGGCCGAGCAGCCTTAGCCCCGCGGGCGCTCCGCTCAGACAGCGCAGCCCTCCGGGCAGCGCATGGTTTCCGGGCTCGCGGCGCAGTCCGCGCAGTACAGGGTGAGGGTGCGGCAGCTGGGATTCGAGCAGTTCTCGAACTTGCTGGTCTCCGCCTCGCAGCGCGCGCACCGGCCGATGGTCTTCGCCTCCGGTGTGAACTCCAGATGCATCCTCTTGTCGAAGACGTAGAGCGAGCCTTCCCACAGGCCGGCATCGCCGTACTTTTCGCCGTAGCGGACGATGCCGCCGTCGAGTTGGTAGACCTCCTTGAAGCCCCGGTTGACCATCAGCGAGGACAGGACTTCGCAGCGGATGCCTCCGGTGCAATAAGTGACCACCGGTTTGTCCTTGAGCTCGTCGTACTTGCCGGAGTCCAGTTCCCGGATGAAATCGTGGGTGGTGGCGACATCGGGCACGACGGCGTTCCTGAACTTGCCGATCTGCGCTTCGAAGGCGTTCCGGCCGTCGAAAAAGACCACGTCCTCGCCGGCCTCTTCCTTCAGCGCCACGAGTTCGTGCAGTTCCTCGGGGCCCAGGTGGGTGCCGCCGCCGACGACGCCGTTTTCATCCACCTTCAGCTCGCCCGGCGCTCCGAACGACACAATCTCGTCCCGCACCTTGATGCTCAACCGCGGGAAGTCGGCGGCACCGCCTTCGGACCATTTCACGTCGAGGCCGCGGAACGCCGGATGTTCGCGGGTGGTCTTGACGTACTGCTTCACTGCGTTGATTTCCCCGCCGACGGTTCCGTTGATCCCGTCCTTGGAAAGAAGGATCCGCCCGGTCAGCCCGAGCTTCTCGCACAGCGCCCGCTGCCAGAGGCGCACCGCCTCGGGATCGGGCAGCGGGACAAACGCGTAGTAAAGCACAATTCGGTTAAGAGCCACGCATTTAAGGTTACGACGCGGCACCAAACCGGCCTTCGTGACGGCGTTCGCCACAGGGTGGATATCCAGCAGGCACTTCCTTGGGTACATTCTTCCTATGGGCCTCGATTTCACTGCAGACGTACCCGATAACTTGCTCCCGGCCTGGGTCGCAGGCTGGTCAGCCTGCCGCGGCTACAGCGCGGCGGAGGAAGCAGGCCATCCGGCCATCGTCCTGTCCGACAAGACCGGGGACTGGGAGTTCTTTGCCTATGAGCCAGGCGATGAGGAATTCGCCGAACTGGCCCGGAACACCGTTGCCTCACCCAAGCGGATGTTCACGGTCCTGACGCGCGATCCCCAGCGCTACCACGCACTGGCTCCCCAGCACGGGCTGCGGGTGCACCACAGCGACCAGTCCATGATGGTCACGGACATGTCCGAACAGGACGCGGAGGATCCGTGGTACCGCGACACCGATTTCAAGACCGAAATCGACCGGGACGGCAACGTGCATCGTGCCCGCGTCATGTGCGGGGAGCAGGAGGCTGCCCATGGGGTGATGGCCGTCGTGGACGGCGTCGCGGTGTTCGACCACATCGAAACCCACGAAAATTTCCGGCGGCGCGGCCTGGCCACCCATGTCATGCGCGCCTTGGCAGCTTCGGCCTTCGAGCACATCGTGGACACCGGGCTGCTCATTGCTTCGCATGATGGCCGCATGCTGTACCAGCACCTGGGCTGGGACACCGTTTGCGATGTCATGATCCTGAAGCCTTCGGACGCTGCCTAAGAACCTTCAGCCGGCCGCAGGGATGAAACAATGCTCTGGTGGCACTGCATGACTCGTTGATCCCGTTGCTGGGCTCCGGCCCCGATCCGGAGCAGCTCCTGCATGTGCGCGAACTGCCGGCACGCGACGCCATTCATGAGCCGTGGCCCGATTGGGCCCACCCTGACGTCGTCTCTGCCTACGCCGGCCTAGGCGTAGTAGAACCATGGCGCCATCAGGTCCAGGCTGCCTCCAGCGCCCATGCCGGGCAGCATACGATCATCGCGACAGGCACGGCCTCCGGCAAGTCGCTGGCCTATCAGCTGCCCACGCTGGATGCGATCCACCGGACAGCGCTGGACGACCAGGTGCGGCTTGAACCGACGGGCGCCACGGCACTCTACCTGGCGCCGACAAAGGCGCTGGCCGCCGACCAACTGGCGGCGGTCAAGTCGCTGCAGCTTCCAACCGTCCGGGCCGAAACGTACGACGGCGATACGGACCCGGGGGCCCGCCGCTGGATCCGGGACCATGCCAACCTTGTCCTGGCCAACCCGGACATGCTCCACTACGGCATCCTGCCCAACCATGCCTGGTGGGCGCGGTACTTCCGCCGCCTGAGGTTCGTCATTGTCGATGAAGCGCACAGCTACCGCGGTGTCTTTGGCTCCCATGTGGCGAACCTGCTCCGCCGCCTGCGGCGCATTTGCTCCAGCTATGGTGCCGACCCGGTCTTCATCGGCGCCTCGGCCACGGCCGGCGAGCCGGAGGTCTCCTTCGGCCGGCTGATCGGTGCACCCGTGACCAGTGTGACGGAGGACTGTTCGCCGCACGGCAGCACCACCATCGCCTTCTGGGAGCCGCAGCTCACCGACCTCAAGGGGGAAAACGGTGCCCGCGAACGCCGAACGGTCGTAGCCGAGACTGCGGATCTGCTGGCCAACCTCGTCTCCGCGCGCGTGCGCACCATTGCGTTCATCAAATCCCGGCGCGGGGCGGAAACCATCTCCAGCATCACCAAGCGGTTGCTGGAGGACGTCCATCCCTCGCTGCCAGGACGGATCGCGGCCTACCGCTCCGGTTACCTGCCCGAGGAACGGCGGGAACTGGAGGCAAAGCTGCGCTCCGGGCAGCTGCTGGGTGTTTCCAGCACGTCGGCCTTGGAACTGGGTATCGACATTTCCGGGCTGGATGCAGTCCTCGTCGCAGGCTGGCCGGGCACCAAGGCGTCGCTGTACCAGCAGATCGGCAGGGCCGGAAGGGCCGGACAGGATGCCGTTGCCGCCTTTGTCGCCAGCGACGATCCGCTCGATACCTACCTGGTCCACCATCCCGAGACGGTCTTCGATGTGTCCGTCGAAGCCACCGTCTTCGACCCGTCCAACCCTTACGTCCTGGGCCCCCACCTGTGCGCCGCCGCGCAGGAGCTGCCGCTGGAAGCCGCCGATCTGGAACTGTTCGGCCCGGCTTCTGCCCAACTCGTGGACGAGCTGACAGCCGATGGCTACCTGCGCCGGCGTCCGGCCGGCTGGTTCTGGACGCACGCGGAAAGCGCAGCCGCCATGGTCAACCTGCGTGCCGATGGGGGCGGCCCCATCAATATTGTCGAGTCGGAATCGGGCACCCTGCTCGGCACCATGGACTCCCCGCAGTCGCATTACCAGGCGCACACCGGCGCCGTCTACGTGCATCAAGGCACCACCTACGTCGTGGACGAACTCAACGAACAAGACCATTGCGCCATGGTGACCAGGTCCAACCCGGACTACTACACGCAGGCCCGCGATGTCACCCAGATCGAGGTGCTCGAGGAACACCGCAGCGCCGATTGGGGCACCGTCCGAGCCAGTTTCGGAGATGTCAAAGTCACCACCAAAGTCGTGTCCTTCCAGCGCAAGGCCTTCATATCCAACGAGATCATGGGCGAGGAGCCTCTGGATCTGCCGGCCCGCGAACTGTTCACCAAAGCCGTCTGGTTTACCGTCGGGGAGCAGGATCTGACGGCGGCCGGGCTGACCGCTGCCCGGATCCCGGGCTCCCTGCACGCTGCCGAGCATGCCGGTATCGGACTGCTGCCCCTCGTGGCTTCCAGCGACCGCTGGGATATCGGCGGGGTCTCGACGGCGCTGCATGCTGACACCGGCAAGCCCACCATCTTCGTCTACGACGGCCATCCGGGCGGAGCAGGCTTCGCCGAGCGGGGCTTTGAGGCTGCACGGATCTGGCTCTCAGCCACCCGCGATGCCATCCAGGCCTGCGAATGCGACTCCGGCTGTCCCTCGTGCGTCCAGTCGCCCAAGTGCGGCAACAAGAACAACCCGTTGGACAAAGCCGGAGCCGTCATCCTGCTCGACGCACTGCTGCAAGCCGCCGCCGTCCCCGTCCAAGAGCCGGTCATCTGACAGGCTGCGGAAGAGGACCCGGCGGCCCGGCCCTGCTCACGCCCTTGGCCGCCTGCCATGGTGGATCGAGCCAGCCGAACACCTGCAGCGGCACACTGACGTCGATATCGACGACGTGCCCCGCTGGGCCCGTTCTGCGGCACTCCAGCAGCGATGCTCCGTGCTTGCGGGCGACGTCGGCCGCAAGCAAGCACGGTTCTCCATCAATCAGGCCCCATGCGGCATCAGCCGCGGCCAGTGCGGCCAGGTCCGCTGCCTTGGCCGCACGCGATGATGCTGCGCTTGCCTGCACCGCCAGGGCTATCGCTGCCAGCAGGATGCACAGCATCAGGGCCACCCCGGCTGCGAGCACCGTGCCGGCACCGCGGTCCCGTGCGAACCGGGCCGGCCGCGAGGTCATCGGGCAGTCCCGATGCCGGCATGCGGTTCCGCCGGCGCCGATGCCTCCGCGGTCAATGTCCAGCCGGCGGCGCCGGCCCACGGTCCAGGCACCGCCGCGCTGACCCTGACCGTGACCCAGCCGCCTTGGTTGCCGGAGGCCAGCGCCGCCCTGCTGCCGGCGATCCGGCGCACGGCCATGGCCGCTTCCGCGCCGGTCTCACCGCGGGCAAGCTGGCGGGCTGCAGTCTGCGCCGCCTTCTCGAGCTGAAGCTGTGTCGATCCGGCCGTCGCACCCGCCAGCAGCATGGCCAGGACCGCGACAACGGCCGGCAGGACGATGGCGGTCTCGGCCGTGACCGACCCACGATCGCTATCCTCTTCTGCACATGGTCCGGTGTGCGCAGCGACGCGGAACCAGCTACGAGGCACCAGACGGGTTGATGGCCGGATCATGCGAGTCACACTGCTGTCAGGGCCAACTCGACGAGGTTCATCAGCAGACCCCTCACTTCGCCGCTGCGCAGGATCAGCACGAGCAGTCCGGCAAAGGCCACTGCAGCCAGCGTGGCGATGGCATATTCGGCAGTTGCCATTCCGGCCTCGGAACCAACAAGATCGCGCCAGCGGCGGCTGCCTTCCGAGTTTCGGTCGGTCGGGAACTCGATCACTTCGGCCTCCTGCCGCGCTTCGCCGGGCTCGGCTTCGATGATGGAGCGGGCCGCCAGGGACGATGACGATGATGACATTTTTCCTCCTGTGGATTGCCGCGGTGTTGCGGTACTTACGAGCTTTCCCGGCGGGAGGCTTCGCCGGCAGCCACGTGTTGTTGTACGTGGACAACCGGCACGCCGGACGCGCTGTGAAGGATGACTTGCGCCCATCAGAGCTGCGGCAGCAGCGAGATCAGGACGGGAACAATGCCCAGACAGACAAAGGACGGCAGCGCACACAGGCCCAGGGGCAGGACCAGTTTGGTGCCCAAAGCGGCCGCCCGGCGTTCGGCTTCCTGTTTCCGCCGGCGCCGGAGCTGCTCGGCCTGCGCGTGAAGGATGTCGGCCGATGGGGCACCGGTCGCCGCACCGAACTTCAACGCTTCGCGGATACCGGCCAGGTTTTCGTCGTCCCCGGCCAGCGCCCATGCGCTGCTCCATTCGGTTCCCAGTTGCAGCGCCGCTGCCACTTTTTCCAGTCTCAGGCTGCTCTCTCCCTCGGCCACCCTGGCAAGAGTCCGTACGGCGACCGGCAGCGAGGTGCCCGCGCGGAACATCGCGCCCAGCAGGTCCAGCATGAGGGCAGCGTCAGGCAGCCGGTCCGCTGCCCCGTTTCCTGGTCCGTTCGATGGGCGGAGTGGTCGCGCCATCCGTCCGGTTCCGGTGCCTTCGCGGCCGAGCCCGCGCAACCTTGGCGGAGCCAGCAGCAGGAATCCGGCCAGCGCCAGCAGTGCTACCAGCAGAGCAGCAACCATGTCCCTACTCCTTGGCCGCAGTGTTGACCAGCCGAAGCGACCATTTCCGGCCGGCTGCCAGCAAAGCCAGGCCGGCGCCGAGGATCAGCAACCCTGACGGCGTCCCGAGGAGGATGCCCAACGGGTCCGCGCCCATCGCGATGCCCAGCCCGAGCCCGAGCAAGGGCAGCCATCCCAACAGCGTTGTGGTTGCGCGTGGCCCGGCCAGAGCCGTCCGGCGTGCAGCTGCCGCGTCCAGCTGGTGCTGCAGGTGGTGTGCATAGTTGTCCAGCAGCACGGCCAGCGGCGCCCCGGTCTGTTCCGCGGCTTCCCAGCAGGAGCCGAGGTCGTGCCACAAACGGGATACCAAGCGGGCAGTTTCGGCCGGAACCCCCGCAGGCACCCTCACCTGGCGCAGTGCCGAAGCAACGCTCAAACCCAAGCCTGCGGCCTGGGCTGCAGCCCGTATACCCGGCTGCAGCAATGCGGGTAGCTCCGGCTGGGGCAGGGGTTCGGTGGCTACAGCAGTACCGGGAGCCTGGCTGCGGCCGGAGCCGCCCTCGTCAGGTCCGTAGATCCGGCCTGCTTCGACCCACATCCGCGCGGGAGTGCTGCCGGCCCGCAGCAAGGCGGCCAATTGCCTGACGAACATAGGCAGATCGTGGGCGCATTCGGCGTACGCTTTGGTGCTCATGCCGCCGCCCCGGCGCGCCCGGCCCTTCGGACGTCGAAACCATGCCGAACCCGTCCCGCGCAACAGCAATACGCCGCAGAGGCAAAGCCCGAAGACCAGCAGCCCGCTCACAGCGCTCCCGCTTCCGGCCGCCGGAGCCCCCACGGCGCCAACCGGTCCTGCAGCTCTGCCCAGCCCGGACCCTCCAGAATCGTTCCGCCCACAGCCTTCAGCGCAGGCACAGACTGCAAGCCTCCTCCGGACGTGCAGTTGATCAGGGCCAGCTCCGCGATTCTGCGGCCGCCCTCGGAGCGTTCGAGGTGGATGACCAGGTCCAAGGCGTTGCCTGCCTGCAGCGCCAGCGCTTCAGGCGACATGCCGGCGAGCGCACCCATGGCGGCCAAGCGGGCCGGAACACCTGCGGCGGAGTTGGCATGGACCGTGCCGCCGGCGCCGGCATGACCGGTGTTCATCGCGGCCAGGAAGTCCCGCACTTCGGCGCCGCGGCACTCCCCCACGATCAACCGGTCCGGCCGCATCCGCAACGCCTGCCGGACAAGTTCCCCGAGGTCCACGGTGCCGCTGCCCTCTACGTTGCTGTGCCGGCTTTGCAGGCCGACTACATGCGGATGCTCCGGGTTGAGCTCGGCCGCGTCCTCGACAAGGACCAGGCGTTCAGTGGATTCCGCCAACCCGAGCATGGCCGACAACAGTGTGGTTTTTCCTGATCCGGTGGCGCCGCTGATGAGGAAGTTCAGCCGGCTGGCCACCACGGCCTCGAGATAGGGCAGCCATTCCGGCGCATCGCCCAACAGCTCGGCCAGCGTAAAAACCTGCGGGCGCCGGATCCTGATCGACAGCAGTGTCCCCTGGGTCGAGACCGGCGGGAGCACCGCGTGGACCCGGTAGCCTTCAAGCCGCACGTCCACGCAGGGATTGCTGTCATCCAACCGGCGCCCGCCCGCCGTCACGAGCCGCGCGGCCAAGGCGCGGACCTCCGCATCGCTGGCGAATACAACCTCGGTCTGCCGCAGCCCGCCGCTGCCGTCCGTCCAGACCTCCTGCGGCCCGTTAACGAGGATGTCCGTGACAGTGCCTTCCTGGGCCAGCTTCTGCAGCGGCCCGAGTCCGCGCAGGTCGGCGTTGAGGTTCTCGACGGCTTCAAGCACCGCCGCTGTGCCGAGGACCTGGCCGCTCGTCTGGACCGCTGCAGCGACGCGCGCTCCAGTGACCGGTGACGGGTCGGCCAGCACCGCATCGCGGAAAGCTGCCAAATCCATCGGTGTGCCCGCCGGTATCCGCGCCGCGCGGCGTCCATGTGGTCCTGCCTGGTAGCCCATGGTTCAAGCCGTCCGTCCGCCGGACGGTGCAAGGCTGGGCCCGAGGCGCCGCATCAGGCGCCGCACTGCGCGGTGCTTGGCTTTTTCCAGCAGCCTGCCCCTCTCCTGCGCCGCTGCCAGGCCGCGCAGTCCTGGGAGGTATCCCGCCAGTTCCAGCCCTGCGTGTTCTGCGGCCAGCTCCTCATCGAGCCCGGCAGGCAGGGGCCCGCGGACAACTGCGCTGGTCGGTATGGGTTGCAGGAACCCTCCGGCCGCAGTCCCCGCGGCGATTCCGCGGGTACCGGCCGGCATGATCAGCAAGGCGCGGTCCGCCGCGGAGAGCCAACTACCGGCTTCACCCCGGGCCCTGCCCGCATCGACGACGACCAGGTCGAAGCCCGCCGCCGCGGCGGCCACGATCTCCGTCACGGCCTGCCGCGGAATATCCGTCGTTCCCTGGGGACCCTGTCCGCTCCCCCAGCCCAGCAGCGAGAAGCCATCGGCGGCCGGCAGCGAGGCCCGCAGCTGGGCAGGGTTGACCGAACCGCGCACACCGGCGAGGTCCGGCCAGCGCAGCCCGGGGACCTGGTCCCATCCCAGTCCGGATTCCAGCCCGCCGCCGAGTTGATCGGTATCGACCAGCAGGGTGGACAGACCGCGCCCGGCAGCGTCCGCAGCCAGCCAGCAGGCCAGTGTGGAACAGCCGATTCCTCCGTTGGTTCCCAGCAGGGCCACCACGCTGCCGCGGGCATCGCCATGCCGGCTGCGGCTGAGGTACTCGGCCAGCCAACCGGCCGCTTCGGGAAGAACCGCAACCCGATGGGCTGCGACCGCTGCGGCTTGTTCCCACAACAGCGTGGATTCCTCCGGAAACCCCGCGACGATCACCTCGGCTGCCAGCCTGGGCAGCCTCGCTGCGGCATCGCTGCCCAGCACCACCACGCTGCCTTCGGGAATGCGTCCGGCATCCGGCAGGTCGAGCAACCGGACTTCCACCCCTGCTGCCGCTGCCACCCTGGCCACTTCATCGCGCAACCGTGCGGCTGCTGTCATGAGCAGGACCTCCGGCCCGTCATACCGGGGTGTCCACTGCCGGCTTGCCATACTCTCCGTCTGCATACGACGAGCCTGTCCCTGCCTGCCCGGCGGACAAAGAGCCGGCAGGCCCGATGTGGACAACCGCGTCCTGTGGAGGACAAGCCGCCGCGCACCGTGCGCGAGAATACCTGTGTGTACATGGTTCTTGCGCCGGGAGCCCGAGGCAACAGCGACGGCGGCGCCGGCCGGTTCCGGCTCCAGCCGGCGGACGCAACGGGCGCACCCACCGCGCCCGCCGCCGTCGTCAGTTCCCGGGACCTTCCCGAGGCGGTCCGTGCCCTGGAAAAACCCTCGCTGCGGTGGGTCTGGCATAACACGCGCAGCCGCTACCTGCCCCTGCTGCGGGCAGGTGTCTCCGTGGACCGCTGCCACGATCTGTCCCTGGCGCGAAACATCCTCGCGCTGTCCGAGTACGCCGCGGGAACACCTTACGTGCGCAAGCTCCGGGAGCGCGGAACCAGCCTGCCAGCGGATGCGCCGGAGGAGCCTGCGCCGGACCAGTTCACGCTGTTCGACGCGCAGCCCGCGGCCATTTCACTGGAAGACCTGCTGCAGGAATTGCAGGACCAGCTGGCGGCAGTGGCCGGATCGCCGAGCCGGGACCGCCTCCAGCTCCTCCTCGCCGCCGAATCCGCCGGCGCCTGGTGGCCGCCGAGATGGAGCATTCGGGCCTGCCCTGGCGGCGGGACGTGCACGAAGAAATCCTGACCCGGCTGATCGGTCCCCGTCCTGGTCCGGGCCGGCGGCCCGCCAAGCTGGAGGAGCTCGCCGCCGAACTGCACCGGCTGCTCGGCGTTCCTGCCTTCAACCCGGATTCGCCGCAGGAACTGCTGCGGGCGCTGCACCGGACAGGTATCGAAGTCCGGAGCACACGGTCCTGGGAGCTTCGCGGGCAGCGGCACCCGGCCATTGGCCCGCTGCTGGAATACAAGAAACTGGCCCGGCTGGCGTCGGCGAACGGCTGGTCCTGGCTCGACTCCTGGGCGGGCGCGGGACGGTTTCGGACCGAGTATGTGGTTGGCGGCGTGGTGACCGGACGGTGGGCATCGCGCGGCGGCGGCGCGCTGCAGATTCCGCAGCAGGTCAGGGATGCTGCGCGCGCTGATGACGGCTGCCGGCTGGTGGTCGCCGATGCTTCCCAGCTTGAGCCGCGGGTGCTCGCCGCCTTGGCCCAGGATGAGGCGCTGGCGGCGGCGGCGCAGGGAAAGGACCTCTACCAGGGGATTGCCGATGCCGGGTTCGGCGGGGACCGCGGCAAGGCGAAGGTGGCGATGCTGGGTGCCATGTATGGGGCGACGACGGGCGAGTCCGGCCGCCTGATGCCCCAGCTCGCCAAGACCTATCCGCGGGCTATTGGCACCGTCGAACGGGCGGCCCGCGCGGGCGAAGCGGGGCAGGTCGTGAGCAGCTATCTGGGCCGCAGCTGCCCGCCGCCATCCGAGAACTGGCGGCGGGTCCAGCTCAGCGCCAGTGCCGACGAACAGCGGCGGGCCGATGCGGCGGCACGGAGCCGGGGCCGTTTCACCCGCAACTTTATTGTCCAATCGACGGCGGCCGAGTGGGCGCTGTGCTGGCTGGCGGAAGTACGACGACGGCTGCGGGCTTCGGCTGCGGCCGGCACCGTTGTCGGGGAACTGGTGTTCTTCATGCATGACGAAGTGGTCCTGCATGTGCGCCAGGACCAGGCCGATGTTGCCTGTGCCCTGATCGAACAGGCGGCCGCCGAAGCGATACGCCTGATGTTCGGCCGGATTCCGGTCGATTTTCCCCTCAGCATCGCCGTAGTGGGCTCCTACGCCGAGGCCAAGTAGGAACTTATCCACAAGCCGGCAGCGGTCCATGGCCCCGCCGAGGGCCTTTCCCTACGCTGATTCCAGCGCCTGCCGGAACCCCGCCGGCAACGGGACAAGGAGGAGCATGGCCGTTCTGACCATAGATACCGAAGCGATGCTCGGGTCTGCCAGGGCCGCCCAATCCGCAGCGGCCAGCTGGGCGGATCTGCGTGTGGAGGCAGTTGCCCGCACTTCGGTGGCGGCCGGCATGTCCGGCTGGGAAACGGAAGCCATGGCCTGGGGCGAGGCGTATGATGCGGCTGCCGCAGACATCCTGGCCGCTTTGGATGGCTTGGAAGCCGCCTATGGGTCGGTGGCTTACCATACCCGGACAGCAGCTTCCCTTTACGCTTTTACCGAGCAGGTGGCTGGTGGAGCGCCCATGCCGTATGAAGTGCCACCGGAACCGCACGCACGCGCGCTCTGCCCGGTGCCCGCCGCGTCAGCCGTAGGCGGCCGTTTCCCGGTTATTCCGGAATTCGGCCAGTTCATCGCGGACTTCGCAGGCAGGGTATGGCCCTCCGGAGACGCCGAGGCCATGCGCGCCGCCGCGGCGGCCTGGTCCCTGCTGGCCGCGGAGGTCGACGCCAGTGTGGCGAAATACTGGTCAGCCGCCACCGCTCCGCTCGCCGGTCAGCGCGCCGCGGACATCACACTGCTGAATGGGCACCACAGCCAGCTGTATCTCTGTGGGTCCAACATTGCCGAAGCCTGCCGTTCGCTGTCCGCGGACTGCAACCGCATGGCGGAAGCAGTCGAGGCGGCACATACCGCGCTGGCGGATGAGGCGGCGATGTTCGTCCAGGACGTCGCCATCTCAGTCGGGGTCTCGGTCCTGGTTTCTGTTCTCAGCGCCGGCGCTGGCGCGCTGCTCGCCCACGCCGCGGCGGCTGCGCGGCTCAAGAAGGCAGCAGACCGTTTCGCCGGTATCATCGATCAGTTGGCAGACCAGTCCGCCTATGCGAAGGAAACACTCCGGACCACGGGATCTGCCCTTGCCGCAAGCCTGCCGCAGCCATTGCGGGCGGCGCTCTGGCCGGTTTCGCATGGGGCGCGGAAGCCACTGGACCGTTTGGGACATCTTAATCGTCCTTCATCCGCGAGCCGGGCTACCACTGTCATGGATAAGTACGGTGATCAGGCCTTGGCCCTGGCCGCCGCCGGACCGGTGGCGATGGCCGCGCAAGGCCTTTCGTCGGCTGCCAAGTGGGGGCTGAAACGGACCTCTGGCCATTTGATCGAAGGCCCCCTGAAGGAGACCTCGTTCAAAAGGACTGTCATCGACAAACTGGCTTTCGGATCGATGGTTTCGGTCCTCTCGGTCGGCGGATACCGGCTGCAGCAGCGTGCACAGAATGCCTCCCAGGCCACGTCTCCGGAAGGCTTCTTCAGCCCTGGACGCGCTTCCGTTCCCGCCCTCGCGCCGGTCACGATCACGATCCCGGCGCAACTGCGCTCCAAGCTTGGCGCTACTCCTCAACCTGTGCGGCAGGACGCAGCGGAGCGGGGATTTCTCGCGTCGCGTCCCACGCCATCGTCCAGCCCAGGTCGTCGAACAGGTGATTCAAAACGATCGCCGTGAAACCCCAGACGATGACGTTATGCACCAGGAAGCAGGGACTCTTGAAAACCTGCCCGTTGCGCTGGATGACTGCCGTGCGCCGGTTCTCCGGATTAAGCAGGTCCGCCACCGGGACACGGAAGACCTGTGCGGACTCCGCGAAATCGACGACGGCCACGGGCGACGGCGAGGTCCACCACGCGAGCACCGGGGTCACCAGGAAGTTGCTTACCGAGAGCGGAATCTGCGGCAGGATTCCCAGCACCTCCACGCCCTCGGCGTCCAAACCGGTTTCCTCCACTGCCTCCCGCAGGCAGCCGCCACCGGCCCGTCGTCGTCCGGGTCGATCCCGCCACCGGGGAAGGCTACTTGGCCCGGATGGGACGACAGCGTTGCAGCGCGCTCGACGAACAGCAGGTCGAGGTCGTCAGGAACCACTGAATCGTGGAATTCCGCCGGCGTATCGTCAAGCGCGCCGAAAAGCATCAGCACTGCGGCAGTCCGGCTGTCGTCCTCATCCAGGTCGACGTTGTACCAGCGCTCACGGTCGCGGACCGACAACCGTTCGCTGAGCGGTACGCTGACCAGCTTCTGCAGATCCGCCTTGGCACTCATGCATCCAGCTTAAAACCGCTGGCACGCAGTTCGGCACGGGTCTCACCGGCACGCATCCGTTCCAACAGCTCCTCGCGGCCAGGGGCCAGCTCGTACTTAAGGAGCTTGGCTGCCTTCGAAGGGTCGGTCTCGCCCTCACCGAACGACGGGCACAGGTCCGCAACCGGGCATGCCCCACAAGCCGGTTTCTTGGCATGGCAGACCCGGCGCCCGTGGAACACAACGCGATGGGACAGCATGGTCCAGTCCTTGGGCTCGAACAGTGCGGCAACGTCGGATTCGACCTTGACCGCATCGGTCGAATTCGTCCAGCCGAACCTTCTGGCCAGGCGGCCAAAGTGGGTGTCGACGGTGATTCCGGGAACGCCGAAGGCGTTGCCAAGGACGACGTTGGCCGTTTTCCGGCCCACTCCTGCCAGGGTCACCAGGTCCTCGAGCTTGTTGGGCACCTCGCCGTCGTACTCGTCCACGATGCGGTGGGACAGCGCCAGCAGGCTCTGTGCCTTCGCCCTGAAGAAACCGGTGGGCCGGATCATTTCCTGCAGGTCCGCTTCGTCCGCTTCGGACATCGCCTTGGCATCCGGGTAGCGGGCGAACAGCGCCGGCGTCGTCGCGTTGACCCGCACATCCGTGGTCTGGGCCGACAGGACGGTAGCCACCAGCAGTTCGAACGCGTTACGGAAATCGAGTTCCGCCACAGCGTAGGGATACTGTTCGGCGAGAATTTTGTTGATCCGGCGGGCACGTCGTTTCAAGGCCAGCGGCGACTCCTCCGCGGCGGCTTTGCGCGGCCTGCGCCGTACGTTGCTAGGCGCGCTCAATGTTCGTCAGGTCCTTCAGCACGCCAACCCTGCCGTCGGTGTGCTGGACCAGGAATTCGTCGCCGCGGTCCTGCAGCGCGAGAATCCAGGCCCCCGGTTCCAACGTGAAGGCCACCTGCCCGGTGCCCTCGTCGAATACCGGACGCGTGCGGCCGACGGCAAACCAGAACGCTTCGTACGCGGTCTCTTCCTCATCCGGTTCTTCATAGTGCTCGCGCGTGGCGCTGATCGGTCCGCCATGTTCCCGGTTCGTTCCCGCAGCAGCTGTTCCCATCGCAGCGGTCTTCGGCGTGGAGTCCACGGTTGCCCCGGTCGTCTCCTCCTGGCGGGCGCCAGCCGGGCCGTCAGTGCGTTCGGTGCCGCTGGCAGCGGAGAGCGCAGCGTCCGGCTGGCCCTTGCCAGCATCGGGCCCGCGGGATCCCGCTCCAGCGAGGCTGTGCGCCTCCGTCTTGTCGCCGCGTTCGGCCGGAACGGTCGACTCGGTGGCTGCGGTGGCCGAGGCAGCGGCACTGCCTGCTTCAGCCGCCTTCCCTGCGGCAACTGCCGCGGAGGCCTCGTCGTCGGAGATCGGGATGCCTACGGCCTCCCCATCGGCTGCCCCTGGCGCCGTTTGGTCCTCCGGCGGACCTGCCGGCGCCTTCGCTTCTGATGTGCCGGCTGCGGTGCCCGATTTCCTCAGGGACTCGCCCGTGCCCCGGGTGGCTGCTCCCGAACCGGACCTGATGGCCCCGGCAGATGCTCCATGGCCTGTGCCTGCGGCGGCAGTGATCGGCTCCCGTGAGGCCTGCGCAGTCGCTGCACCTTCTGAAACGCCGGCGCCAGGACGAGCGGCTTCAGCAGCGGCGCTGAAGGCAGTGTGTCCGGCCGGTCCATTGGCTGCGGGACCTGCTCCGGCCGCCATGGTTGCGGAGGCGTTCACTGAGCGGCCCGAGGCTGCGGCCGGCTCCTTCGGCTTGGCAACCTTGGGGCGGGGCTCAACCGCATCCCGGGCAACCGGGTGAGCGGCACTTTCCGGCCGCCCCACGAAGTCGGCGCGGAACTGCGGAATCCATCGCGCGCAAACAGTGGCCGCCAGCAGACCAAGGCCACCGACGAAGCCAACGACTGACACCAGGTCGAACCCGGAGACGAGCTCAAGGAAGTAGTAGGCGGCATTGAAACATGCCACGACCGATGCAAACTGGTCCACGGAGAGGGACCCGATCCTCAGCCTCGTTTTAGGCGCCAGCCGACGAATGGCGAACAAAGCCAACACCATGACCGGCAGCAGGATGCTCAGGCCCAGCTGGAACAGAGGCGCTGAGTTCCACACGTTGAACACGATTCCGCGGAAAACCTCCGACGGAAGGACGGAAGCCAGGAACAAAAGGACCACGGACAATGCCACGGTAATGTCACGCACGGTAAAGGGACCGGCCACCGCCTCGCCTACACCGTCGCGGTTGATCACGGCAGGATCTGTCATCGTCATTCTCCGTTCGTTACGGCCAGGCAGCCTGTCCAGAGGGCCAGTTGATTTCAGCGTAGTCAAGGATTAAGTGCTTCACTACCCGAACCGCTGCAGCCGGCAAGAGTGGTTTTAACCGCTTGGCGCAGAATTACGGCCTTTTACATCCTCGGCTGTGATGCCGGACACGGATGTTCCGGGCAGGTACTAATGTGATGATCAGCACGAGTGGCAGCCGCTCCCCTGTCGGCGCGCCATGCCAGCCGCAACACGAAAGGTCTTCACATGTCTGAAGCCAACGGTGTCCAGTCCGCCACCCAGGGCGACGCACTGGAGAACCTGCTGCAGGAGAACCGGAAGTTCGCGCCGAGCGAAGAGTTCGCCGCCAATGCGGTGGTCCAGGCAAATGTTTATGCCGAGGCCAACGCGGACCGGCCGGCGTTCTGGGCCAAGCAGGCGCGTGAACTCCTGACCTGGGACGAGAATTTCACCCAGGCCCTGGACTGGTCGGACGCGCCGTTCGCGAAGTGGTTCGTCGGCGGGACGCTCAACGCGGCGTACAACGCGCTGGACCGCCATGTGGAGAACGGCTTGGGCGACCGGGTGGCCATCTACTTCGAAGGCGAACCCGGCGACACACGCACTTACACCTATGCCCAGCTGACCGAGGAAGTCAAGAAGGCGGCCAACGCCTTCGAGTCGCTCGGCGTAGCCAAGGGAGACCGCGTGGCTGTCTACCTGCCGATGATTCCCGAAGCCGTCATCACCATGCTCGCGTGTGCCCGGATCGGCGCCATCCACTCGGTGGTGTTCGGCGGGTTCTCCGCCGACGCGCTGCGCAGCCGCATCGACGATGCCGAAGCCAAGCTCGTCGTCACGGCGGACGGCACCTACCGCAGGGGCAAGCCGAGCCCGCTGAAGAACGCCGTGGACGCCGCCCTCGAGGCCGAAGGCCACAGCGTCGCCAACGTCGTCGTCGTGAAGCGCAACGGCGAGCCCATCGACTGGCATGAGGGCCGCGACCAGTGGTGGCACGACGCCGTCGAAAGCGCCTCCGCCGAGCACACCCCGGTGCCGCACGATGCCGAACACCCGCTGTTCATCCTCTACACCTCCGGCACCACCGGAAAGCCCAAGGGCATCCTGCACACCACCGGCGGCTTCCTCGCCCAGAGCGCGTTCACGCACAAGGCCACGTTCGACCTGCACCCGGAAACGGACGTCTACTGGTGCACCGCCGATATCGGTTGGGTCACCGGGCACACCTACGTGACCTACGCCCCGCTGATCAACGGCGCCACCCAGCTGATGTACGAAGGCACGCCGGACTCTCCGCACCAGGGCCGCTGGTGGGAGCTCGTGGAGAAGTACAAAGTCTCGATCATGTACACGGCGCCCACGGCGATCCGCACCATGATGAAGTGGGGCGAGGACATCCCCGCCAAGTACGACCTCTCCTCCATCCGCGTCCTCGGCTCGGTCGGCGAACCGATCAACCCGGAGGCCTGGATGTGGTACCGCCGCGTCATCGGCGGCGACAAGGCACCGATCGTGGACACGTGGTGGCAGACCGAAACCGGCGCGCACATGATCGCCCCGATGCCCGGCGTCACCGCCACCAAGCCCGGCTCCGCCCAGGTCGCCGTCCCCGGCATCGCCGTGGACGTGGTGGACGAACTCGGCCAGCCGGTGCCCAACGGGCACGGCGGCTACCTGGTGGTAAGGGAACCGTGGCCCGCGATGCTGCGCGGCATCTGGGGCGACCCGGAACGCTACAAGGACACCTACTGGTCCCGTTTCGAGAACATGTACTTCGCCGGGGACGGCGCCAAAAAGGACGACGACGGCGACATCTGGCTGCTGGGCCGCGTGGACGACGTGATGAACGTGTCCGGGCACCGGCTCTCCACCACCGAAATCGAGTCCGCGCTGGTCAGCCATCCGTCGGTCGCCGAAGCCGCCGTGGTCGGGGCCGCGGACGAAACGACCGGCGAAGCCGTCGTAGCCTTCGTGATCCTGCGCGGCAACGCCGCCCAGGACGAGGAGATCGTCACCACCCTGCGGAACCATGTCGGCAAGGAGATCGGCCCGATCGCCAAGCCGCGCCAGATCCTGGTAGTGCCGGAACTTCCCAAGACCAGGTCCGGCAAGATCATGCGCCGGCTGCTCAAGGACATCGCCGAGGGCCGCGAAGCAGGTGACGCGAGCACGCTGGCCGACAACACGGTCATGCAGCAGATCGCCACCTCACTCAAGGGCTGACCATCCAGCACCATCCGCACGGGGCCGCCGCAGCACTGCTGCGGCGGCCCCGTTGCTTCCCGCGGGAGGGCAGCACCATGCGGCATAGTGGGCAACATGAGTGAACATTCCACCGGCAGCAGCACACGTAAACTCCTGGTCCTCAACGGCCCCAATCTCAACCTGTTGGGCACGCGTGAGCCGCAGATCTACGGCTCCGACACCTTGGAGGACGCGGAAACCCTCGCCGCACGGGCGGCAGAGGCCCATGGACTGGCGGTGGAGTGCCTGCAGTCGAACCATGAGGGCGTCCTGATCGACGCCATCCATGCCGCCCGTGGCACGGCGGCCGGAATTGTCATCAACCCTGGCGGTTACACCCATACGTCAGTTGCGCTGCGCGACGCGCTCTCCGGCGTCGACCTTCCCGTGGTGGAAGTGCACATCAGCAACATCCACCGGCGCGAGGAGTTCCGCCACCACTCCTACATCTCAGGCATCGCCGTCGCCGTGATCGCCGGTGCAGGCATCAGCGGCTACAAGTTCGCTGTCGATCTGCTCGCTTCGCGGCTGTAGCAGGCCGGGTCGCTGACTGCCCGCACGCCTACTTGCGGATGCACTGGCCGGCGGCGACCGTCTCCTGGTAGACCATGGAGTCGTTGATGACCGGGAGGATCTCCTCGAGCGTCAAGGCATAGCCGACGGGGACATCGTCCGTCGCCTTGGCGAAGACCATGCCCGCGATCCGACCCTGCTGGTCCAACAGCGGTCCCCCGGAGTTGCCCTGTTCCACGTCCGCGGCGAGGGTGTAGACCTCGAGTTCGGACGGATCCGCGCCGTAGATGTTCTGCACCAGCACCGTTGACCGGCCTTGGACCGTTGCGGGGTGGCTCTGGAACGGCCCGCCGGCAGGGTAGCCGTGGAAGGCGGCCAGGGAACCATCTGCAAGAACGTCGCCGACAGCCAGCGGTTGCAGCTCCAGGTCCTCCACCGCCAGCACGGCGATGTCCCGCTGCGGATCGAAGTGCACTACCCGGGCCGGACGTACCCGGCCGTCCGGGATCTCCACGATCGGCTCGTTGACACCGGCCACCACATGGGCGTTGGTCATGATGCGGCCAGGGGCGATGACAAACCCGGAACCGGTCTGGTTCTGCCCACACTGGAACGCGGTTCCGGCGATCTTGAGCACGGACGCTGCGGCCTCGTTCAAGGCGGGAGTGTCAGTGCTCGCATCCGGAACCGGCGCCGGATCGGCCGGGGCCGCTTCGTCCAGCACCATGGGAATGCCGTCCTGCACCGCGATGGACCGGGCCTGCGCCAGCCAGGTCTTCACCGGCGCAGGCGTGAGCGAGTCAATGGTCTGGATGACCTTGGAAGCTGCGATCTGCTGGGATACAAAGGGAACGCCGAGGGCCCCGATACTGAAGGCCAGCATCGACATCACCAAGGCCGCCACCGCAAGGTTCGCCGCCCCGCCGAGCAGCCGGTCGAGCGGCCGGACGGTCGGAAAATCGATCCGGCCGCGGATGCTCCGGCCGATTCCGGAACCTATCGCGTGGCCCAGGATCACGAGCAGCACGGCGACGGCTATGATGGCAGTCAGCCTCCAGCCCTGGTCCGGCACCCACATGCTCACGTACGGAATGGCCAGGAACGCGGCGACGGCGCCGATGGCGAAGCCGATGATGCCGCCAAGGGTCACGAGGAATCCCTTGCGCAGGCCCGCAATCAAGTAGGAAAGCAGCACCAGGATCAGGACGATGTCCAGAATGGTCAGGCCAAAAAGCAAGCTGTCTCCATCGATTGCCGGAGTTTGCCTACCAGTCTAGTCGCCCAGGCTGGGAATATGCCTTGGTCTTCATGGGTTATGGGCAACGGCACCGCTTGCCGATAAGACTCCCCCAACCCTTTGGGATTTTCGTTACCTTTCAGCGAAAATCCGCTTGTGGAAGATGTCACATGCCCAACTCATGCGGCAGAATGGGAGGCAGTGCCCAGCCAGCAAGCGACGGCTGACCGCCCAACGACTGAAACAGGAGACTACATGGACATCGAGATACTTCGCCGCGCACCTCTTTTCGCCACCCTCGACGACGACGTTTTTGCCGCGCTGACGGATGAGCTGACTGAGGTTGACCTCTCGCGCGGCGCTTCGGTGTTCCGTGAAGGCGACCAGGGCGACCAGCTCTATTTCATCGTCTCCGGCAAGATCAAGCTCGGCCGCACGGCTGCCGACGGCCGCGAAAACCTGGTCGCCATCCTTGGCCCCGGTGAACTCTTCGGCGAGATGGCGCTCTTCGATCCGAGCCCGCGTTCCACCTCCGCCACCGCCGTCTCCGAAACCCGGCTGGCAGGACTGAAGAACGAGAACCTCCGCGGCCTGCTCGAGACCCGCCCCGAAGTCTCCGCCCAGCTGCTGCAGGCTCTTGCCCGCCGCCTGCGCCGCACCAACGACTCGCTCGCCGACCTGGTCTTCTCGGACGTTCCCGGCCGCGTCGCCAAGGCGCTCCTGGACCTGGCCGACCGCTTCGGCCGCCCGGCCACCGACGGCATCCTGGTCGCACACGAGCTGACTCAGGAAGAACTGGCCCAGCTCGTCGGCGCCTCCCGCGAAACCGTGAACAAGGCCCTGGCCGAGTTCGTCCAGCGCGGCTGGGTCCGCCTCGAAGCCCGTGCGGTTGTCATCCTCGACATCCAGCGCCTGCGCCAGCGCTCACGCTGAGCCCATTAACGACGACGGCGGCGGCCACCTCTATGGGGTGCGCCGCCGTTTCTTTCACCCTGCTGGGAAGAATGC